>DIUH01000214.1 GCA_002428205.1 Planctomycetaceae bacterium UBA6163
GGCGGCTCAACACGCGGCGGCTGTTCGGCACGAGGTGCGATCGACACCGGACGTTGTTCTTCCCGGGGACTCGGCGCTAGCGGCGAATCGGCCTCCGAATCGTCGCCCCACATGCTCGATCGCTTGCGGGCCGAGCGGTCATCGACCGGCCGCGGTGCCGGTGGTACCGCAGCGGCAGGTTGCGGCGGGTTGTAGGCTGGCGGAGCCGATGGAGCGACTGCGGAAGGCTGGGAAGCGGCGGGCGCCGGCTGACGCTCCACCTGTTTTTCGATTTCAGGGGGATCGGCCGGACCGGGGATCCCAAACTGATTAGCGAGCGATTTCCAGTGGTCTGACATCATTCTTTAATTTTTTTATGTCGAAGCGGCACCGACAAGTCGGTATTAGGCTGTATGTATATCCCGCAGGGGGCTTTACCTAAAGCCCGAACGCGATTTTTGCGGCAATATACTTTATTGGCTGCTGGGCCCCCGAACCAGCTACCACAACGCCCTGCCCGTCGCATTTTGTCGTCCGTGACGGGCAATTTTAGGATCCACGAACTTTCGATCGCATGCCAACTCACCCCCCCATCCGCCCGTTGATTGTCGTCGGCACACGCCCCGAAGCGATCAAGCTCGCTCCGCTGATCCTCGCTTGTCGCACACATCCCGCGATCGAGCCGCTCGTCTGCAGCACCGGCCAGCACCGCGAAATGCTCGACCAAGTCTTTCACTACTTCGACATCCAACCCGACATCGACCTCGGACTGATGAAGGCGAATCAGACGCTGGCCAACTTGACCGCCGAGTGTTTGACCGCGATCGACCGCGTGATCACCGAGCAACCCGTCGATCGCATCGTCGCCCAAGGCGACACGACGACCGTTTTGGCTGCATCGATGGCGGCGTTCTATCGCCACATTCCCGTTGTGCATGTCGAAGCGGGACTGCGAACGGGCGATTTGCGTGCGCCGTGGCCCGAGGAGTTCAATCGCCGTGTCACAGGATTGTTAGCCAGTTTTCACTGTGCGCCGACCGAAACAGCTGCGGCTGCACTTCGCCGGGAGGGAATCGCCGAATCATCAATCCGCATCACCGGCAATACCGTAATCGATTCGTTGCTGATCACCGCCCAGGACCAGCGACAGAACCAGGACAAATGGCTGGCCAAATACCCGATGATCGACAACCGTCCGCTGGTCTTGATCACCGGCCATCGTCGCGAAAATTACGGCGATGCGATCGCAGCAATCTGCGGTGCGATCGGCGACTTAGCGGCGGCACATCCCGGGGTCGAGTTCATTTATCCGGTTCACTTGAACCCAAACATTCGCGGTCCGGTCGGCGAATTGCTGAGCAACATCAGCAACGTACACCTGGTACCGCCGGCGGATTATCCCGAGTTCGTTTGGTTGATGGATCGGGCTCACGTGATCTTGACCGACTCTGGCGGCGTGCAAGAGGAAGCGCCGTCATTGGGCGTGCCAGTTCTGGTCACTCGCGAAAAGACCGAACGACCCGAAGCGGTCGAATCAGGACTGGCTGAGCTTGTCGGTACCGATCGCAAGCGAATCGTCGATCGCGTTTCCGCTCTTTTAAAACAACCGAAACGGTTTGTCGCCAGCGATTCCCCTTGTCCCAATCCTTATGGCGATGGGAAAGCGACTGAGCGAATCGTACAGTGGATGTTAGAAATGGCATGCAAACGTTAATTTACAATTCGCATTTCCCCTTCTACTGCCCGCGATTCTACTACCGCTATGCCTCCAACCCCGAAGCGTGATCCGCGTGGGAAAATCAATCAAACCAAATCGCAAAACGCCAGCAGTTCGACTTGCTTGGGATGATTCGTCGGTCGCATTACTGGGCACCGCCTCCGACGCGACAGTGGCCAAGCGTCTTGGTGTGACCGTCAATGCGGTCACTCGCCAACGTTATCGCCGCAATATACCTCCGTTTGGTGCGTCTCAGAGCGAGACTCGCACCGTTTGGGGCAAACGTCAATTAGCAAAACTGGGCCGGGTACCAGATTCGGTTCTTGCTGAGGAGATGGGTGTTAATGTGACGACGATTGGAAATCAGCGTCGCTCGCTAGGCATCGCAAGTTTCGGTCCGAATCGCCATGGTCGCACCTGGACCGCCGCCGAAATCGCACTGTTGGGAAAGTCTCCCGATACACAAGTCGCTAAGAAACTCGGGCTCCATCGCCGCCGGGTGATGTTAAAGCGACGAGAATTAGGAATTGACAATTTTACAAAGAAGCGCAACGCGTCTGTATGGACCGACGAGGTCAAGGCCATGTTCGGAAAGGTTTCTGATCGCGAAATCGCATCACTATTAAAGTGCCAAGTGGGAACGGTTGCGGCGTATCGCATTCGACACCAGCAACGCACCGGAAAATACCAAATGAGGGAAAACTTGTGGTCAAAGGCCGTCATCAAAAAACTTGGCAAGGCACCCGACAGCCATTTGGCAGAAGAACTTGGAATCACACCTAGCGCCGTGGCAGCCAAACGCAAACGCTTAGGTATCGAAGCCTTCGGATCATAGGGAGCCGCATCAAGACCAATTCTTATAATATCTATTGGCAAAGATTTACCGGCCCACTCGCCCGCTTATCTTACTTTTCCGAAGCATTAAAGATTCGAATCAAACGGTTTGCTCATCGCCTGCCAGAGCATGTACAACAATACCGCCCCACGGGCTGACCATAGCAGGGTGCGAATCCAATTCGTGTTGACCAATCGCTGGTAGGTTGCCAGATCGAACCCGCTGAGCAAACGGTTATGGCAGGGAACCTGCAGAAAAATAGTCGATGCCCAAATCATGCCGACCGCGACCAGTCCGCCAATCGCGACCCAGCGCGGCATCCACGCCGGTGCGTAACCGAAAACGAGCAGAACGGATGTCGCCAATTCGACCAACATCACCGGGCCGACGATCGGTGTGATCAGTTGATTGTGGTCGGTCTCGTAGCGAACAAACGCGTCGGTTCCCACACGATCGAACAGCTTGTAATGTACCGCTTGGACGGTCCAAATCAGCCCGACAAGGTACAGGGTGCTGGCGAAGTTCAACAAATAGACTCCGCTTTGATTCATCATAAAATCCTGTGAAAAAACTTGATTGTTGCAGATCACTCGCGGTGTTTGCCTGTTCACGGTTTACCGCCTTGCCATCAAACCCAGCCAGAAAAACGGTTGGGGCAAGCACTAAACCCTAGCGTGTTGTCATCCCCTTGGGACGGTATCGTTTGACGTGTTTGCCGTTAGCGCGGGTCGCAAAACCAAAAAACCGGGATTGCATCGCTTGGCGAGAGATGAATACTTGGCGTTCACGAGGCGAAAGAATCGCAGCGTCAATACCGTAATTAGGTGCAATCATGCCGGACGCTCCAGACCCATCGGACGCCATTGCGAAACCCCAACCCAACCACAGGCAAAGCGATTCCGACGCGAATAACGCTGCCGCGGCACAGCAGATCGTTCGCACAGACGGTGGTGCAGCGAGTGCAGAGCCCGACAATCTTACTGATTCCGATACGCCGGGCTTGAGCAAAAACCGCGGAACGATTTTGGTGATCGATACGACACCACTGTCATTGATCGCACTGGCGGGCGTCCTGGATACCGACGGTTATTCGTGCATCTGTGCGCGAACACCAACGGCTGCGACCGAAGCGATGCGGCTGGACAAAATCGATATGGTCGTCTGTGATGTCGGCGACGATGCCCCGGGTATGCTCGATTTGCTGGCCAATTTGCGTTCGATGGTCGGCGAATCGGAACTTCCGGCCGTTTTGATCGCTGACCAGCGATGGGTCGGATTGGAAAAACGAATCGACTCGCTGGGCGGAACAACGCGTTGCCTATTCAAACCGATCGACCCTGGATCTTTACTGGCGGTCGTCGAGCAATTGCTATGGATGCCGCAAGTCGTTGCGGCCCATCGTCGTCGCGGCACGCGCCCCGGCAGGCCCGGTTGGGTTTCGCTGTAAAGTCGTTTCGCGGAATGTTGACTACCGCGGTGTCGCTTCCAGCGACGTGAAATTGCCTCGGTATCGGTGGATCAGGTGCTGTGTGCCACGGCCGAGTTGCTCCAGTGCGCCGACGGTTTCTCCGAACGGGCTGGCCAACTGTTCGACGTGATGCGACTGGACGATGATCGTGTAACCGGACCACGGGTCTGGCGACCCCGGCAGGAACACCGTTACCGATTCCCGCACCGCGCCCCCGGCATCTTCATGTTCGGCTTGGCGTTCGACTTCGAACCCAAGTCTTGAATGACCTGGCAAACGGACCAACACCGGTTGCAACGTATTTCGCAGCACGTCACCCCCAATATTGCCGGTCAACTGCTCTTTCAAAATCGCGTACCGGGGGAACATCATCAAGACATACTTCTCGACCGATTCGCTGAACTTGCGAGCGAATCGTCGACGTGCGAAAACGCCGCAAGCGAAGCAGGCAAACACGATTAAACCGATCGAAATCGCGATTACGATCGCATAGCCGACTGCGGTTTGGGTCGGCAGAAATCCGTTGACTTCAACGGCGACCACCCAGACGATCCGTGCCAATTGGCCAGCCAACACCCCAACGACGATCAGCGGCAACAAGAAAAACAGCCCACCAATTGCGGTCGTTTTTAAGAAACCGAACGATTGCATCACGCGGCGGTTCATTCGATCTGCTCTGTAAATGGGCGGATTTCATACCCGCACGGTTGCCTCGCTGGTACGTTTGCAAAGCACAGGATTGTTGGCATCGCCGGTCGCCTGCCCCTGAACTCCGCAAACGCGGAAAATACCCCAACGAAGGATTATTCGAACGATGCCCGACCTGATTTTGATCCCAACTGAACTGGAACGCCGTTTTTTAAGTCGGTGCGGGCATGGTTTTAATCATCGTGGCGATTGCGACAACGCGACCAATCGTTCGGCTGATGTGGAATTGTGCGGTTTCGGTCTGGTTGCCGCGACCGCCAGGGCGATGCAGTTGATCGCACTGCACCGCCCAAGCCGTGTCATCCTAATCGGCATCGCCGGATCACTTGAACCGTCGGTTCAGGTCGGCACGGCTGTCGAGTTCGGCTCGGTTGCCGTTGACGGTATCGGTGTCGGCTTTGGCGACAGCTTTCAAAACGCCGCCGCGATGGGCTGGAAGCACTGGCACGATCCGTTATCGTCAGTCACGATTGGCGATCGAATCGAATTGCAGAACGCCGGCGGACCCGAGCTTTTAAGCGTTTGTGCGGCGTCGACCGATGCGCAACACGCGGCTCTTCGCCATCAGGTTTATCGCAATGCGGTGGCAGAGGACATGGAGGGATTCGGTGTGGCGGTGGCGTGTCAATTGATGCAAGTGCCGCTGCGGATCGTGCGTGGCATTTCAAACGTCGCGGGGAATCGCGACTTCAAAACATGGCAAGTCGAACCGGCATTGAAACAGGCGGCGAGCTTGGTCGATGCGATCTTGATGAACGAAGAAGGACAATCGGAATGAGCAACGGGCCAGTACAAACCGTTCGTCTGGGAATATCAACCTGCCCCAACGACACCTTTGCGTTCCACGCATTGATCGAAAAGGCGGTTGATTGGCGTGGATTAAACTTCGAAATCGAACTACTAGATATTCAACAATTGAACGATCGTCTGTTCGCTGGTGGGTTTGATGTCGCCAAGGCCAGCTTTCACGCCGCGCTGTTGCTAACCGATTCTTGCGTAGTGTTGCCCAGCGGGTCGGCACTAGGGTTTGGCGTTGGACCGTTGCTGTTAGCCGCACGCTCGGACCAACAACCTTGCGATGACTCTCAAGTCACGCTTTGCCCAGGACGACACACGACGGCAATGATGTTGTTCCAGATTTTTTATCCTCATACAACTCGCGTCGAACAAGCTGTCTTTTCTGACATCATGCCGCGACTGATCAACCGGCAAGCCGACTTCGGAGTCTGCATTCACGAAGGGCGTTTTACGTGGCAAGACCAAAACCTCTCGTTGGTCGAAGACCTCGGCACGCGTTGGGAAGCGACCACCGGGTCACCGCTGCCACTTGGCGGAATCATCGCGCGGCGCAAACTCGGCGATGACGTGATCGGTCGCGTACAAGCCGTGATTCACGACTCGATCGAGTATGCGATCGCCGATCGCGATGCGGCACTGCCAACGATGCGGCGATACGCCCAGGAGTTCAACGACGAAGTGCTGATGCAACACGTCGACTTGTATGTGAATCAGTGGACACGCGACTTAGGTGATGTAGGAATCGGTGCGCTAAAGCGATTGGCCCAAGAGGCTCGCAAAGTTGGTATCATCGGCCCACAAGACGAATTATCAGTCTTTAAGCATTAAAGACCCGCCCAAAGCCAAATCCTATCGGAATGATTGCCTGGCAGATCAGCCGTTGAACCCTGGTGCCCGGTTTTACTGACTGAAACACAACTGATGCCATATGGCCATGATGGCAGGTTGTATCTCTGCGGCCCGTAGGTTGGACAATGAGATCCGACAAAAATACAAAATTATTTCATGTCGATCAGTTGATATCCATTACGACCTGGTGCATTTGATTTATCCATCCCGGTCGATCACCGATTGAGCGACGAAACAGCCAAGTCACTCAGACCTAGAAGCTTTTATTTCATGCCGCCCAATATCGCCGCCGATACGGGTAGACCACATAGTCATAGCCATAATGGAAATGATGCCGTAAATTGCGGCGGGAATGTTGTTTTGGCCCGACACTTTATTTCGAACCGATGGTAACCCAGTCTATGCGAATCACTGAAATCTGGGCCGATGTTGGCGGCACGTTTACCGATTGCTTCGTCGTCGGTGTCGATTCGATTCGCCGATCGACCAAGGTGCTCAGCAGCGGACGCGTTCGGGCAAAGGTCGTCGCCATCTCAGGCGACCGCGTTTGCGTCGACCCTTCGGTCGATGATGTCGACGGCTTTTGGTGTGGTGCGACCGCGGAGTTTCTCTCGCGCATCGGCAGCGGCTTGGCCAGCAAGCCGTTTCCTGTCGTTGGCTTCGATCGCGATCGGCATGAATTGACGCTCGATCGTGCGGTTGGTGATGCCAATTTTTTGATGGCCCGCGTCGGCGATACGATTGAGCTCAATGCAGGGCTTGAGGCACCGGTTTTGGCCGCTCGGCGATTGATGGCTGTACGAATCGCTGATCCGCTGCCAGCGATCGATATGCGGCTGGGCACCACGCGTGGCACCAACGCGCTGCTGACTCGACGCGGAGCCGATGTGGCGCTGATCACAACGCGTGGCTTTGGCGACTTGTTGGAAATCGGCGAACAGAATCGTCCCGAACTGTTCGATCTGGCGATCCGCAAACCACAGCCGCTGACCCGTCATGTCGTCGAGATCGACCAGCGCCTGACGGCCGACGGCAAGGTGCTCATTCCGCTGGATCATGCACAGGTTCTTGAGTCGTTGCGATCGATTCACGACAGCGGTGTTCGTTCGATCGCCGTCTGTCTGCTGCATGCTCATGTCAACGACGCCCACGAACGCCAGATCGGCGATTTGGCGCTGTCGCTGGGGTTTGAAAACATCAGCCTGTCCAGCGTTGTCGCTCCGCTGATTAAGTTGGTNNGGTCGCGACAGCATTCTGTCGGGCCCGGCCGGCGGCGTCGTCTCGCTCGGCAAGATCGCCCAAGCGTATCAAGCTCCCGCAGCGATCGGGCTCGATATGGGCGGCACCAGCACCGATGTCAGCCGCTTCGAAGGACGTGTTGCCCGCCAATACGAATCGCGCAAAGCTGGCATTCGTGTGCTGACCCCGATGATGGCGATTCACACCGTCGCGGCCGGCGGCGGATCGATCTGTGACGTGGTCGACGGACGTATGGTCGTCGGCCCCCAAAGCGCCGGGGCCGACCCGGGACCGGCATGCTACGGACGCGGCGGGCCGCTGACCGTTACCGATTTGAACATCGTGCTCGGCCGCTTGCCCGGCGATCGATTTCCATTTCCGCTGGACGTCGCGGCGGCGCGATCGCGACTGGCGGAGGTGAACGCCAAACTGGGCGAGCATGCGTTCGATTCGATCGAGTTGGCCGCAGAAGGTTTTTTAAAGATCGCGATCACTCATATGGCCGAAGCGGTGCGAACGGTCAGCACGGCCCAGGGGAGCGACCCGCGACGAATGACGCTCGTCGGGTTTGGCGGTGCCGCCGGAGGGCACCTGTGTGGCATCGCCGATGCGATCGGCATGTC
>DIUH01000218.1:0-3096 GCA_002428205.1 Planctomycetaceae bacterium UBA6163
TTTCACACCTGCCCGTCAAACTGATAACGGGCGTTGAATGGTGAAAGTGTCCGCATCGATGACACTCTCCCTCCGGACTCGTTGTACCACATATCTTTTTTGACCCCCACGAGCTCGTCTCGTGGGTGAATAAGGTTTGTAAGCTAGACACCAAAGCCGTTCCAGTTCACCGATTTTAAGGTGTGCTCGCCGCTTCAAGAGGCGAGCACACCTTAAAATCGGAAGGTTACGCAGATTGCGGATTGTTTCTAGCATGCCAACCTCGGCNNTGCTCCCCTGCCAGCTTGTCTGGCAGGAAGCCGAGGTTGGCAAGCCAGACACTCCACGTTATTAGAAGCAAAAACCAATACCAACACGTTTAAGGCACCGCAAACATTTGGCTCAGCAACTGTCGCAACCGCTGATGCATCGACATCGGCTCGACCGTGATCTTGGCCATCCCGACGCCACGAACAGGTAACGCCTTACGCCCCGCAAGTCGATCATTTTGGTCGCCGATCATTTCGACCAACACGCGGTAGGTTCGAGCGGATGCGTCGCGCGACACTGCCGAGTTGCCATTGTTTTCTGTCGAAGCGACAGTAAACGATTCTTCCATCGCACCGACAAAGGTCACGTCTCGCACAATCCCTTCGCGCANNGACTGAGCGACCATCAGGATCGCTTCGCGTTTATGTTCGTGCCCGATCGTTCCGACCAACGTTCCGACCTCCAACCAGGCCCCCACGTTCTCGACCGCTAATGGCGATCCCGACCAAACTTCAGCCGTGTGATCGGTCGCCGTATCCAGACGCGGCGCGGGTCTTGTCGGTGGAGAATAGACGACGCCAGCGGACGGTGAACGAATCGATAATCTTTCGATCTGTTCCAGTTGCCATTTCACTCGTTGGTCAAGCGACTCGATAGCAGATTCGATCGCCGCGATCTCGGCCGATAAGTTTCGTTGACCCGAGTGCCTGAGCTTCAACGCTTCTACCTTCGCCACCAATGCCCGGCGATCGGTTTCCAGCGACATCAAATCACGCGTCGCTGATTCGTTGACAAGTTGCAACACAATATCGCCCGGCTTCACCTTCGCCCCGGCACTCATCGCACTCTCAATCCGCCCCGAAGTCGTGACATACAAATCTTGCTGGCCCGCAGACCGAATCTCGATCGGTACCGTAACGCTTCGATTAAACGGCGTGAACCATGCCCACGCGATCAAGGCCACAAACAATCCACGAATCACAACCCAGCGATAGCGTGACGTGTTAGTCATTCCATCATCAAGTGGCACCTTTCCAATACTTCGCCACCAATGAATCTGATTGCGGCCGAAAATGAAGATCGCCGCCGCAATCGCCATCCAGGCCAAACCCTGGCTGGCCGTCACACGATAAATCGCATAAACAATCGCCGTTAACATCACATAGCGATAGACCGCACTGGCCACGGCATAGCTGGCCAGAAACCGAGTCGAAGCAGGCCGCGACTGATCACCGACCGACTCACCATCAATCCGCCCGCGTCCCCAAACCAACCTCCGAACTACATGCCGCAGTGTCTCGATCGCCTCATACCCTAAGTTCGGAACCCGCACCCAATCGGAAAAGATAAAATAGCCGTCGTATCGCAGCAGCGGGTTGCCGTTAATCAATACCGTGTTTACCGAACCGATCACCGCCACCATCAATGCGGCATCACGCCAAGGCCCCGGCGTCATCACCGCCCACGCGATCATGGCAACGGCGGCCAAGCTGATTTCAACGATCATTCCGGCAGCTGATATCAGCATCCGTTTCCAGCGACTGGGCATCATCCAAGCGTCGGAAACGTCACAGTACAGACATGGCACCGCCATCAGAAACATCACACCAATCTCGCGACATTCACCGCCAAGCAATTTGCAAGCGACCGCATGTCCGAGTTCATGAAGAATTTTGGTCAAACCGATGCAGATGAAAAACAATAAGAGCTGGCGAGCTGGCGGAGCGATTGCTAACAGATTCAATTCGGTCACCAAGCTGTCGATATGGCTGATCGCGACCAAACCGGCGATCAACCATAAGATCGCCATGGAAACCCAAAACACGCTCGCCGATATACCGACGTTCGCCAACCAAGATTGATTGCCAAAGCATCGCTGCAGATATTGGTCGGGATAAATGCCGGGCAAACGGATAGCGAGCGGTTGATGCCACCACGGGGCCTCGTTGCGAGCCGCCGCCGATGGGCGCACAATCGCCGCGCTGGCGTTTCCCCCAACGGGCTCGATCGACTCGACCAGACCTTTTGATTTCGCATCAGCGATGAAACGAGCCAGCGATTCGAGCTCGATGAATTGCGGTGTTAGTCGACGCGAGACATCGAATAACAGTTCGGTCCAACGGCGCTTGCCGTCCAATAATTTTAAGATGCAATATTCGGCATCGCTGAAATAAAAAAAGTTTCGCGACAACGGATCTTGGATCACCCAGTCGGCGTTTTTGCCCAAATCGATTCGCCGGGCCTTGATATCACACCGAAGCCGAAAGGGTACGAAACCACCCAGCGTCATGGAACTGGCGGGCGTCATGGCTTTTCAGGATCGCTGTGCGAAACGATTCGGACATTGACCTTCATGCCAGGAAAAATCTTCGCATCAGCATTATCAAACTCAACCCAAAATCGCACCTGGTTATTAATCGCATCGACCTCTGGACTGATAAACGAAACCTCACCAGCGATCGACTTACTTTCACCTTTTGGCAATGCCCAATCCAAGGTAACCATGCTTCTGATTGAATGACCAGTCGCTGCGGATCGCAATCCGATCGCTTGATCCGCCGATAGGAAACCTTCGGCGCGAAGGCGATTCAATCTGACGATTCGAAAGATCGCATCACCCGGCTGTACCCACTCGCCAGGTCGGCGAAACACTTCCGCGACAACACCATCTATCGGCGAAGCGATCCGATGTTTCATCACGACCAATTTGGCTTGATCGACTTGGTGTCGGATCGCATCAGCTCTTAATCGCAAAATGCTCTGATCAAACCGGGATTTTGAAACCTCCAATTCGGCTGCCTTGGCCGAAGTCTTCAACTCCAGCGCCGACTGTCGCTCGATCTGTGC
>DIUH01000218.1:3105-3812 GCA_002428205.1 Planctomycetaceae bacterium UBA6163
AGTGTCAGTCCATCGATTTCGGATTGTGATACAGAATCGGAAAAACGCTCTCTTGCGGCCGTCGCGCGTTCCAGCTCATTCTTCGCAACCAGCGAAGCCTTTTCTGCGGCCCGAACGCGAATGTCGCTAGCCGATTTCTTCTCCGCAATCTCCACCGACATCACCTGGCGATCGATCGCTTGGTTGGCCAGCACCCGATTTTGGTCAGCCAATTCGCTTGCAACCTGCGAAGCCGCCAATTCAACCGCAATCTTCGCCTCCGCAGCCGCTTGCATATAAACCGACCTTGCCTCGGCATCATCCAATTGAGCCAGCGGTTGCCCTTTGGAAACCGAATCGCCTTCACGCACCGCTAGATCACGAATCGTGCCCGCGATTGCTGAAGGGACCGCTGCGGAATCGATCGCGGATACGATCATGTTTTCGATCACCAGAATATTTTCTTGCAATTCACCCACAGCGCCGCGCTGTTCAGCGACACAGCGGACCGCGTAATCGCACTGCATCATGCAAATCATTGCAATTGAAAATGCGAGTCGTTTATGAATGAATGTTCGGCTCATTGCAGCAATCACCATCCTAATTGAACCCGAGCCCAACGGACTAAACCACGCGTATAAACGACGATCAATGGCCGCTTGCCACAATCGATCGACGCCAGCACACCGGCATTGACACGCGACACATCGCTGGGCGGTTCCGAGGAC
>DIUH01000218.1:3940-13506 GCA_002428205.1 Planctomycetaceae bacterium UBA6163
TGGTATAAGGTTTGATTCATATCCCACCGCATCGCGACGCCGTCGATCGGGCTGGATAATTGCAAAGTGCTGCGTTGTGAGTCGATCAGTTTGAGTTGTTCTTCCAGACCGGCAAGCTGGGCCTTTAACGTTTCTTCGCTGGCCGTAATCTCGCCGCCAGAGAGCATTTCGAAGTCGCCGCCGCTGGTTCCGCCGCGACCGGTCCCGCTTGCTGAACGTGTTCTTACGGCCAGCAACGAAGCCAGTCGCACCTTGGATGACGCGATCTCGCTGAGCACCTGTTGCCGCGCGAGATCGAGCGTCGCGCTTTGGATTTCAACCAGCGGATCGCCTTTCGAAACCGCTTCGCCATTGACCACATGAACCTTCGTCACAATGCCTTCGACCGGCGCGAAAGCCCTTTGACGAACCTGTGGCAACAGTCGCCCCGGGGCATGCACCCGCAATTCCACCGGCAACCAGGCGACCGCNNGCAATCGCGATCGCTCTTGCACCTGCCACTAATGTCGACTCGATTTCTTGATCGTAGGCAACGTCATCAGTGGGCGGATCTTTAAATCGCTCACTGACTAAAACAGCAATCGGATCGCCGGTATCGCCGGTGTTAACGTTGTCACCAGGGTTCGTCACCAAGTCAATTCTTATATTGGTCGCACCCGAGTCGATAACATACTGCCGTAAACCTTCTGCAATAGGAACGCTGGCGCGGCCACTGTCGGCGATCGACTTGATACAGGTTTTTTCTTTGACACAAGCCGTCGCCAACTGTTCCAGCAATCGAACCTGCCGGGCACGGCGATCAATCGTCGCCAGCGTCGATGTCGCGGCAAGTGTGCACCGGCGCGAAGCGACTCTTAGAATGATGACGCGATCATAACCGATCGCATTGGCAAGCTTTGCCGCAACGCCGGCCATCGTCTGTGTCAGCGATTCCCCTTGGAACGCCGAATCGACTAACGACATATGAAAGTCGTTCGCCGCCAATCTTTGGTCGACCTGATGGCGTTGAAACCGCAAACTGGTTGGTGTCATCAAGTCTAAAGCGGCGGTCACGATTTCTTCGGATCGCTGTTTCGTTGGCGAATCGAGTCGTTTATTGAACTTAGCAAACACGGCCAATCGGAGATCACGATCAATCGTCTGAACGCCGACCAGGAGTTCGCAATCATCCGAACCAACGTCGCCGCTGCGCTGCGGATGAGTCCAGCGAATCATCGACTGGGCGATCGTTTGGTTGTCTGACGGCAAACGGACGTCGATCGCTTGGGGCAATCCTTCGCCTACGCTCGCAATCAACATGCTTTGACTAGCGGTGCAGAGTTGCAATTGACCGCTGCCGGCTCGCACGATCTTTAGCAATTCGCTCAAGAAATGATGAAAAACCTCCTTTTCTTGACCGATGCATCGGCTGCAGCGATCCAAGTCGACGATCCAACGATCGGCGTCTTCCCATTTTTTTTCTTCGACGGCGAAATCGCTTTCGCGGTGTTCGTTAGAGGCTGGCAAAGGCGACATGGACGGGAGGTGCGATCCGCAGTGGTCGGAATTAAATGGATCGAAAGTCTTTACAAATCAAAGGTTAAAGCGTTTCGTTGTGGCCGATTGCCCAGCCCTAGCGCCCTCCGAGCCATGGCTTGGACAATCTTTCCAGCCTACGAGTTCCCGAGGAAATTGCGCCGAAAGTCATTAGGCTAAAGTGACAGGCGGGGGAAGGAAGCAAATTGACTAATCCGGTTACACCGATTCCGTCGAAACATGATCTGAATGCGCTTTGGAACGATTATTCCGGCGCTGGAAAGAAAAAATGGCAGGATCGCCGGTGCATTATTATTGCGATCGAAACGCCTTCGGACGAGTCGCCCCGCGCTTGATACTCGGTGCGTCGTTCGGCTATTGGACGTCGGTTGTCTTGGCGACTGCGTCCATTGCGGTTCTATCCTTGATCGCAACCGGTTGTCGGTCGCACGGAAACTTGCAAGAAACGATCGGTAACCGAACCGATCACGTCGACCGGATCATGCGAATCGTCGACTCTGGTGCACCTCCCGAAGCCAGCCCGACCGTTTCTGCCGCCCCGATGACGCTGCGAAACGCAGCAGACTTCGAGAACTTTGAATACTGGGACCTGTCGCTCGCCGAAACGATCGAAGTCGCGCTTTCCAACGCGGAAGTTTTGCGAGACCTGGGAGCAACCGTGCTGCGAGCCCCACGAATGCTGGCCACCGACCAGATGCAAGGTTTGGCCGAGACCGATCCGCAATTCGGCATGGAAGCGGCCTTATCGGCGTTCGATGCACAGTTCACCGCGCTGGGTAAGTTTCAAAACAACGACCGCAAGTTTAACAACCGTTTCTTCGGCGGCGGTGCCAATGCGTTCCAACAAGATACGCATGATTACTTGGCCCAGATAACCAAACGCTCGGCGACCGGTGCCGAGTTCGCGGTCCGCAGCGTCGTCGATTACGACGCGAACAATGCGACAGGAAACCTTTTCCCCAGTGCGTGGCAATCGCAAATCCATCTCGAAGCTCGCCAGCCTTTAATGCAAGGCGGCGGTGCGACGTTCAATCGGATCGCTGGCCCAGGCGGTCGGCCAGGTGTTTATAACGGCGTTCTGATCGCAAAAGTCAACACCGATATCACCGGGGCGCAATTTCGCCAAGGCGCACGCGATTATGTCAGCAACGTGATCAACGCTTATTGGGATCTTTACTTCGCCTATCGTGATCTGAATGCCAAACGCGATGCACTGGAACGAAGCCGAGTGACGTGGCGAAGTTATGAGGCCCAGAAATCATCCAATCGGATGTCTGCTGCGGCCGAAGCGCTCGCCCGCGAACAGTATCATCGTTTCGAATCGGAGTTTCAGGATGCGTTGACCGGCAAATTGATCCAACGCACCCAAGTCAACAACTCCAGTTCAGGTGGCAGTTTTGCCGGCCTTGGTGGTGTTCAAGCCGCCGAACGTCGGCTGCGTCTGCTGGTCGGGTTGCCGATCAACGACTCAAGACTTCTTCGCCCCAACGATGACCCCAGCGTCGCTCCTTTAGTCTTTGATTGGGACGCGATCGCCATTCAGGCGGTAAAAATGCGGGATGAATTGCAACAACAACGTTTAGTCGTCAAACGCAAAGAGTTGGAGTTGTTGGCGGCGAGGAATTTCTTGATGCCACAATTGGACTTGGTCAGCATCTATCGGATTCGCGGGCTCGACCAACAACTGGCCGGATCAAACTCGGCGATGCGTGAACTTGGCACGCTGGACTTTCAAGAATACGAAGCGGGCATTGAACTGGTGTTGCCCATCGGCTTCCGACAAGGGCACGCCGCCGTTCGAAACGCTCAAATCCAGATCGCTCGCGAGAAGGCGATTCTGGTGGAACAGGAACGGCAAATCCTGCATGACTTAGCAGCTGTCGTAGCCGAATGCGATCGCGCGAGAACTCAAGTCGAAACCAACTTGAATCGCTACCTAGCCGCCCGCGACGCGTTGGACGCCCTAGAAGCGAATCGAGAAGCGGGCTTGCCCGTCAATCTTGAACAACTGCTCGACGCCCAGCGACGTGTCAGCGAATCGGAAAGCCGATACTACCTTTCGCTGACCGAATATGCACTGGCGACCAAAAACGTTCAATATGAAAAAGGAACGTTATTGCAGCACGTTTATCTTGCTACCGTCGATGATGAGACGCCAGGCAACGGGATATAACCAACCGCTCCCGCAAAGCCGCTTTTTATGCATTGCTCCCCTGCCAGCTCGTCTGGCAGGAAGCCGAGGTTAGCTTGCGAACCTTATTCACCCACGAGACGAGCTCGTGGGGGGCGAAAAAGATGTGGACGATAAATATCGCAGCGCCCGGTGAGGTGGAATGACCCAACAGTTGTTTTTCGCTGACTACTTGCAATAAGCAAGAGTCGCCAGAAAGTAAGGAATCCCTTCGTACTCGTACATCAGTTCGGCGAATACCGCGACGTGATTCCCGTTTTCGATCTTCTGATTACCGATCCACGCTTGATCGACTTGGTTCATCGGTTGTGATTCCCAGCGGCACTCGCGGAAATCAAGTGTCTCAGACGTTGCCACCCACAGCTTTGCCGCTGTCGGCACCCGGTCAACTGCGACACTGACGCCGATCGAATCTTCCTTCATTTCGGGCGTCCATTTCAAAGCGGGCAATTGCTTATCCGTGGCGACGTGACGAAAGAAAACACCCAACGTTGCCAACGCTTCTTCGCGGCGACCTTCGAGTCCATGTCCGGCATTCGCACCACGGAAGATAAACTTATCACCCGACAACTCGTCCCAATAAAGGTTCATCGCGTCGGTTGTCCAATAACGGTCGCTGGCGCCCACAATCAACAGCTTTGGCATCGTCACACGTTGACGATAATTAAATGGGTCCATCATTTCCCATAACTTCGATTCCAACTCTGTACGCGGTTTGCCATCTTCGCGAACCAAACCTTTGCTGGTGTAATCGATAATCTGCTCGCTTGGCTTACCCCACGACGAATACTGATGCGGAATCTGTTTGTTGAAGTTCAACATGTCGATCACCATCGGCGCGGTCGCCTTGATGCGAGGATCAGTCGCGGCGGTTAACCAACTGGTCCACCCACGCTTGGACGCTCCCGAAACGACGAAACCGTTCGGCTTGGCCCACTGCTGCGATTCAGACAACTCTTCAAGAGCGTCCATCGCTTTGACAGCGCTTTTAACCATCGGAAACAACAGCGGCCACGATGCATCGCCCGATTCTAAATACTTCAACCAGGTTTCGGTGATCAGATCGTCTTCGACCCGACCGTCCATCAGTGGTTGATTGGGGACTTGGTGCAGAACCGCAACGCGGGCCCCGCACAAGTTGGCCATCGCCATCCCCATTTCGATATCTTTATCGCCGGGCATCCGGCCGATTGCTCCGCCGGTAACGAACAACAACATTTGTTTTTCATGAGTAACCTTAGGTGGTTCATAGACCATCAAGGCATGTTGCCACAGGATATCCTGCCAACGCTGGCTGGTCAGGTTGACGTGCATTACCTTGCCGCCGGCGATCGCTCGTTCGCCCATCAATTTCCAGCCAAACTCTGGTTCTGGCTTCAACAAAAACTTGTCGATTTCCAATACCCCACCGCGTGTTGGTAACGCCGCTGCCGTGGCGGCGGTAATCACCTCTTCGCCATGAACCGCTCGCGGGGCTACCGCGCTGGTGGTCAAAAAGCAAACAGTCAAAAATATGCGGACTAGTCGATAGGACACGTGTTCACCGTTACGAGTTGGTTTGAGAAGGCGGCTGGGGCCGAGCAATTCGCCGAAAAATGCATGACCGGCTGGGAATATAGTCTAACCCGCCGCGAGTATTGAACCATGGGCAGTTTGCGATAACCTGTCCCATTTTGCAACGAACGCCCAGACCGCGTAAGATAATGGACCTTGTCGCGCGGCAATCGCTTTTCCGACTACGCCCACACGCCGCGTTTGCGGACCTTACCCGCCTGTTACTTCCTCCCACCGAACCGATCGCATTTCCCATGAAAATCTCCCGTCTGTCAACAACAACTGTTCTGGCCACGACTGGCCTCATCGCTTTCGCACTCGGCCTGCGAACCGGTGATCCACCCGCCACACAGATGCAGACTTACGCGTCGGCGTGGGTCGAAACGCTGGACGAAGCACAAAAGAAGAAAGCGTTATTGGCATTTGAAGATCCGGAAAGAATTAACTGGAACTTCATCCCGTTGCCGACCCGAAAAGGTTTGCCGCTGATGGAAATGAGCTTGCCACAGCAAACCGCGGCGCTGCGGACACTCAAGGCGGCACTTAGCGAAGCAGGCTATGACAAGTCCAGCAAGATCATGTTGTTGGAAGGCGTGCTGCGTCAGTTCGAAGGGCCCGATAGTCACGAACGACGCAACCCTGAAAAGTATTATGTAACGATTTACGGCACACCTTCGGCCAAAGATCAGTGGGGCTTCAGCTTCGAAGGCCACCACCTATCGCTGAACTTTGTCTGTCGCGACGGCAAGGTCGTTGCCAGCACGCCTCAGTTCATGGCGACCAATCCGGCAATCATCATGAGCGATGTGAAGGGGCCGCTGGGCAAAGGGACACAGGTCTTAAGGCAAGAAGAAGAGATCGCGTTTGAACTGATCAACAAGTTGTCGCCGGATTTGAAGAAGAAAGCGATCATCGATGAAAAGGCGCCCGCAGAGATCCGCTTTGTCGGCAAGCCGCAGATGGAACTTTCCGAGCCAGAGGGCTTGGTGATGTCGGACATGGACGAAGCGGCTCAGAAACGCTTGATGCAGTTGATCGAAGTTTACGCGAACGTGGTGCCCGAAAAATTGGCGACCGAAAGGCTGGAAGAGATTCGTGGCGCGGGCCCGGGTTCGATCCATTTCGCTTGGGCCGGAGCGACCGAGCGAAACATTGGCCACTATTATCGTATTCACGGTAAATCGTTTGTAATCGAATTGGTCAATACGCAACCCGATGCCGAAGGGACGCCAGCGAACCATATCCATGCGGTTTGGCGCGACACCAAAGGCGACTTCGGATTGCCGATCAAATAGTTTGGATGAATCTTAATCGATTCTTATAAGACGTTTCCGGGACGAAGAGCCTTCACGGATGGTTGATCACAAACATCGCACCTCGCACCGCATCATCGGCGGTATTGTTTGGTTTGTGATCACCATCGTGGTTTTGGTTGTCGCGGTAACCTTGGCGACCGGTCGCTCGTCGACGGTCGCAAATAATCGACTGCTGAATTATTGGCTTGCCAGAGATGTCAAAATCCAACGTCAGGCCGTCAAAAATCTTGTCATGCCCGGCGATCCGATCTTCCATCGCCAGGGCGAATCCCAGTGGGAACAAATCGGTTTTGTCGAATCGGTTTCGTTGCCCATCCGTGATTCCAACGACCGGCCGACCGGTGTCGTTGGGGCCAGCCCGTTGGTCGATGTCACGATTCGTTGGCATTCATCTGATATCGATCCGACACGCGTTCGCCTTGTCGGCCATCGCAATCTCGGCTCGATGAACGAAACGATTCAAGTTCTGTTCCCGCCCGAAAAACGCGAGGTCATTCGCCAACAAGTGACCGAAGCGATGCGCCAGCACGGTGAAATACTGGCCGAACAGTTTCTGCCGTTGATCCAACAGAGCGTACGGCAATCGATCCCGGTTGTCGAATCCGAATTGATGCTGGCGATCGATCGCCACCAAGGCGAACTGAATCAGTTGAGTTCGCGTTGGAAGGATGAATGGATCAACAACCGTTTGGTTCCGCTGGCTAAGGGCCAAGTGTTGCCGATCGCTCAAGAGCACGCCGAACCGCTGGTGCGAGAGATCGGACGCGAGTTGTGGAACCGCGCTTCTTTGTGGAGTTTTACGTGGCGAGCGGTTTATGACAAAACACCACTGCCGCGCAAAGATTTGATGCGCGAAGAATGGGAACGGTTCGTGCGCGACGAAGCGATCCCGGTGATCGAATCTCATTCCGAAGAGATTGCCACGGCGATCCAACGGACGCTGGCCGATGTCGCCCGAAACCCAAAAATTCGTGGCGAACTCGGATCGGCTGTCAGTTCCTTGGTTGATGACCCGCAATCACGTCGATTGATCGGCGTTTTGCTGCGAGAGACGCTGATCGATAATCCCAAGGTGCGTCAAGTTTGGATCGACGTTTGGACCAGCAACGAGGCACAGGCCGCGTTTGATCGTGCGGGCGACCTCGTGGAACCGCTCGTTCGCAAACTGGGTGATGAAATCATCGGTTCACCCGAACGTGGAATCGATCCGGGGTTTGCAAGGGTGCTGCGCCACCAGATCCTTGGCAAAGATCGGCGTTGGATCATCGCCGAAGAAGTTTTCCAAGACGACTTATATGATTCCCGACGGATTGAGGTAGGATTCGGAGATGCAAACTACCCGCTGTTGCCGATGGCGGAATCACAAGCATTGGAATAGTCGAATTGGATTCTCCCACTACTGGTTTGTCGACCGATCTTGGTGGCCACCACGAAACCCATCATCCGGTAACGGTGGCTCTGGAATCGTTGACGGTTCGAGTCGCTGGGCGTGAACTTCTCAGCAACGTGACGCTCGAAGTTTTGCCCGGCATGATCACGGTGATCGTCGGCGGCAGTGGTGCGGGCAAATCGGTCTTACTGCGGATTCTCGGCGGTCTGGTTGACGCAGGCGATCTCGCGATTTCGCAGTCGGGAAAGATTATTATCGGAGCCCGACGAGGCGATGGAGAAGGTGATAGCGAATCGCTGCAACCGCAAGCCTCGGCGCGAGTCGGAATCGTCTTTCAGAACTTTGCCCTTTTCGACCAGTGGTCGCCCAAAGGGAATGTACAACTGGCGATCGATCATCGCAGCGATCTAAGCGTACCGCCGGAGCAATCGGCGTCGGGTTGGTTAGAAGAGTTGCGAGTGCCACAGTCGACACCAGTAGCGGTCCTTAGCGGTGGCCAGAAACAACGACTTGCAATCGCACGAACGCTGGCCGCCGCGCCGGCAATCGTGTTGTATGACGAACCGACCAGCGGGCTCGATTCGGCCAGCGGTCGCCAGGTTGCCGAATTGATTCGTCGGACCCAGGCGTCGCACCGCCGAACCAGCATTGTGGTGACGCACGATTACCAAACTCTGTTGCCAATCGCCGACGACGTGCTGTTGCTCGACTCGGCATCGAAGACGTTAACGCGAGTCCCCAAGGATCAGTGGGATACGATCGCCCAGCGAATGCAACCGGTGCGTCAACCAGCGATCGACAGTTCCCTGTCGGATTCTTCACCACCGTCCGGCACGACCTTAGACCGCATCGCGGCAATCGGTAAGCGGATCCTCAGCAGGATTGACCATCAATTGACCGCTACCGGCGCGGCGGTTCTGCGGACGATCGATCGTGTCATTAATCGCAACAGTCATGCGAACAACCGCCGTGGCCTTGGGATGATTCGGCCGTGGTGGATCAGCCGTTTTTTCGGCTCGTTTCTGCGGCTTGTCGGTGGCCCGTCGGCGATGGTGTATTTGGCTGTCGCAGGCATGATTGTCGGCTTTACGGCGACCTATTTCACTTTTGAGTTTCTGCCCTATCGCATCTATTCCAAGCCGTTATTGATCGAAGATTTGTTGGCCGCGATCGGGTTTGCGTTGTATCGAATCTTAGTACCCGTGCTGGCGACGATTCTGATCGCGGCGCGATGTGGTGCGGCGGTCGCGGCGGACGTTGGTGTCAAACGTTATGGATCGCAGATCGAAGCGCTCAAGACATTAGGGATACGGCCGGCGATTTACCTGCTGGTACCGATCCTGTTCGCTTTCTTGATAGCCACACCGTTGTTAACGGCGCTGGCGTTTCAGGTCGCCCGAGTCGTCAGTTTGGTATGCTTCAACGCGATGCATCCCGAACTTGGCCCTTATTTTTGGCACCAACACTTTCACAGTCGATTGATCAGCCCATGGGACGATTCGGGGTGGCTGTGGGTGATGGCAAAGACATTAATCTGCGGTGCTGGCATAGCGATTATCAGTTACCAACAGGGCAGCCG
>DIUH01000218.1:13618-14587 GCA_002428205.1 Planctomycetaceae bacterium UBA6163
CCGCGAACGAGCATCAGTTTTGCCTCGAGGTCTTTGATCGAAGTGGCTCCGACGCAATCGGCAGCCGCCAACAGGATCGACGCACAGGCGATCGAATCTTCCAGCGCGTCGTGATGCCGAAACTCGATACCCAGCCAACTAGCAAGCGCCTTAAGCCCATAACTGGAACGCCCCGGCCAAGCGTGCCGCGCGACCAACCGCGTGCAGGAGAACTCCAAATTTGGAACCGAAATGTCGTGATAGTTTAAACAGGAGGTTAAGACGCTGATGTCGAACTGGGCATTGTGTGCGATCAAACATTTGTCATCGCACTCGTTATCAAAACAGGGCGCGATCGATTTCCAACAATCGCAAAACTCCGGTTCATTCACTACCGCATCAGGATGAATGCCATGAATCTGGATATTCATCGGGTTGAAAAAAAACGGCCGCGGTTTGATCAACCAACTCTTGCGATCGACAATCTTGCCGCCCCGAACCTTTACGGCCGCAAGCTGGCATGCGCTATGACGACCATTGTTGGCCGTTTCAAAATCGATCGCCGTAAAGTCCATCGAATCGTCTCCCTAGGTAAACCGGACGATTCCGGTAACGAATATTCCGCCCGCCGCTTAGTTGCAAGTGGGATAGGCTTCCAGCCTGTCGAAGCGCAAATGACAGGCTGGAAGCCTATCCCACTTATTTCCCGCACGATCCTTATTTGTTGACGCGAGATTTCAATCTTGCAATATCGCTGGTCAATCCCGTTTTTTGACGCCGCAAATCTTCTAATGATTGCCGTTCCTGTTCGACAACTTGCTGCGGCGCACGGCTGACAAAACTCTCATTCCCCAGTTTCTGTTCCTTGCCGGCAATCTGCTTTTCAATCTGACTGTGCGTTCGCTCCAACCGCGCAAGTTCTGCGTCGATGTCGATAAACTGTTCCAGATCAACATGCACGTCAATATCAAAACTGGGGATCGCCAGCGG
>DIUH01000037.1:0-666 GCA_002428205.1 Planctomycetaceae bacterium UBA6163
AAGCGGCCAAGGTGGACGACGCCAGTGGTTGCGTCACGATGGGGCTTGGCCACTGGCAGCAGTTGCTCGAAGTGCAATCGCGTTTGGCAACAATGATCCGCAAGGTCGCCGACCCAGGTGGCTGAGTGTGGTGGCTGAGTGTGGTGGCTGAGTTGGGCTTCGTTGGCTGAGTGGTTAAACGAAAAAGGCCGTGTCGGATTTCCGACACGGCCTTTTTGCATTTCAACCATGATCAACATCGCCCATGGCAAAGCGTCAGTCCCACCACCACTGGTCTGCGTTCAAATCGCCAGGAGCCGCCAGTTGCTTGACCGCATCAGACGCGCCGTCAGCCTCCTTCACCATGCGGTCGCTGTTCAAAGCGACTCGCGGTTGGACATGAATCCCACCACCGATTGGCGTCAACAAATTGCTGCCCTTCCAAACCGCGTTTACCGCCGTCTCGACTTGCTGGGGAGCGGTGTGCGTTTCAACCGCAAATTGCGATTCATCACCAAAAGTCGCCAGCGACCACTGGGCCTGGCCATAGAAATCTTGCTGTTGAATGTAAGCCGCCGCAATCGACACATCGATCAGGTTCCGCAGTTCCGCGTAAACCTGAACCCGCTGAGCGATCTGGTTGTAAAACTTGGTAAAGTCGTTGCAAAACCCTTGGCTGGCACGATT
>DIUH01000037.1:828-2743 GCA_002428205.1 Planctomycetaceae bacterium UBA6163
CGATAGTCCGCTTCGACCAGGACACGAGCGAAGTTGGTTGAAAACGGAACGCCCTTGAGCGTTACCGTTTGCATGCCCATGCTCTCCCGCATGGCTGTGGCGATCACGCGTTCTTGGCCCGGTTGAGCACGTCCGCCCAAAGAGCCAAGAAACTTCTGCATCCGCGCCAAACCTTCGGGGGTAGGATCGATCGATACGCTGATCGTTTTCGTTGGGGGCACTCCGGGGCCATAAGCTCGCAGCGCCGTCACCATGTCTTCGAGGTGTACGACCGGTTGTGCGGTCTCCATACCAAGAAATCGACCACTGGGATCTCGAAACGCACCCTCGGCCGGACCGGCAATTACAACGTCGTTGGACTCGGGATAGAAGAAAACGTATTGGACGCGGGTCAAACCGGCCATCGACAACATTTCTTCGGACGGTTCTTCGCCGCGGGCAATGGCCGCCGCGACTGCTTTCTCCAAACGAGTTAGCGAAACCTTTCGCAGCGCCGCACGCTCCATCGCTTCGGCGCCCTTCATCTGGCGAGCCGCCAATACACGCTGCTGAGTGACTTTGGGATCAAGTCGCTGAGTCCGTAGAACCCCCGTCGCATCGATCTCGACACCCGCGATCGGGTTGCCGAAGTTGATGTTGGTATCACCACCACCACCACCGCCGTTACCCCAGCAAACGCTGGATAAACAGAACAGTGCCGACCAAATCATGGCGGGAACAGCAAATCTGGAGAATGGACCGGACAGTCTTGGATTCAACATCCGACGCTCACTTACATTTCGACACGTAGAGAAGTTTATACTTTCGAGCCTCCGGCCCCAGCTTTAGCTGGAAATCAAGGTTAGTTTGACCACCACGAGAAATCAACTAACTTCCCCCAAGTTAATGACGGCTACGCAGCAACTCGTGCTGCAGCCAAGCTGCATTTCGCTCGGCGGGAAACAATGCAGGCCGGACCCAACTGCCCACCATCTTAATCCGATCGTCTGATTTTTCTCGCAAAAACGTCAACAAATGAAGCCCGTCGCCAGCATTCGAACCCCGGCCACCGCAACGACGCCCACGGGACGAAACGCAGCCTTGGACAGCGCTAGAGGGCTGGCAATCGTCCTGATGATCGTTGATCATGCCGCCGTCATTTCGTTCGATATCGCGATCGCGACCGACAATATCCGCCTGGTGACTCGACTCGCCCTGCCGCTCTTTGCGATTCTGTTCGGCTACTTCCTGATTTGCCGACCAACACAACCACTATCGGGAAAGACAGGCACACCCAAGCAGGGGCCGTGGGCCGCGTTTCGCCGGCCTGCTCAGATCCTGGCCGCAGCTTTCGCGGCCAATATCTTATTCGTACCGGAATACGGACGACTGGAAATCTTGGTCAGCTTTCTGGCCTGCAACCTGCTTTATTCGGTTCTGGGCCGCTACTTTATCGTGTTGCTGCTGGCGGTTGCGATGTTTCCCTACGACCCGACCCTGGACTTGCTCGACTATCCGCTCACGCTGACCGCCAGCCTCGTTGCGATCGGGATGGTGCTTCGCTTGTACGGATTCCAGAAAGCGATCTTGGCTGCAACCTTCGCCACCCTGGCAGGTTTGGCCTTCGTCCCCACTCCACCACTGTTCGTTTTACTGTTCGCCATCCCAGCGACGTGCATCGTCGCGCTGGCCAGCGTTTCGCCTGAACTTTCGGTCGGTTGGCTCGCACTGCTAGGTCGCTATCCGCTGACGACTTATGTCACGCAGTACTACATTCTTTTCGGGGCACGCTGGTTGATGACCAGCGGTTAATAGCACCGCCGCCGATCGATGCTGTCCCGCTGGTCGAATAAATCGATTATCGCCGTCCGCCACCACCAGACGAAACCTGCGGCTTGGTCATCTGCAACCGATAGCTCGACGGCCCCAGCAAATC
>DIUH01000037.1:2748-3869 GCA_002428205.1 Planctomycetaceae bacterium UBA6163
GGATAACCACGGATGATCTCGCGCAGTTTCGCCATCGTTTCTTGACCATGTTGCCGTTGATCCAATGAAACGCGAATGGCATGCGTGTACTTGCTGTCCAGCGTTTTCAGCGGCAGCAATTCGTTGATCACCAAGTTCACCTCGTCACCGCCACCACGGCGATCGACGACGCCGCGTGCGATCACGACCGCATCAGGCACCACCGCCTCACCCTGTTCAGCGAATGTCCGCGGCCAAAGGATGCACCGCACCACACCTTGCATATCTTCTAAGTCAAAGTTGGCGTATTTGCTGGGGGTTCCCGCTTTCGCATTCTTCGTATGAGCAAACTTTATCGAACCGATCATGCCACCGACTAGCACTTCGGTACGCCCCTGGACTTCGGCCAATTGGTCGGTATTGTGAGTTCGAAATGCCGCCAATTTCGGCTCATACTCAGCCATCGGATGGCTGGTCAGATAGAAGCCGAGCACTTCTTTTTCCGCCATCAACTGATCTTTCTCGGGCCACGGCGGTACGTCAGGCAACGCGACTTTATTGCTGGTGGTCGATTCAACCTCATCTTCTAAATCGCCAAACAAACTCGCTTGGCCACTTTTGCGATCCGCAAGCGCCGCCGCACCAATCTGCAGCGCCTTATCAACCGCCGCTGACAACTGACTCCGCTGGCCACCCAAGCAATCCATCGCGCCAGCCTTCACAAGCGTTTCGATCGCCGCACGATTACAAGCCGTGACATCAACCCGCTCGCAAAACTCGAACAGATCGCCAAACGGACCACCCGATCGCCTCGCCGCAACCACGGCATCAGCCGCCGAACCGCCGCAACCCTTGATCGCCGATAACGCGAAGATGATCTTGCCATCTTTCACCGCAAAATCGCTGTCGCTTAGGTTCACATTGGGCGCAACTACCTCGATCCCCATCCGAGCACAGTCTTCCATGTGCTCCACCAACGCATCTTTACGCTTAAAGTTTCGCCCCGTAATGTCGCTCGATAACAACGCCGCCATGAACTCGACCGGATAATGAGCCTTTAAGTATGCCGTCTGATAGGCAACAAGCGCATAAGCGGTGCTGTGAGATTTATTGAAACCATAGCCAGCAAACTTCTGGATCAG
>DIUH01000037.1:3883-4221 GCA_002428205.1 Planctomycetaceae bacterium UBA6163
TTGATCAGCGATTCTTTCTTCTTGCTGATCGCTTTAATAACCGTATAAGCAGACGCCAGCGGAATGTTGCCCAGCCGATTCAGAATCCGCATCACCTGTTCTTGGTAGACCATGATCGAGTTGGTCTCGCCCAAGATCTCTTTCAACACCGGATGCTTGTATTCCGGTTGTTGACGACCATGTTTGATATTCACAAAGTCGTCGACCATGCCGCCTTCGAGCGGTCCCGGTCGATAGAGCGCATTGGTCGCGATGATGTCGGTGAACGCGTCGGGCTTCATCCGTTGCAATAGGTCGCGAATCCCGCCCGATTCCAACTGAAACACACCCTTGGTCTC
>DIUH01000192.1:0-3754 GCA_002428205.1 Planctomycetaceae bacterium UBA6163
TGGAAATGGTTTCGCCCGTGCCTGCTGGCGAGCATCGATCAATGTACCGCGCCTTGCAATTTACGGATCGACAAAGAAGCCTACCGCCGCGACATTCGGCGATTGATGACGTTCCTGGAAGGCGGCAAAGTGAAACTGCTGCGCGAAATGGGCAGTGAAATGATGGAAGCGAGCAAGCGTCTGGATTTCGAACGGGCGGCGGTGCTTCGCGACGAGATTTCGATGCTCGAGCGGTTGGATGAAAGGGGCGAACTGGAAACGCACGCTCAGCCCGAAGTCTTTTACATCGATCCGAAAAAAGGCCTGATCGGCCTGCGCAAGGTATTGTCGCTGACCAAGACGCCGCGTGTGATCGAGGGCGTCGACATCGCACACCTAGGCGGTAAGGAAACGGTAGCCAGTTTGGTGCAGTTCATCGACGGTTTGCCGTTCAAACCTGGCTATCGACGGTTTAGGATCCAGGATGTCAGCGGGATCGATGATTTTCGCAGCATTTATGAGGTGGTGTCGCGCCGGTTTCGCAAGCTGAGCGACGATGGGGAGGCGTTCCCTGACATTTTGTTGATCGACGGTGGTAAGGGACAATTAAACGCCGCTTTGGCCGCTTTCCGCGACCAGCGAATCGATCCTCCGACACTGATTTCGCTCGCAAAACGCGACGAGGAAATTTTCCGACCCGGTGAAAGTGATTCGATCAGGTTGTCAAAAAACTCGTTCGCGCTACGGTTACTTCAATATGTTCGCGACGAATCTCACCGATTCGCCCAGCATTACCATCATTTATTGCGGAATAAGTCGACTTTGGATCGTTGATATTTCACAAGGGTTGATCATCGTCACCATTGGGGGATGCCAGTGGTGGCACTGTCGGATAGTTTGTTGGTATGAATAGGCGACCGGAAAACAAGTTTCCGGAATGATGTTTCCGTATCGGTCGATGGCTGAATGAACCGAATCACGTCCGCAATCGAAGCCGTCCATATGGACGACCTGCACTCGACAGAGTCACAGTTTCGCCTTTCGCACCCTTGGTGTTGGCGATTCACTCTGTTTGGTCCGATCGTTTTGACGGCCTTGCTGCTGGCGTTTTTGTTTTTTCAGACCGGGTGGGAGTTCACTACCAAGATCGCCACTGCCGCGGTGATGACGGTCATGATTTTCGGCCGCTTCATCATCCTATCAGGCACCGACGGTACTTTTCAGGATACTAACGGTTCGCTCGCATCGGAGCACCTGTTCGCTATCGTTTGCTACCTCGATGTGATGACCGCGCTGATGTTGGCGTTTCACATCGGATTTATGTTCCGCTTGCCTTACATCGGACCACGCGTCTCGGCTCTCGTCACCGACGGCCACTTCATTCTCGATTCTCAGCCATGGATGCGACGAGCGACGTTTTTTGGTTTGATCGCGTTTGTCGGCTTTCCGCTAGCCGCCACCGGCAGCATCGGCGGCTCGATCTTTGGTCGCTTGTTGGGAATGAGCCGCACAGCAACGTTTTTCGGAATCGTGATCGGTGCCTTGTTGGGCAACACGGTGATGTTTCTGTTCTCGGACTTGCTGAGCCATTATCTCGACAAAGACGATATTTACTTGAAGATCGGCGGTTTTCTGGTGATTGCCGCCGTGATCTTCGTGCTTGAACGTCGTTATCGAAAGCTGAAAGAAGGGTTTGCTAAAGGCAAATTGCCGCTCGATCAACCACACGTCGATTACGGCATTCCCGGCGACGATCACATCATCGATCCGATTGAGAGCACTCACTCGACTTCGCATCAACATGCGGCAACCACGCCCCCCTCACACGATCCGAGTGCCGTTCCGGTGACGGATCGATCGTACCGAAACGGTGCCATTCGTCTTGGCGACACCGAAGAACTCGAAGACCTTCCCGAAACCGTCTCAGGAACCCACAGTGGCTCGCGACCTCACCCCCGCTGACCCGAGCACTGTGCTCGAGTTGCTCGAAGCGTTTCGCCGTTCAAAGATCATGTTCACGGGTGTTTCGCTTGGCGTCTTCGACACGCTGAAGTCGGGCCCGATCGATTCCGATTCACTGGCACAGAAACTGGAGTGCGATCAGGCGGCGACCGAGCGATTGCTTGACGCCCTGGTCGGTCTCGGCCTGCTTGCCCGCGACGGAGATACCTATGCCAACACCGTCGCCGCCGACCAATACTTGACCAGCGATTCGCCAAGTCGCATGACCGGCTATATCAATTACTCCAACCGAGTGATGTGGCCGATGTGGGGAAACCTGGAAGGTGCGATTCGCGAAGGGACACACCGTTGGCAACAAACCTATGGCTGGGACGGGCCGATCTTTTCCAGCTTCTTCAAGGACGACGCATCGATGCGCGAGTTCCTGATGGGGATGCACGGCTTCGGTATGTTGACCTCGCCGCGGATTGTCGACGCGATCGACCTCAGCCGGTTCAAACATTTGGTCGACCTTGGCGGCGCAACGGGGCACTTGGCGATCGCCGCTTGCGAGCGTTACCCGGCGTTGCGAGCGACGGTGTTTGACCTGCCAGTCGCAGTGCCACTGGCTCGCGAGATCACGTCGGGTTCCAGCGTTCATGACCGGATCGACGTCATCGGCGGAGACTTTTTTGTTGATGATTTGCCGCCTGCGGATTTGTATTCGCTCGGTAGGATCATTCACGATTGGTCCGAAGAAAAAATCGCTGTGCTGTTGAAGCGTATCTTCGATGCGTTGCCATCGGGCGGCGGATTGGTCGTTGCCGAAAAGATCATCGCAGATTCCAAAGACGGCCCGCGCTGGGCTCAATTGCAAGATATCAACATGTTGATCGTGACCGAGGGACGCGAGCGAACGTTGGGCCAGTATGAGCAATTGTTGAAAGGCGCTGGATTTGGCGACATTACAGCATGTCGAACGCCCATGCCGCTGGATATCATCTTGGCGATCAAGAACTGATCTGAGAACGATTATCTGCTTCGACAAACGCATTGACTTTCGTGCCGCCTGCGTCGGTCAAGAACGCCGAACGCATCGGAATGCCGGTCTTATAAGCGAGTTCACGCCGACTGGTCACCAAGGTTAACGACGACCCCGCTTCGGCTCGACGTCGCAAATCGCCAATCGATCGGTAGAGTGAATTTAAATGCTGGTCCGCCGATACCCGCCCACCCCAAGGCGGATTGGTCACGATCGACAGCGGCCGTTGCGGCAATTCGGTGGCACTGAGCGGACCAACGGCAAGTTGAATCGGAAAGTCAAAACCGGCAAGATTTTCCTTGGTCGCCGCAATCGCTCGTTCGTCGCGGTCGCTGCCAAAGATCGACGCGATCACCGGTTGGACTCGCGTCATCCGATCTTGCTTGACTTCATCGATCGAAACTTTATCCGCCAGCGCCGTCGACTCGATTCCAAAGCTTCGGTTGATCCCCGGTGGCCAATTCGCAGCCAACATCGCGGCCTCGATCAACAGCGTCCCGGAACCACACAGTGGGTCGACCAGCGGTCGCGTCCGGTCCCAAGCCGACGCGAGCACGACGGCGCGAGCTAAATCTTCGCGCAAGGGCGCAAGCGAAGGGTTGAGCCGATAGCCGCGGCGATGAAGCGGCTGGCCGCTGGCATCCAGCGATATCGTACAAATGTCGTGGTCCATTCGTACCACCAACGATGCTGCCTGTTCGATCGCATCACCTTCAACCGGCTGCGGCCTGTCTTTCATGCGCCGCGTGATCCCTTGCATCACCCGCTGCTCGATCGCGCCCGAATGATACA
>DIUH01000192.1:3772-4026 GCA_002428205.1 Planctomycetaceae bacterium UBA6163
ATCCAAGTTCGACAGCTCGGTTACCGGGAATGTTGCGATGCGAATCAACAGACGCGCGGCCAAGCCGAGCCCAACCAGGGCATGCGCCATCGTCAGTTGATCACCTTCAAAGCGAACCCCTCCGACGTCTTGAACCACATTGGCAGGATAAGACTCGCTGCCAACGGACCCCATTTCCAGTTCGCGAATCTCGCGTTCCAGCCAAGGTTCGATCCCAGGCGCACATGACGCGAACATCGATAATTTCATCAAAC
>DIUH01000192.1:4051-6272 GCA_002428205.1 Planctomycetaceae bacterium UBA6163
GCAAGGTAGGGTGCAGAGTGACCGCAAAGTCTAATATGATCGCCGATGCTTGTATGGCCGTCGAAAAAAGTAATTTCTGCAATCGAAACAGCTCGCTTGGGCCGTCAGGCTGTACCGCTACATCCATCAGACATCAATCATGCAAATCGGAAAAGTCTCCATCGCCCACGCGATCACGCTGGCGCCTATGGAGGAGCACACCAATTATCCGTTTCGCCTGCTCTGCAAGCAGCTTGGGGCGAGTCTCGTTTGCGGGGAACGCGTGGACGCCAGCGATGTCGCCAAGCGGGATCGTCGGGCGATCAAATTGCTGCATACCAAACCGATCGAGAAGCCTGCTGTTGGCCAGATCAGCGGCAGCGACCCTCACGTGCTGGCAGAGGCGGCGAAGGTCGTCGCGGAACAGGGCTTCTCGATCGTTGACCTCAATTTCGAATGTCCGATTCGGCGACTGATCGGCCGAGGCGAAGGGGGAGCGCTAATGTCCGATCCACCGGCAATCGCCAGACTTGTCGACGCGGTTGTCAAAGCGGTCGATATCCCGGTCACGATCAAGATCCGTACAGGGCCCGATGCAGACCGCGAAACAGCGGTGGAGGTCGCCGTATTAGCGGAGCGGGCCGGTGCCGCGGCGGTCGATGTCCATGCTCGCAGCGTCGCCCAAAGCTACGTCGGCGGTCCCGATTGGTCGGTCGTGGCTAGAGTCAAACAAGCGGTGAAGATTCCGGTCTTGGGCAGCGGCGGTGTTCGCGAACCGATCGACGCCGTCCGCTTTCTGGACGAGACGGGGGCCGATGGAGTGGCCATCGGTCGCGGTTGCCTCGGTAACCCTTGGATTTTTCAACAGGCTCGCGCACTTGTGCTCGGCGGAGCGACTGTCCTACCGCCGAACGTCAACGAACGCGCTCGTGTGTTGCTGCAGTTGGTCGAAGGCGAGTTCGATTTGTACGGCAATCCGGTGGCTGTCAGACGCCTCCCTCGCGTCGCCTGTTACTTCGCTAAGTTCCTTCCCGACTTTGAGTCATTCCGCAGCGAAATTCAAAAAGTAAAAAACTTTCCTGACTTCAAGCGTCTGGTCCGGTCACATTTTGTTCACACTTAGTTCGACGATTTATCGCTCATTGCCAATGCGATCGTGTCGACCAAACACGGTAACGCCGAATTATCGATCATTGAGGCGGAAGTGTAATCAGCGCCTTCAGTTGCAAGCGATCGAGTTCAGCGTTTCTCGGTGGTTCGATCGGTGCCTAAACGCGGCCACGCCAGGCGACTTGACGCCCCAGCATGTGATTGACCAGCGCGAACCACTGGATCGCAACGAATGTAACAACCGCGGGTGTGTGGCAAATCGCACCGAACCATGACTGGCGAAATTGCCCAACGGCAAGCATGCGCGGAACGTGTGAGACCAACAACGCGATGATCGATATGATCAATGCGGTCGTTTGGCCGGTAAGGATCGATCCGACCAAACCGATCCATGGCAGGACGGTGCCACCCAGCAGGATAGAGCTGAATGGGATGATCAAAGCGGGCGATGCGATCCCTTCGCTGGCGTTCTTTGCCAGTCCACGCAACACTTGCCCGGCCGAACGATACATCCGGCATGACGCTAGCTGTGTGCCATCGACGATGTCAGTCGACATGTCGGATTTGCGATAAGCGGCGGGCAGTTTGAGGCCGTCGTGACGCGAACCGCGAATCGATTCGTGAGTTCCCGCTTTCTGATAATCGCTGCGCCGAGTCATGAACAATTGCCCGCAGCCGGATGCATAAGCTTTTTGCCGACTCAGCCGCATGCGATCGATCGGCAAAAATCCTAATAGGATGAAATGCATCATCGGGATCAGCCACTTCTCCAGCCAAGTGCCAGTGACCTGATGAGGGAACGCGCTCAATAACGACGCGCCGCTGGCATTTTGATACGCCACTAAATCAGCCAATGCGTTGGGCTGTAGCCTCACGTCGGCGTCGATAAACACCAGACGTTCATAGCTGGCCTGCTTGGCCAATTGGTAACAGGCGAATTGTTTCCCGTTCCATCCTTCAGGAAGCGATTGGCCGCTGATCAACTTGACGCGATCATCCTTCCGGGCGATCTCTCGCACAATTTCGGCGGTTCGGTCGGCGCTGTTGTCGTCCAGCACGACGACTTCGACGACGACTTCGTTGCTGGCAAGCGCCGATGCAATGGCATCCGCGATTCCGGCGGCTTCGTCGC
>DIUH01000193.1 GCA_002428205.1 Planctomycetaceae bacterium UBA6163
TTATGGGAATTGTTGGAACTTGAAATCCCCGGCAAACCGTCCATGACGATGCCTGGTATGTTCGATCCATCATTGGTTTGGCAAGAGTACAACCCCTATCCAAACTTAGACATGAACACCAACAGTTTGTGGTTGTTCATCGACGAAGGCGCGCCCGGTGCGCAAGGGGCGCTCAGCCCCAACCATCCGATCACCGACGGTATGCGACAGGTATTGGCACTGTATGCCGGTGCCGTCAACGCCAAATCCAGCAGCGAACTGACTCACACCCCGCTGTTGACTACTGGCCAACTCGCTGGATTGATTGACGGACAAGTGGCACAGCGTGTTTTAAGCGGTCAAGCAAACTTGATGCGTGAACAGGGCAGGCCGACTGGGCCAAGTTCAATCGCGATGGCGATTGAAGGCAAACAGACGGAGTCGTCAAAAGAGAAGTCGACCGAAGCCGACTCCGAGGTGACTTCAAAGCCCGAAAACCCCGCGCCGATCAAGGCCGTTTATGTCACCGATACCGACATGATGTTGCCGGTGTTTTTGCAACTGCGAGCCGATCCGAATCAAGCGCAAGACATGCGTTTCCAATTCCAAAACGTGACCTTCCTGCTAAACACGATCGATTATTTGACCGGCGAAATCGATTATTTGGAAATTCGTAAACACGAACCGGTCTTCAGCAGCCTGCAGATGATTGCGGAAGTCAAGGAAGAAGCATCTAGGCAGGTTCGCGAAAAGGGGAAAGAGTTCCAGGATCAGTACGATAATTTGATCCGCGAAGCGCAAGAAAAGATCGATACGGATCTTAAGTCGTTGCGTGAAGAAATGGCCGAAATGCAAAAGAAGAGTGCGGATGGAACCGTCAGCCGCGCCGAGGCGACCGAGAAGGTCCAGCAGTTTAGAATCAAACAAGAATCGTTGCAGCGAGCATTGGCGGTGCGAAGCGCGAAAGCCGAACGCGATCGTGAGAAAAGCATCAAGAAGATTCAAAGCGCGGCGGATCTGACGGTGACCGATCTGCAAAACCGCGTCAAGGCTGCGGCGGTGATTCTTCCCTGCATTCCGCCACTGATTGTCGGCATCATTGTGTTTGCCTCGCGTCGGTTGCGAGAACGCGAGAACATTACGAAATCGCGTTTAAAATAGTCGTTCGTTTTTCGTTCAAAGAAAACGTTTGTTGATTGAATCGATACGACGCTTGGTCTGAAAGTCGTTGATCCGACTGACCAAAAATCGAATCTTAGTTTCCTCCCCCAGATACCTCTGATTGCTTAAAGAGTCCTAACGTGAACGAAGGCGCTAAAACCGGAATGTACTGGGTCGTGGCTGCGGTCATGCTCGCGGTCGCGACGTTCGTATCCTGGCCCCAGGAACTTGACAGCGACACCGAATCGTTGATCGGTCAACCACTGTTCCCGACTTTTACTGATCCGCTGGCCGCGTCCAGCCTGAGGATTGTGAAGTTTGATGAAGAACAGGGTGAGCTGCAACGTTTTGAAGTCGCCAAAGACGAAACGACCGGAGTTTGGTCGTTGCCATCGCGAAACAACTATGCAGCCGACGCGGCAGAGCAGATGCAGGCCGCGGCTAACTCATTGGTCGGCGTGAAGGTCTTGGACATTCAAACCGAGAATGCCGAGGATCACGCCAGTTTGGGCGTTGTCGAGCCGAAGGCCGATGCGTTGGAGGTTGGTGATGAAGGTGTCGGTTTACTCGTTTCCTTCAAAGGCGATAAGAACGCGTCGCTAGCGAACTTGATTGTTGGAAACGCGGTCGCCGGATCGAATGAAAAACGTTATGTGCGAATTCCGGGTGAAAATCCTGTCTATGTTGTCAACCTTGACAATAAGGTTTTCTCAACCAGGTTTTCCGATTGGATTGAAAAGGACCTGTTGCAGCTAAGCAGCATTGATATCTCCCGCGTCGACATGCAGGCCTATGATGCTGCCCTCGAGTCTGCCGGTTCTTTGTCAATGAATCGTACCTATGACGCCAGCGTAGAGGTTGAGGGGACCAGCGACTGGAAATTACTTTCGCTGGTGAAGTACGACGCAGAACAACAACCGCAACCGGTAACGTTCGCTGAAGGCGAAAAGTTAGCGACGGCAAAGTTAAACGAGCTGAAGAATGCTTTGGATGAACTAAAGATCGCCGACGTGGCGTCCAAGCCGAAGGGGATGAGCGAAAACCTGAAGGCGGATAAGGATCTGGTCAGCGATAATGAAGCGGTTCGTTCACTCGCGGTTCGCGGATTCTTTCCGATCAATTCGGGTGAGATTCTTTCTGCCAATGGCGAAATGAGCGTCACGCTGAACGACGGGGTGCAGTATGTTTTGCGGTTCGGCAATGTCCAAGGACTAGCGAGCGAAGACGATGCCGTTAACGACCAAGACTCTGACCAACCGACCGGCGGAGCGAATCGTTATCTCTTGGTGACGGCTCAAGTGGATGAATCGAAGTTCCCGCCTCCGGCGCTGAAGTCGATCCCCAAGACGATCGAAGAACTTGATGCGATGAACAAACCGGCACCAACGGACGCTCCAGCACCGGCCGAACCAGCACCGGCCGAACCAGCACCGGCCGATCAACCTAAGGCAGACGCCCCAGCAGATGACGCCCCAGCAGATGATGCTCCCGCAGATGATGCGCCGGCGGCTGAGGCTCCGAGCGAACCGGCGTCACCCGAGGCCGATTCGTCTTCGGGTGATGCCTGTCTCGATGACGAGCCCGAGGCGAAAGAGCCAGCCGAACAGGAGCCAGCCGCAGCGGAGGCCAAGCCTGCTGATCCGCCGGCTGAAGTGCCAGCACCTGCTGAACCTGCAGTGACAGAGCCTGCAGCACCAGCGCAACCTACCGTCGAGGAGACCGCAGAGGAGAAGCAAGAGCGGCTGGAAGCTGAACAGGAAAAGATCACCAAAGAGAATCAGCGAATGCTGGACGAGCGAAACGATCGCATCGAAACGGCGCGCCGAAGGGTCCGAGAATTAAACAGCCGCTTTGCCGAGTGGTACTACGTCATCCCTGACTCGACCTATCGCAAGCTGCGTATTTCACTTGACGACCTGATTGAAAAACCTGCGTCGGCCGATGCATCCGATCAGCCTGATCCCGCTTCCGCTGGCCCAGGATTCCAATTGCCAGGCCTGAACTTGCCAGGCGCAAACAATTAAAGCAGATTCAAAACTTTAATTGCCGACAACTAAGTTAAACGCTGGCACCTGCAAGCTTTAGCTTGCACGGCTCACGCTGGTGTCCAAGCTTTAGCTTGCTCGGTATTCTCTCCCAACAACCTAAAGTTTGAACACCAACGCTTACAACATCGATTCCCGATATCCAGGATGAGTCGATTGAAACAAATCTTCTAACCAACGCGCGCCGATGCCCGGCGATTCGGGCAACCTCATTTCACCCGATACAATCTCCAGCGATCGATCGATCAGCATCGGGTAAAGCGTCGCAAGATGCGCTCGCACGCTCTCTTGAAACACGACCCCAGTGTGACAGCCCGCGATCTGAACACCGGCCAACAACGTAAGCGGTCCGGTGCAATCATGCATCAACGTAGGCACATTATAAATCTGGGCCAAGTCGGCGATCCGGCGAGTCGCCGAAATACCGCCCACCCATGTCGGATCGATCATGATGTAATCCGCTGCACCCGCATCCAACACCTGGCGATAGTGATCCGGTGACGTCAACATCTCGCTGACCGCGATCGGCACGCGACTATGTCTCCGAAACTCCGCCATCGTCGCCACACAGTCGGGACGCAAAATATCTTCCATCCACATCGGACGCACTTCGACCATCGCATCCGCGATTTGTCGCGCGGCGGCCAGCGAAAAGAATCCGTGACCGTCCAGCATCAGTTCAATGCTGTCGCCCACGCGATCACGAATCTCGCGCATCGGCTTAAGCCCTTCATCGATGTCTCGCTGAGTCAAATGATGGCCGCCTTGCCGTCTGTAAACGGCATCGAACGACCACATTTTCATACCGCGATACCCCAGCGCCACCAATTCTTCGGCCAAATCACCCGGCGTATTTTGGCTGGCCCAGTTATCTTCCAGTGGTCCCGGTTGCCCCGGATCGCCGTGCCCCGGCCAGCCCGATGCCGACGGAGTTCTGCGATTGGAACGTCCGTAGAACGGACCGCCGCAACTGTTGTAAACCGCGACCGCGTCGCGTACCGGGCCGCCCATCAGCCGCCAAATCGGTTGGCAAGCGACTTGTCCAGCGATATCCCACAACGCCAAATCGATCGCTGATAACGCTCGCAGTTCAGCCCCCACGCCGCCAAATGCCGTGATCCGCTCATATAAGAATCGCCAATGGCTTTCGATCGCCAGTGCATCGCCACCCAATAATCGCGGCGCCATGAAATCATGAATCGCTGCGGCGGCCGCCGTCGGTACATAGTAGGTTTCGCCGTGACCGATAATCGGCAGATCATTCGATGTTCCGGCATCCGTCAACACCCGCAGCGCCATCAAACCCGGCATCACTTCATGTGGGATCACGGTTTGCAAACCGACAATCCGTGGCCCGCGACGAAACGCGTGCTGTTGCGTCGGCCCTGATGCACGCTGCAAATAATCGGTCAAAAGATCACTCTCCACCAATCGCGTAAAGTTTGGAAGTCGATCGAATGAAGATCGAACCATTGGCAATCGCTGATGTCGCCCAGTATCGATCGCCACCCTCCGCAGGCAATCGATTGGTTGTCACCAGCTTGAAATCCGGACCTGATTCTAAAACAAACGTGTTTCCATCGGAATCTGGGCAGTAGACCTTGCCGTCATGCGCCCACGGTGACGCCCAAAAGGCACCGCCTCTGGGCAATCGAGTTACATAAGCGGTCTTGCCGGTCTTCGCATCCAAACATGTCACCACGCCATCACGCTTGCCCAGCAAATAAACATAGCCTTGATACAGCAGCGGCGACGATCGGCCGGGGCCATCGGAATTCGACGACCACGCCACAAACTCGTTCGACGTTTCACCCTCTTTCAAACTGATGTCTCCCTTCGCACCCGCTCTCACAGCGAACATCCCGCCTCCGTCGCGTCCAACGTGTCCAACGATCAACATTTCATCATCACCGGCTGGAGACGAATTGACGCCAGAACGGCCGAAGTTCAATTCCCACAACAGGTCGCCGTTTTCAGGGTTATAAGAACGGATCTTACTGCCCGCCGTGATCAATTCGGTGCGGTTAGCGTTCGTCCAAATCAGCGGCGTACCCCAATTGGAAGGTTCGTTGCGAGACTTGCGCCATTTTTCATTTCCCGTTGAAATGTCCAACGCCACGATGAACGATGATTCTTCGTTATCGACTTGTAAAATCACCAAACCGTCGATAATCACTGGCGAACTGGATGTCCCCCAATCGTTCCGCATCTTATATGTCCCGAGATCTTTCGACCAAACTTCGTTTCCATCCAAATCGAAACAATAAATGCCGGTCATACCAAAATAGGCGACCACATACTTGCCATCGGTGACCGGTGTTTCGGATGCATAAGTGTTGTCGCGGTGCGTTCGGATCGTCGGTTTTGCCGTCTTGGGCGTTTTGGTCCAAAGGGTTTGGCCCGTTTTTTCGTCCAGGCAAATCACCTGCCACTGGTGTACCGACGCGGGCGACTTTCCGCCTTCGGAAACCGCCGTGGTGACAATCACCTTGCCGCCGGTAACAACTGGCGCGGCCCACCCTTCGCCAGGGATCAAGGCTTGCCAGCGAACGTTCGTTTCCGGTTGCCAAACGGTCGGCAGCGTCGCTTCGCTACTCAACCCGTTACCCTGAGGGCCGCGAAATTGGAACCAGTCAGCGGCCAAGCTGCTCGCCCCGCAGGAAACTGCGGTTGTTAAAATAAGAGACTGAATCGTTCGGCGCATTGGAAAAACTCCGGATTATTTTTTACACACGACTGCCCACCGAAACGCGCACCCGCATCCCGATCGAATTAAACATAAAGCCTATCCTGTCGAGAATACGATAGCGAGACGACAATCGAACCACCACTTGCCCACTCATCGCCACCATTTCCCGCCCACTGCAACCATTGAGGTACCGCATGCCCCTCCGTGTATTCCTGCTGACGGTGTTCATCGTTTTCGCCACCCACCCACTGTTGGCCGAACCTCCGGCGACCATCAAAGTGATCACTCACAACGTCTGGTATGGATTTACAAAAAAAATCGAACCTCGCCACACCGACTGGTTGAAGTGGATGGCCAGCGAACAACCCGACGTTGTCTCGCTTCAAGAACTCAATACCTATACGCAAGAAAAACTGTCCAGCGACGCCCAGCACTGGGGACACCCCTATTCGGTACTGCTGAAAGAAGACGGCTTTGCGACCGGTATCACGTCACGATTTCCGATCACCAATGTCGCGAAAATCCGTGAAGGGATGCACCACGGATTGCTGCGGTGTCGTATCCAAGGCATTTGGTTTTATGTGATTCATTTCCACCCATCGGATTATGCCCGCCGAATCGAAGAAGCGTCCTTGCTTGCCAAAGACATTCAACAGCTTGGTGAAGAAAACCCGCAGATCATTTTGGCAGGCGACTTTAACGGTTTTTCTCCCGCCGATCGCAACCAGTATGAATCCGACCCCAAGCTGGTCCCCTTCTTTGAAATGTTGGACGAGCGCAATCGCAATGCGCGAAACTTAAACGATGGCAAAATCGATTATGGCGGGATCGAAGCGATCCTCCAGCAAGGATTCATCGACGTGGTCGCGAAGTTTCGCGCCGCCGATCAAGGCTTTGTCGGCACGTTTCCGACTCGTTTGGTCAGCGATGAAGATCACGGAACCGATCGACGGCTCGACTATATCTTTGTATCGCCGAATCTTGTGGAGCAAGTGAAGTCAGCGAAAATCTTAAGAGACGACCTGACGGAAATGCTGTCCGACCACATTCCCGTTACGGCAACGATCGCCCTTAAACGCGATGAAGCGGCCCTACCTGGAAGTGCAAATGCCAGCACAAACTTGTTTATTGGTCAACCAAAACTGGTCCAAGAACAAGGCGCCGGTGAAGGTCCCGCGTGGCATCCCGAACTCGGCCTGTTGACCAGTGGCGACGGAAACATCAATCTGAGAAACAGGCACGGCATCACTTCTGTATACCGCCGCAACGCTGGTTCCAACGGATTGATCTTTGACCGCGCCGGACGTTTGATCATTTGCGAACCGGTTCGCCGACGCGTGACAAGAATCGAAGCCGACGGCAGGACAACAGTGCTGGCTGAAACGTTCAGCGGCATGAAGTTCAATCAGCCTAATGATTTGACGATCGATTCAAAGAATCGCATCTACTTTTCTGATCCGAACTACGGCGATCGGTCGGCGATGGAATTGGTTGATGATCATGGTAAGCACGTCGAAGGTGTCTATCGAATCGACGTCGATGGCAAGGTCACCCGCATCATCACGCACGAAGTTGATCGGCCCAACGGTTTGGTCGTAACCGATGACGATCAATTCTTATATGTTGCCGACAATAACAACACTGTCGGCGGCGCGAGAAAATTATGGCGATTTCGCTTGACGGCCGACGGAATGATCGACGCTTCGACCCAAAAACTGATTTATGATTGGGGCACGACGCGCGGTCCCGACGGAATGAAGCTCGATTCGCTGGGCCGATTGTACGTTGCCGCTGGCTTGAATCGGCCGAATCCACCACATGAAACTGCCGATAAGCCGACTGCGGGCATTTATGTTTTCTCGCCCACAGGCGACTTGCTCGACTTCGCCCTGATCCCCCGCGACGAAACGACGAATTGTGCGTTCGGTGATCCCGACCTAAAAACGCTGTACATCACAGCCGGTGGAACGCTCTGGAGCATACGGGCGTCGACCTCCGGTAAGCCGCCGTGGCCGAACACCTCAGCGGAGTAGTTCCTGACTGGGCTGGCGAACAGTCGATTTTACTTGACTTTTTCCAGTTGCGCTGGGTCGTAGGCTTACGAGCGCCGTGACTGCGTTGAGTTCAAAAATCCTTTAGCTTCCATCCTGGCGGATTGGATGTAAGAGTTCGCCCGCCGGAGCAATCAAATGGGTTAGCGACGGTATTGACTTTGGCCCAAAGTCGATTTCAAAACATTTTAAAATTCCTTTCCGATCGCGTGGACTCAGGAGTGGTTGGGGGCAGCCCCAAACCCTGGGATTTTCTTGGCATGGCTCCGGTGTTCAATGATGATTGCTTGCCCATGTCCAGGGAGCCAACCATTCTTTCTACGCTTGACGAAACGCAGCAGGCTCTGTGGGGTGCTGGGTTATGTGGCCAAGGTGGGCGAGTCTCCATTTTTGACACTCATGTTCTGCAGTTCCCATTGCCAGCTATCATACGCCTGGGTACGTCGAAATTCTAATTGCTTTGACATCGCCGTCTCCCACTGATCGGACACCACCTGGCTGCGAACTTGCAACATCGACTCCGCATGAGCGCTCTTCCAAAACATCGCATTGCTCTTCAGGCGAAGATTGATCACGCGGCGTATGCTACTCTCGATCGCACCACTACCGCATGGTAGCCCCAGCTGTCGGTACCTCACATAACTGAGATGCCCCGCTTCGCCATGACGACGAAGGTATGCGATCTCTGTGTTCAATTCACCGATCGGATTCTCCGGGTTTTGCAGTTCCGCCAAATCATTAATCACTTGTTGCCATCGGCCATTTCGCAGTTGACTGCGAAGCTGGCGCTAAGGCGGGTTCCGCTGCTCGCGATCAAGTCCCAACGCGGCCAGCGCCATCGATACATGATGAACCGCGTGACAGCAGTCCAGCACTCGATAGGTTGGCGCGTCACTCAAGCCCGCTAATTCGACAATGCGATCGATCCGATCCCAAATCCATGGGGCACCGTCAGCAACAAGCGTTACGCTCAGCGCTTCGGTAGCACCCGAACGATGAAGATGCATGGCCACGATTTCAGCAATCGCATCAGGCCCCAAAGTGCCATCGATCGTAGCCTTGGTTTCCTTGATCATTTTGCCATGTTCATCATGAGCGAAAGTCGTCATCAGCTTCGGCTCACGCCAGTCCGCCGCATGCGTTCGTCGGGCCTGCTTCTTGGACCGGCCCGGGGCATCGCTGACCGCCAAACCGCCGCCATCAATGGATTCAGGTGTCAGCGTTTTAAGCTGCATTTCCCAGCGAATCTTCATCCGTCCTCGGTCAATCTGGACCGATACACGTTTGCCCGCAAGTTGCTTACCGGCCTTTAACTTGCCAAACCTTAGCCGTGCGATGCGATGGCGTCGCATTGCTGACAGTCCTTCGCCACACTGATAGGTAATTCGTTTGACTGCTTTGGTTTCAAGGCTGACCCCTTCGCGACTGAGTGCCTTGTGAGCAAATGCAATCGAAGGGCACAGCGACACCTTACGGGCAACTCGACTTTGCAATCCAGATGAGACACCCTTGCCGAATCCGAATTTTGCTAACGTGATGTCCAGTCCCACGCGGGGAGCATCGTCTTTTCGAAACAGTTTTTTTTTCGGCGGGCAATACAAGGTGGTTGCCCACACAAGCATGCCTCGGAGCAGACGTACAGCAACGGTTCGTTCCCGCCCCTTTTGCAGCGGACGGCAGAATTGCTTTCGACTTTGCTCGGCCGCGACTTCAATCTGGCCATCTTTGATCGTGGCGGCCATCATACCTGCGACAAGCATGTCAGCGTCGCGCGCGTAAGCGGCAAGAACCTCACGTTCGAGGGCTTCCAAGTTAGCCGGGCACT
>DIUH01000057.1:0-2697 GCA_002428205.1 Planctomycetaceae bacterium UBA6163
GTTGGTTGACGCCTGGTGGTCGCTGACGAATTTCTTCTAACCGCCGCACATGATTGTCCAGTTCGCGTTGCCTGTCAGCGATCTGCTTTTTCTTTTCGTCTTCGGGCAACGTCGCCAGGCAAGCGTCGGCTAACTTGGTGGCCGCTTCGGCAATCCGCTTGTGCTGTTCACGCTCGTCTCGGCTGGTCGTCGTCACCGCGCTGGCACCGGTTTGAGGACTTTGGCGATCGAGATTCACTTTCGCAAAGCAGGCGGCAAAGTGATAAAAATCATCCTGCGTGTAACGTTCAAGCGGATGGTTNNTGCGCCACACTGTCGGGCAATTCGCTGTCTTCGATCTTATTGAACTCACCGACGACGGTTACGAAGTATCCGGCTTGAGGCTGCGACACGACATCGCCTCTTGCCAACAGCACATCGCTGGCAATCTCATTCCAAGGGCGGTTCACAGCGACTTGCTGGCGCAACCAACGATGAAACGCCTTCACCCCTTTCTGGCCACGAACATCATGGTCACGTTCCTTGCGATTCTGCAGCAGATCGGCAAGTTGCAATGTCCAATAATCGGTAAACTCGGGACGCTCTAATAACGCATCGATCGTGCGAGCCCGTTTGTCCGGATCGGTATCCGATTGAAACTCGGCCACTTCCGCAGGTGTCGGAAGAATTCCTGCCGCGTCCAAATAAACGCGACGCAGGAACGTTTCGTCGCTGCACGGTCCGACCGGTGGCAAGCGAAGTTGTTTCAGTTTTTCAAACAATGGGCCGTCGAGCACGTTCTGCTGTGCGATATAAACCTCAGGATCAATCTCATAAGAAAATGGCATCGTAAAACTGACGACTTCGACCAGTCCTTGGAAATGGACTCGCACGCCCGCTTCGCCATGGCCCAGCGTCTTGACGAGCCCCGACGCATCGACCGATACCGTGACGGAATCGTTTGAAAAGAACTGGGCCAACCAGGTCACATCACGAACGCGGCCGTCGGCATAGTGGGCTCGGACCAGCAATTGTTGCGTCTGGCCCGGAGTCATGATCCGCCCACCGGGCAGCACTTCAAGACGGACCGCATCAGGTTCTTCGGCGATGGGTGCGGGGGCCCGGGCGGCAACCCAGTCATTGAGCGTTTGCCACATGCGTGACCCGGGACGAAATCGAACGCCTCCTTCGTGAACGACGCCGCCGGACGGTTTTGTCAGCAGCAGACTCTGGTCGGGAAAGCCGAGATCGATGCGGCGACCGCTGACTTCCTGGGTGATCCACTGGTGATCCCACTGCGGTGCGTAGCCGCGCAGCGAAAGTCGGAATCCGTTTTGGCCCGACAACTTGCCGTGGCAAGCACCCGTGTTGCAGCCGCTGCGCGTTAGGATCGGCAACACATCTTGCGTGAACGACGGCGACCGTTTTTCGGCGGAAGCGGTTACCGTGATCGGCACGCTAGCCGACCATGCATCGAGCTTGACGGTCAGCACGGCATTTCCATCGGCCCGTCCAGTCACCATGCCATGCTTGTCCACCGATGCCAATTCCGGTTTGTCGACTTCGAACCAGACGCGACGCGTAACGTCGGTGACCTCGCCGTTCTCGTTAGTCAATGAGACAACGACGCCGTGGCTGGGATCTTGGCCGCTCAGCTCCAGTTTGTCAGGAAGAACAGTTAGTTGAGCCGCAGTGATCGTCGATGACAGCAAGCAAAAAACGAAAACTGCTGCTGTCCGCTTGCAGATCGGTGACGAGTTGCTGGCGCGTGACGAGGAAATGACTTGAGCGACCATGGTCAGCTCCGGGGAAGATTTTCGGGGCGGGATGCGAGAGGAGGGAGGCGATTTAAGTGAAGCAGATCAGATGGCTTGGTGCAACATCACAACCACTAACTTGGTGTGCATTGCACAGCTACCCATAGCGTAATGTGCTCAAGCACCAGAATCTATGGCTGGTCGTGAATCGACTGCATTTTAAGGAGTTTTTGGCCTTTCTGGAAAATGGCCTTTGGGTGGCCTTGGCCCTAGATACTGGTAGTACGTACACTCGATCCGACCGTTGTAAAGCTTGCGACGACGATCAGCTTCTTTCTGAATCACGGCTTCAAACTGTGGAAAGCTCGTAATCAGGAACAGCGACCACGTCGGCAAATGCTGCATCACACCGGGGATGCTCCTGTAAAGATCACCGACGGCGTCTTGGTCCTCCAGTCGTTCTCCATACGGTGGATTGGTGACGATGCAGCCATACTCGACGCCACTTTCCAATTCATGAAAGTCTCGGTGTTCAAATCGGATCTGCTTCTTAACTCCTGCCTTGTCAGCGTGAAAGCGAGCCAAATCCAAAACTTTTGCATCACGATCACTGCCAANNCGACCATGCCGAATCAGGTCACGAGCCTCTTGCTTGGTGTCTGACCACGTCGATGAAGGGACGAGCGACCAATCGCCACATGCGAATTCGCGGTTCAACCCGGGCGCGATATTCATCCCGATCATAGCCGCTTCAATCGGGATGGTGCCCGAGCCGCAAAAAGGATCGACGAGCAATCGATCGGGATGCCAGACACTCAAGTCGACCAACGCCGCGGCTAACGTCTCTTTAAGCGGAGCCTCGGCATTGAGCGTTCGATATCCTCGCTTGTGGAGACTGGCCCCTGTCGTATCCAGCGTGATCGTCGCGACATCATTCAATAGCGCGACTTCGATCGGATAA
>DIUH01000057.1:2730-22055 GCA_002428205.1 Planctomycetaceae bacterium UBA6163
TGTGCGTCGGCGGGCAAAAATTCCGACCAATCAAACTCTTTAACCGTATCGAACAACGCTTCAAAATCAGCCGCCGGATACTTCATCACCTCAATCAGCACACGATCCGCCGTTCGCAACCAAAGATTTGCGCGACAGACAGCCCTCCAGTCGCCGGAAAAGCAAACACGCCCCGGCTGGTCCACGTGCGCGGGGTAACCCAGTGCGATCAATTCACGTTTTACAAGCGCTTCTAAACCGAAGGCGCAGGCGGCAATGAGTTTCAAAGGACGGTTCTGTGACGTTACGGAAAGTAGACTGACCCGGATAGCAGTTAAGCCGTCGAGAGGTCTGACTCCGACAAATGGAGCAGATCGGAACAACGAATAGGCCAGCGAAGTGAATCGGCCCCAGGGTACTCACTTTTGCTTCGCCTGATAGCCACGAAGTTGGCGAAAGGTCGTAGCCCAGCGTGAGCACTGGCTCGCTTTGCCAGCCGAGCGTAACCCGGGGATAGCTATCTAGCGCACAAACCTATTGCCCTATTGCGACGTTGTCGTAACAAGCCCAAATGGCGTGGACCTAGTGTAGCGGAACTCGCCAAGAGTTCCGACTTTCTTAGCAAATCACTGGAAGTCTACGCGACTTTCGCTGCAAGTTTCCCTTAGGTCCATGCCATTCGTAACAAGCCCGGCCGTCGCCGAACGAAGCTGGGACTTGTGCCCACGCTTTAGCCGATCACTGCCTAATCATCTAGTGATCACCGCCAACGGGCTGGACCGTTACTGCCATCACGATCGGCGCGGTGCCGTTGTTAGGCTTTACAAATTCGATGAACTTGATCACGTCAGTTCGTTCGGGTTCAATCGTCAGATAACGAATCTGACGCCCATCGAGATCAAACGCTAACTCTGATTTCGGAACATCGATGATGCGAATGTAGTCGGCGACATGCTGGCCATCGACCAGCGGATGGTCTTCTGTTTTGCCATCGATGTAATGCAATCGCACCAGCATCGATACGCCACCGTTGCGAGGTTCGGTCGCGCCCCAACCGGCAACACCGCCTAGCAGGTGAATGCGCTTTGCACCGGTTTCGCACGGCAGCATCACCGACTTTGGCATTCGTGGCGGGAACGTGCCGTTGTTGCTGTGCAGCATGATCACATTGTTGGCGTTCCCGTTTTGGGGATCGACCAGGATGAATGGAACCCCCTTAAATGTTTTGGGGCTCCAGTCGCGGAATACCAAACGTTCCAGGCGGTTGGCGGCATCATAGAACATCCCCTTAGTCGATGTGATGGTCGCGACTTGTCCGATCGGCAATGGGACATATTCACCCTTGGCGGTTAAGAACTCCAAAAGGTCAACGATCCCCTTGTCGCCCATCGACTCTTCCAACCCTTCGGGCATCGCCGACTTGCGTGATGCCACTAACTGTTCGATATCTTCTCGCAAAATCGTATGGCGTTTCGCTTGCGCATCAATCATTTCGATCGATGTTTGCGATTCACCGGCTAACAAACCGTTGATCACCACGCCATCGGCTGTCAAAACCGTATACAACCGGTAGTTCGATTCAACGCTGCGGCTCGGGTCGAGAATATGTGTCAGCAATTCGGCTTTCGGATGCACCGACATTCCAGTAAGGTCGGGCCCGACGACGGCACCTTCGCCTTGGTACTTATGGCATGTCGCACAATTCTTGGTGAAGATCACTTTACCCGCTTCGACGTCACCCTTCATCATGGTGAGGTGCATCTTATCGTCGACCAATTTCTGGCGATCGGAGTTCATGTTGCCACCACCGCTTGCCAGAATCCTCTTCGCCTGCTGGCGAATATCGCGATTGGGGTGATCACCCAAAGTCTGGCGTTGCAGTGCGGTCAAGTCGCTGATCGCCATCTCACCGGCTTCGATCGCAGTCAACAGTGCTTTTGTCATTGAAGGTCGTGACAGCAACGTTTGAATGGTGCGGTCGCGAATCGACGGCGTTGCTCCCTCAGTCAACGCGATTAATCGCTCAGCCGCTTCAGGTGCGGTACTTTTGCCGATCGCGTCAATCAAACCGACAACTAGCGGTGGTTGGGCCAGCGGTGTGATCGCCTCGGCCAAGCTGTCGAGCACATTTACATTGCTCGGATCGAGCGCGATCAATCGCTCGGCGGCTGAAAGGCGTTGCTCGACCGCAGCCCCTTCTTCTTCAACCTGAACCAACAGTATTCGAGAGACTTCGGCTTTTTCCGCATCGAGCGCATCGCTCTTCCACTTCACCGCCAACTGCACCAGGGCCGCTTTGGATTGATCGTTAGCCGCACGGAACAGTTGCTTTAGCATCGCTGAACCATCGTCATTTAAGGTCAATTCGCGATCACTCGGCCAACCCGCACTCAACCCATCGATCACGTCTCCAATCAATCGCGGTTCGGCCGTGGTTAACGAAAGGATCAAAGACTGTGTATCGCTATCGCTGGCCTTCGAACGAGCAAAATGTTCGGCAACCCGACGTGCGACTCGATACCCGGCATCTTGCATAGGCTTGGACGAAGACGTCGCAGCGAGTTCGCTTAAAAACTTGGCCGGGTGGCGTGCCGCAGCACTCGTCGCGGCATCGGCAAGCCAACGATCATTCACGCGATCACTCGCCACGAACGATGCGATTGCCGAAGCGAGTTGTGGGGATGATTGATCGGCCATTGCTAGTAGCGATGCCAATACCACCTGGGGATCAGAATCATTCAACAGGTTTGCATCAACCAACGCTTTGGCGGCAACCGGTGAATCGGTCAAACTGTCGACCGCAGCACGCCGAACGCCTGGCGATGGATGACGCAGCGCCGCCACGATCGCGGCATAGGCATCGCTCGCTTCGTCCGCCAAGGCGTTCAAACCGGCAAGCGTGTAAATCGCATGAATCGCGGCCGGATTAAGCCCGATATCATCGACCGTTTTGTCCGAAATCAAACCGATCAAATCGGCGACGCAATCCATGTTGCCCCGTTCGATCAACAAACGCTGGGCCGACAAGCGAACCACCATCGATGGATGCGCAAGCCCCGCCAACAAGCCAGGAACATTGTCGATCGATAATCTTGCAAGCTCGGGCGCGGGTTCGGTTTGACCGTCCTTATAGACAACACGGTACACACGTCCGAAACGCTTATCACGCAAGTCAGTTAAGTAGGCATTCCCCGGGCCGGTCTCAAAGCCTTGTGGCGTCGGGTTGTGCTGGACGATGTAGTTGTACCAATCGATTACCCAAACATTACCATCGGGGCCGACTTCCGCCATGATCGGTGCCGACCATTCGTCGTCGCTGGCCACAAGATTGTTTGGGCTGAAAGATTTGAAACCCGCGCCGTCTGGCTTCAAAACGAATGTGCCGACCAATTTGCCCGTCGGCCCGCATACAAACGCCGTACGATTCCACCACTGCGACGGATAGGTCCGTGCGGTATAGATGGCATGGCCGGCCGCGGCGGTATAGCCGCCATGATGATCGACTTGACGTACCTTGTCCGAAAGTGGTTGGAAGAGGTGAGTATCCGAGATCATTGATAAGGTTTCTGGTGCCCATCCTAGCACGCGTTCATAATAACGGTTCGGGATCGGCATGAAGAAACTGGGGGCGCGGTTTGCGGTCGATCCAAAGATCAGACCATCTTCTGAAATGCCCAGTCCCCATGTGTTGTTGGTAGTCGAACGAATGAACTCAATGTCTTCGACTATTGGCGGATCGGACTGCGATAACTTGAACCGAAAGAAACCCATTCGGAATGACTGTTCGGTTTTGCCTTCGTATTTCGGGGCGGAGTTGTTGTATCCCTGCATCCCCCAAATCCAGTTGTCCAAACCGTTGCGGAAATTGCTGACCCCGCCGTGCGTATCGCCGAGATTCCAACCCGTTATCAAAACCTTCTTGAAGTCGGCTTTTCCGTCGCCGGTGGTATCCTTCAGGTATAAGGTTTCGGTGCCGTGCTGGACCACCGCACCGCCACGATGAAATGCGATCGCTGTTGGAATGTTCAATCCTTCGGCAAACACGATCGACGAATCGGCTTGGCCGTCGCCATCGGTATCTTCTAAAATCCGAATGCGGTCACGCCCCTTGTTATCAACTCGCAAGTCGTGTGGATAGTCGACCGTTTCGCAGACCCATAATCGTCCCTGCTCATCCCAGTTCATTGCGATCGGCTTGGCCTGGAAAATCTTTTCGTCGGCAAACAACTTGACGGAAAAATCGACCGGGGTGATGAAACGCTTGATCGAAGCGTCCGAAGGCAAAGCCTTCTGCATCAAGTTCAAGGTCTTGCCGCCGCCTGCGACATAGTTCGGAATCTTGGGACCGACGTCGACATAATCAAAGACGCCATCGGCCGGGGGCAGTTTCGTCATCTGAGGTGCGGTGAACGCGGGACGCGAATCAGCCGACGGCGATCGGAATGGCCCGGCGGCGCTAGGGTCGCCTTTACATGCCCAGCGAATCCCGCGTTCGATCAAGTTTTGGAAACCGGGATTGCCCCACGTTCGCTCGTCGTGGCCCCACGCGGTATAGAAAACTCGACCTTCACCATGAGTCCTCACCCATGTCCACGGTTCGCGTAGGTTGCCCGGTGATTGCGGTTCGCCACGACGATATTCCAACACGATTCGGTCGACTTCGTTATGCATGTGATGCAAGTACGTCTCGTCCCAACTGGCGAATCCGCCGAATCCGTCCAAGATCGGATGCGGGTCGGACGTTTGTTCGGTTTCGAACTCGCCCGCGCCGTGTGACCGGAATTGGGCGCCGATTAATGCCACGATCCTCGGGTCGTTGCGAAAGCAATACGATGCACAGTGGATTGGCACGAAAGCTTTGCCCGATGCGACATATTCCAGCAGCGCATCGGCATGCTCAGGCTTAATCGAATCAATGTTCGCATATAAGACCAAACCGTCGTATTCGTTGAGCCGCTGCTTGCTGAGGATCCCAACGTCTTCGGTATACGTCAGGTGGATTCCGCGGGCATCCAGAACGGGTGCGAGTCGCGAAAAACGATCGGCAGGCCGGTGCCCCGCTTGGTCGCCCAGAAAGACCAGGCGATAGGTCGGTTCGGCTGCGGTTAGGAAACCGGTGGACAGCAACAGCAACGAAAAACAGAGCAGATGGCGATACATCTTATAAACCGAAAACGGTGGTACGGAAGGAGAATCGTTTCGGCGGTCGTGCCGCCGAATAATCATTTTTCTAATGTAAACTGGTAAAAAACGCCGTAATTAACCGAGCGTAAAGTCTGGCAACTTGACGATTTCGCCGCCCTTGAGCGCCGATTCGTGAGCGCATAGTCCGACGCAGGTCCAGTTCGCACTGGTCACGGCATTGGGTCGCGGGTCACGATCTTCGATCAAGGCCGAAATAAACTCATGGACCAAATGCGGGTGCGAACCGCCGTGGCCACCGCCTTGAATGAATGACAAGTGTTCGGTGTCATGAATTTCCGCCGGTTGGGTGAAGCGACGAATCGGTTCGGGCAACAGGTGTGCGAAGTCCGGGACCGTGATCTTCTCGGGAATCTCATGTTCGGGTTTCTTCGCCGTGTGGATCACATGCGGCTCATTTTCGATCAACGTCCACTCAAAACTTTTCTTAGTACCATAAACATCAAAGCTTTCACGATACTGGCGAGCGACATCGTATAAGAATCGCCAAATATGCGCCGTCAAATCGCTGTCCTTCAGGCGGATGTGACAGCTTTCGACCGCGAAACGATTGCCGGATTTTTGGGCGATATCATCTCGTACCGTGCCGGAACCGAAGCAACTGACCGCCTCGGCCAAAGCGCCGGTCAGCGCCAAACAAGGGCTGACCACGTGCGTCGCGTAATGCATCGGGATCATCTTTTCCCAATAGCTAGGCCAACCGTCCATGTCTTGTGGGTGCGAAGCGGCAAGGTGTTGGATCTTGCCAAGTTCGCCACGTTCATACATTTCTTTGATGAATAGGAACTCGCGACTGTAGACGACCGTTTCGGCCATCATGTACTTCAGTCCGGTTTCTTTCACCTTTTCGACGATCAAGCGACACTCTTCGATCGTCGTCGCCATCGGTACGGTACACATCACGTGCTTGCCCGCTTCTAAAGCCCTCAGCGACATCCACGCGTGATCAGGAATCGGGCTGTTGATGTGGACGAAGTCGACATCGGGGTCGGCCAACACTTCGTCGTACTGCGTGTATCGTTTGGCGATCCCGAAACGGTCGCCGACGGCGTTCATCTCGGCTTCGTTGCGGCGGCAGATGGCGATGACTTCGGCTTGGGGGTGAGCCTGGTAAATCGGCAGAAACTCCGTGCCGAAGCCGAGTCCGATCATCGCGACATTAACTTTTTGCTTCATCGCAGTGGTGTGTCCCTCGCTCGTCGATTCCCGCCCTCGAAGCGATCGCCGAGCCACAGTGTGAGAGTATGGGGATGATGCCGACCATGAATACGCACGATCGACCGATAGGTCCCCATTGTGACGCCAATTCTCGCGGTTACCATGAGACAATGCGAATTATAATTGAGTTTTTTTACATCTCGCAGCTCCATTTGGTTCACGAGAGAGCAATTTTTCATGGCCCGCCGTCGACGAGTCGCACTGCTGATCGAAACGTCCAATGCCTACGCCCGCGGTTTGCTCGACGGCGTGATCAGTTACTTGCGTCAACGTGCGAATTGGTCGGTTTATTTGCCCGAACAGCAACGGGGCGGCGCACCGCCGACGTGGCTGGCCAATTGGAAAGGCGACGGAATCCTGGCTCGGATCGAAACCGAAGCGATCGCCGACGCGGTGCGAAAAACCGGATTGCCGGTGATCGACCTGAGTGCCGCACGCTGGTTGCCGGGCATCCCGTGGGTGGAAACGGACGATTCGCGGATCGCCGAATTGGCGGTGATGCACTTCGTCGACCGTGGGTTTCGCAACCTGGCATTTTGCGGCGACCCTGGATTTCGTTGGTCGATGTGGCGTCGCGATCATTTCGTCAGCGTTGCCGAGCAAATGGGATGCTGTTGCCACGTGTACGACTCGATCCCTCGCGACGACACGAATTATTCTTGGGACTCGGATCGCCGCCGGATGGTCGCGTGGCTGAAGTCGTTGCCCAAGCCGGTCGGCATTATGGCTTGCTATGACATCAAGGCCCAGCAATTGTTGGACGTTTGTCGCGAGTTGAAAATCGCGGTGCCAGAACAAGTCGCGGTGATCGGTGTCGACAACGATCCGTTGGTTTGCGAGCTGTCCGATCCGCCATTGTCGAGCGTTGTACCCAACACCGCGAGGGCCGGTTACGAAGCCGCCGCGCTGTTGGATCGCGCGATGTCAGGCCAGCCGGTATCGACCGATCCGGTGCTGCTTGAACCACTTGCCGTCCACGCTCGGCAATCGACCGACGTGCTAGCGATCGATGATCCGGAAATTGCCAGTATCCTCCGAATGATTCGCGAGCGAGCGACCGAAAACCTGCGGGTCAGCGATCTGCTGCGGCACGTCCCGATCTCGCGCAGGATGCTGGAACATCGGTTCGAAAAGCTGCTAGGCCGCACGCCGCACCAAGAGATCCTGCGTGTCCGAATCGAAAGGGTGAAGCATCTGCTATTGCAGACCGACTGTTCGCTCGACGAGATCGCGACCCGAACCGGGTTTCCTCATACCGAATACCTTTCGGTCGTTTTTAAGCGAGAGACAGGTCAAACACCCCGAGCGTTTCGCAAGCAAAATCTTAAAACGCCGAACTTCTAATCTTTTACAATTCGTGAGGTCAAATCTCAATACAAACAGCCTATTGGAAAACCATTGTCCGCATCAACGCCAGACGCAGCTGTCTTCGGTTTTCGGGATCCGGATTAAGTAAAGATCTGATCATGGACGTTACCATGAACGTCCGTTAGTCGGAAGTCGCGTCCGGCGTAACGATAGGTCAGCTTTTCGTGATCGAGTCCGAGCAAGTGCAGGATCGTCGCGTGCCAATCATGAATGTGGCACTTGTTTTCGATCGCTTCGTAACCATGTTCATCGGTGCTACCGTAACTGAAGCCTCCCTTTACACCACCGCCCGCCATCCAGGTCGTGTAACCTTTGTTGTTATGATCGCGACCATCACCATTCTGTGCCGCTGGTGTTCGACCGAATTCGCCTCCCCAAATCACCAGCGTGTCCTTCAGCAGGTCACGACGCTTGAGATCGGCCAGCAAACCGGCGATCGGTTTATCGATCGATTCACAACTGTTGGGCAAAGCGGTACTAAGGTTTTGGTGATGATCCCAACCGCCCTGGGTGACTTCGACAAAGCGAACCCCAGCCTCGATAAAACGTCGCGCCATCAGACACTGGCGCCCAAAGCCCTGCGTCGGCCCGCTCTCCGCACCGTAAAGCGCGAGCGTCTCTTCGGATTCGTCCGATAAATCAACCAGACTCGGCATCGCGTCTTGCATCCGGAACGCCAACTCATACGACTCGATAACACCTTCGATGTCCTGACGATGGGGTTCCCGTTCCAACTTCGATTGATTCAAGGCTTGGATCAAATTCAATTGTGATCGCTGTTGATCCGAGGTCATCTTCGCGTTGCGCAAATCTGGCACCGGTGATGTGTTCATCGGTAATTGACGAGCGGCCGCCGCTGCGCCGCGCGACGGTTGACCGACCGCCGTGCCGCTGTAGATCGCCGGCAGGAAAGCGTTGCCATAGTTGCGTGAACTGCCCGCCGGAGGCGACAACGAAATGAAGCCAGGCACACTGTCATTCTCCGTTCCCAGTCCGTACAAAGTCCAAGCGCCCAGCGACGGGCGAACGAACTGTGCCGTTCCGGTATGCATTTGAGTTTGCGCGGCCGGGTGAACCGGTTGATCGCAACTCATCGAACGGATCAAGCAAAGTTCATCGGCATGCCGAGCGACCTCGGGAAAGAGATCTGAGATCCACAGCCCACTGTCACCACGCTGGCTAAACTGCCACTGTGACTTGAGCAACCGCCCGCCAAATCGCCCGCCTTTGCCATGATCACGATTAAGCTCAGGCTTATAATCGAACGTGTCGACATGGGAGGGCGCACCGGCCATACAAAGAAAGATCACCCTTTTGGCACGTGCCGGGAAGTGCGGTGCCTTCGGGGCCAGCGGATCGGTCGAGGGCGTTTCATTGGCCGTCGCGAAACTTGACAGGCCTGCGAAGGCGAGATAGCCAAAACCTGCGGAAGTGGTGCGAAGAAGGTCACGGCGCGAAAATAAAGATGTTGTACTCATCACGTCACTTATAGTTTGAAGATGTTGGCCGAAATCAGTTGCCAAGTCAGGCATAAGTTCTCAGTCGATGTACCGAAACTCCGCGGCCGCGAACAGCGATTGACAAATCGCGGCAAGCGTATCCAGCCCGCGATCACTGGAGGCCGTTTGGCGTGAAAAGTCGTCGACGAACTTTCGTATCGCTGCGACTTCGTCGCGTCTGGGTTGTCGTCCGTACGCCAATTCAAACGCTCGGCGAACACGCCCCTCCGGTGAATTGACTTCTTCGATCAAACGCTGCGCGAATGCTTCGCTGCGCAGGACAACGAAATCATTGTTGAGCATGAAGAGCGCTTGGTTTGCTGTATTAGCCGTCTCTCTCGAGCCAACCACCATGCTCGGTTCAGCGAAGTCAAAGACTTCGAGCGACCTTGGCAATTCATCACGCAAGATTGGCAGATAGACGCTGCGGTAAGTCGCGTTGACCATATCGACTCGGTCGTTCTTCATCGCATTTTGAACCATTGAAGACATCATCTCGCCAGGACGCCGAGGCCCAAGACCTTGTCGCCCGCGTTGCATGCGATCAAACAGGGGGCGTCGATCCAGTGCGTTACCACCCGCCGCGGCTTGTTGTCGAAGATATTCACGGACCATCTGTTCCCGTGCATTGCCGCCGGAGTTCATCGCGTCGGCTTGTACGAAGTTGAATAAATTGCCATCACGGACTTGCATGTATCCGGCTTTTGCAACTTCGGACGCGCGAGGCCGTTTGGTATCGAGTTCACCACTGACAAACAACATGCTGTCACGAATCGATTCAGCTGCCATTCGCCGCTTATTGGCGCGCCAGTAAAGTTTGTTTTCCGGATCCTTTTGGAAATTGGTATCGTTCATGTCGCTGGTCATGCGATACAGTCGCGAACTCGTAATGTCACGGATCAGCGTTTTGATCGACCAACCCGATTCAACGAACCGATTCGCCAAGAAATCTAATAGCTCAGGGTGCGTGGGCGTTTCGCCGGTGAAGCCGAAATCCTCGGTTGTGCGAACGATCCCTGTTCCGACCAGATGCTGCCAAATACGATTGACCATCACGCGCGAGGTCAACGGATGACTGGCGCTGGTGATCCACTGCGCCATCTGCAATCGGCCACTGGAACCGCTCGGGATATGTAATGATTGATCGGCAAGGACACGGGGAACCCCTCTTCGCACCGGATCGGCGGGCTGGTCGATTTCCCCGCGGGCCAGCAGTGGCGTATCGCGTGGTTGTTCGCGATCCTGCACTCCCATGCAAAAGCTGATCGGATTACCATTGTCATCAATCCCTCCGAGCACCGTCGACAGCGCTTCGATTTTTGCCCGATTGCGAATCAGGTTCATGATTTGGTTTTGCCCACCATTTCCACTGCGGGCCATCATCGCTTCAGCTTGCTCACGCTGCGTGTTGCGAATTTCGTCTTCGATGCGAGTGATTTCTTCGCGACTGTAGGTTTTGTCGAACGGGTTGGGATCTTCGACGGGCAACCGAATCAGGTTGCTTAAGTTTCGGTTTTGGATGCTGCCGCGAAGCCCCAGTTCCGATGCCGGTGCTCCGTAGTAAGTCGCGGTGCTGACAAAGATACCTGCCATCGCGTAGTAGTCGCTTTGGCTGATCGGGTCGAACTTGTGATCGTGACAACGCGCACAGGCAACGGACGTTCCGAGCAAGACGCGAGTCGTCACGTCGATTTGCTCGTCGGCCAAATCCATAACGAATTGTGCCCCTTTTTGCTCGCTGAGCGACTTTGGGCCCAAGGCGAGAAAGCCGGTGGCGATAAGGTGTTCTGCCCAGTCGGCATCGTCCTTGGCCGGTATTAAATCGCCAGCGAGTTGCTCGCGAACGAAGTCATCATAAGACTTGTCTTCATTAAACGAATCGATGACGTAATCGCGGTATCGCCAAGCATGAGGAAACGTTTGATTGACTTCTCGCCCATTGGATTCCGCGTAACGAACGAGATCGAGCCAGTGGCGTCCCCAGCGTTCGCCAAATAAGTGTGAATCTAATAACTTGTCGACCGTTACACGTACGGCATCGTCAGGGTTTTTGGCCCAAGCTTTCTTAAAGCTTTCAATTTGGCCTGGCGTCGGCGGCAATCCGATTAAGTCATACGAAAGTCGCTTGAGAATGATAACCGGGTCGGCATCTGGGGCAGGCATCATCGACGCTTCGCCGAGTTTTGCGAAAACGAATCGGTCGATATCGCTCTTCGCCCAACCGGCATCGGACACCTCGGGTGCCGAGACCGGCTTAGGCGGTTGATATGCCCAAAAATCTTGCTTCGCCCGCTTGATGTCGTCGTCTGAGATTGTCGAGTTGGTCTTCGAAACTTCGGTTTGACGAGGATCCGGTGCCCCCATCTCGATCCATTGGCGAAAGTCTGCGATCACAGAATCCGCAAGCTTGCCCTTGGGCGGCATCGCGAAATCTTGATAGTCGATTGCGTTGAACAGGAGGCTCGCGTCGACATCATGGGGGACGATCGCTGGCCCGCTGTTGCCGCCAAGTTGGCTTAACTGCGCCGTGTCGAGTCGCAATCCACCTTTCGCACTGCCTGCCTGTGTCGAGTGACAGCTGTAACATTCTTTTATCAAGACTGGCCGAATCTTCGACTCAAAGAACTTCGATTGCTCTGGTGTGATCGCATCTTCGCCGCGCGCGGTCAACGCGAAGCAAGTGGCCATAACCAACAAGGCCAACGTGTTCGCGACGGCGCTGGAAGGATTTAACCGCATGATGGAGTCTCAACCAAAAGGAAGTGAAAGGAGAAGAAATTGGCCCACTTATTTCCCGCCCAGTGCTAAGTCGCGTCGTCAGCTTCGGCTGGCTTGGCTGGTCGGTCCATCGGTGGTCGCTTGGGACGAACGCCACCGGGCTGGTCGGCACCTTCGGCTGCGCCGCGACGACGGTTTTCCATCATTTCACGCATCCGCGTTGCAGCGGCATCGCCGCCTGGATTGGGGCCACGGCGACCCATCGTCGCGGCACCACGCTCCCGCATCGCTGTCATCATGGCGGCAAGTTCCTTTACGTCTAGCTTCTCATCGCCATCTTTATCGAATTGGCGGATCATCGTTGCCGCGATCTGCTCAGGGTCACCTGCGAATCCAGGCCGCTGGGCCCCTTCGCCGCGTTGCGGGCGTTCCCCATCGGCCGGGCGGCCCCGGGGGCCTTGTCGTTCACCAAAACGATCGCTTGGCTTCTTTGGTTCGTCGTCGGCAACCACCATCATGGGTGTGGCCAGCGTCAGGCTCAAACAACCGATCAAAGCCCAAACTACACATCGTTTCATCACAAGACCTCAAGAAAATCGGCGACTCGGGTTCGTTAATTCGACAGTGACCCAGGTAAACCGAGACGCTGCCAAGATGAGTTCCGTCGCCCGTGGTCCGGAATCCACAATAAAATTACCGAAAAAATTTCCGTCCCGGCAAAGCGAATCGTGCGGCGCTCTGGCGGGTTACACAAAAGGAGTCGAGCTTCTTTGTATCGCTCGGCTTCGAATCTGGTTTGCGACAGAATAATCTACATCCTATGCAAAACGCCCCTGCAAATGACCTCGAACGATTGCAACGTGACGGAACCGTCGCGCTGGCAAGCCTGTTCGCCGAATACCGGTCTCGGCTGGAACGGATGGTCGAGTTTCGGCTCGATCGCAGGTTGTTTGGCCGCGTCGACTCGGGAGACGTCCTACAAGAGGCCTTCGTGACCGTCTCACATCGCCTAGAGAGTTATCTCGAAACGACGACTGTCTCCCCCTTTGTCTGGATTCGCCAATTGACGCTGCAGACCGTCGTCGACCTCCATCGCCAGCATTTTCGCCAGAAGCGCGGAGCCGATCGTGAGGTTCCCTTACTGGGAAGAGCTTATGACGGGACAAGTTACTCGATCGCTTACGCGTTGGTCGCCAACCAGACATCCCCGAGTGGAGCACTCGTTCGGGCCGAAGAGATCGACCAATTGCGATCGGGGCTCGAGTCGATGGAAGCGATTGATCGCGAAGTCCTTGCGCTTCGCCACTTTGAACAACTTTCAAACCTAGAAACCGCTGAAGCCCTCGGGATCTCTGTGACGGCAGCGAGCAACCGTTATGTTCGCGCGATGCAACGTCTCTCCGAAATCATGCAACCCAAAACGTCATGAGCACAGAAGAAAGACATCCCGTCGAAGTTCTAGCCGAAGAGTTCTCCGCACGTCTTCGCCAGGGCCAGCAGCCTTCGATCGACGAGTACATATCGCGTGCTCCCGAACACGCGTCGACGATTCGCGCCGTGCTCGGCCCCATCGCGACCATGGAAAACGTTGCCGACGCCGAACACGCCAACCGCAGTTTTGAATCACGCACCTCACGCTTGCTTCGTCAACACGAGCGATTGGGCGATTTCCGGATTGTTCGACAAATCGGTCGCGGCGGAATGGGAATTGTTTACGAAGCGATCCAGGAATCTTTGGCACGACCGGTCGCGCTGAAGGTGCTGTCTCCCGAAGTCGCCGGAACGTCCGACCAACTGCGTCGATTTCGCCAAGAAGCGGAATCAGCCTCGAGGCTTCACCATACGAATATTGTTCCCGTTTACGGAATCGGTGAAAGCGAAGGACTGAATTATTATGCGATGCAGTTCATCCGCGGAATTACCCTATCCGAAGTGATCCAGCGATTTTCGCGTGATTGTGCTGAGGAAACACTTACCGAAAGACTTACATCGCAATCGACTGGGGCCTGGGATCGACCGCCTCGCCAACCGAAACCGGCGACAGCGGCAGTCGGTAAAGACGAAACGGTCGCGACGTTGACCGACGAAAGCGAGTGGGACTCTCGCGGATCGGCGACACTTGATTTGGCGATGAATGTGCCGCTGCCGACAACACGTGATGCCCAGATTCGGTTCATTGCCAGCCTCGGTCGAGATCTCGCCCATGCGCTCCATTACGCTCATCAAAACGGAATCATTCATCGCGACATTAAACCGGCCAATCTTTTACTTGATCAAGATGCCACCGTTTGGATCACAGACTTTGGTCTGGCCAAACACGTTAATGAAGCGACCCAAACCCAAACGGGACATCTGCTGGGGACCTTTCGTTATATGTCACCCGAGCAGTTTCGCGGCGAAGCGAACCAGCAGAGTGATGTCTACAGCCTCGGCTTAACCCTCTATGAACTGATTGCCCGAAAACCGGCGTATCGCGAAACGACTCATCCGAGTTTGATTCAAGCGAAGACGAACCAATCGGTGCCGCTACTTCGGACAGCCGCGCCCGACGTGTCGAAAGATCTAGAAACCATCATCATGAAGGCTTGCGCGTCGGTTGCGAATGATCGTTATGCCGATGCGAACGCACTGGCGGAGGATCTGCAGCGGTTTCTTGAAGGTCGGTCCATTCTCGCCCGTCGCGAATCGGTTTTCGAACGAATCGTCAAGTGGTCCAAGCGTAATCCCGCCGTTGCCTCGCTCTCCTTTGCCGTCGTTGTATCGCTGTTCGCCCTTGTCGCCGTTTTCGCAACAGGAAATTATCGGTTGACAAGAACACTGGACGAATTGCAAACCGCGAAGTCGCTTGCCGACAGTAACTTGTTGGAAAAGGTTAAGGCTTTGGATGAAGCTGAGGAACAACGACGACTCGCGGCGAACAACCTGTCGCTGGCGATCGATGCATTTGAAAGTATTGTCGAAAACATCGGTTCGCGTACAGGAACCCAGGTCTTGTCGGTCGAAGTGGGCGAAGGCGAAATCGCCTACGGAACCGGTGTGGTCACCGATGCCGATGCTCAAATGTTGACTTCGCTTCTCGCATTCTTTGATCGATTCGCAATTGATAATTCCGCCGATCTTTCGGCCGAGTCTGCGATGGCGAATCGACGTGTCGGTGACATTCTTTATCGCCTTGGTCGACTCGACGAAGCCGAGTCATCCTATAACGAAGCGTTAAAGAATTATGAGCAGTTGGAAACAACGGGCGTCAGCGGTTTGCTGCATCGCTTAGCCAAGATGGAAACATTGGGGGCGCTTATCCTGACATCCAGCACACGCGGAAATATGGAAACCGCGAGAAGCTACTTCGCGAGAATCGATGCCCTTTATCGTGAAATCGCTGCTGCAGATCGAACGCCCGATCTCACTTTCGCATTCGCCAAGTCGATCAACCTTTACAATTCCATCTATTCACGTCTGGGAATCGTCCCACCACCTCGCTCAATCCCCCGAGACCGTCCAGAGGCCGGCGCTTTCGGCGACAGCGCACGGTTGTTCGGCGATGTTGTGTCAGCCGCTCGTCGATTCCAACGAGAAACACGAGATACCAACCGTACTGCGATCGAGATGCTGACAAAGTTGCATGCCGATCATCCCGAACGGGTCGATTACGCCATTGAATTAGCCAATGCCTACCGTGAACAAGTAAGGATCACACGATACGACCTCGCTCCGCTTTCCTCTCAAGATGCAATCCGTGCAACCATTGACGTACTGCAACGATTGCTTCACCAGTTTCCCGATTCGCCTTATATCAAGTTCGTATTCGCAGACACCATTACTACCTTTGCGACGTCGATGGGGCGAGGCCCGAACATGATGATGCCGCGTGCGATTCAGGTTGCCGCCTCACTGACTCGCGACTACCCCCACGTCCCGGACTATAAGGCGTTGCGAGCCAAAACGTTGATGAGCCGCGGTGACGACTTTTCGCTGAGCGAAAGTACCAGGATTCTCGAGCAACTGGTCAGCGAGTTTCCGCTGGTTGTTTCTTATCGATTCCTGCTCGCCAACTCTCTCGAACGTCGGGCCCGTGGCTACGAAGGGGCAGGCAAGGTGGACGAGGCGCGGAAATGCCTCGATCAAGCGACGGATGTTCTGCAAGAGCCAAGCGTCGCCGAAGCCTTACCGGATGTCGTGGCGATTCATCTGAGACGACTTGAAGCGATGGCAGACCGATTGGTTGAATAGCAGTGCAAGCGAGGAAACAGATATCGCCGACGCCTTTTCCGGAAACGCAAGATTTAACCAGTCACGGTATAGCCACAGTCCTCTGTTGATTTCGGCCAGAATCTTAGTAAAGATTAGCAGATTCAATGCTCGTCGATCGACCAACTCTGACCATCATTTAAAAATCAGCAACAATATGCGTCCAAAAACTCACTGCAAACCATACCTACGGATCATACCAGCGATCCTGGCTTGCATTTTTGCAATTCCCTGGCTCGCTATCGCCCAAGACCCGCAATCTCAAAAGCCGAATGCCGAGGGCCTTTGGGATGCGGCCCGTCGCGGCGAATTGGAGAAAGTGAAGCAAACCGTCGAATCGGGTGTCGATGTCAACGCGGTAACCAATTACGGAGCATCGGCGCTGTCGTTCGCCGCAGATCGCGGGCATCTGGAAGTCGTCCAGTACCTGCTGGCAAATCAAGCCGATCCCAATGTCAAGGATTCGTTCTATAACGCGACTCCGATTGTTTGGGCCAGTTCGGCCAATCGATATGACATCATGAAGGCATTGGTTTTGGCTGGCGCAAGCGACGTGGATACAACGTTGGTAAAAGCGGTTGCGATGGATGACTTAGAGACGATTGGCCACATTACGAAAAGTGGCAAAGCAAGTCGTTGGACTTTGAACTCAACCTTATCGGCTGCAAAGGATAATGAAAAACAGGCAGCCGCCGAAATGATCGATCAATCACTGACAAAGTTTTATCCCAAGGTCGATATCTCGCCATCCGTTATCGAGTCTTATGCCGGTACCTATCTTTGCGATAACGAGTCAAGGCTTGACATCAGCCAACAGGGCGACACCCTTTCCGTGAAAGTATCCGGTGGTGGCTCTTATGCCCTCGATGCCGATTCACAGACCGAGTTTTCAAACCCAGTTGCAAAACTGAAGTTACAGGTCGTCGATTCTGCGGTGGAGGGACTGCGGTGGACATTCGCCGGCAAAGAGCAAAGCTATCGCAAACTGACAGACGTCGAAATCGCTTCGCTTCCCCAACCGACACCGACAACGGCCAGCGATCGACAGTCAGGTGAGATTTCCCGTGAAGGATTTCCCGCCAGTTCACCCGAATCGCTCGCCAGCGACTTGGCCGTTTCCAGTCACAATTGGGCCCAGTTTCGTGGAGCAGCCGCTCGCGGTATCGCGGATGGCCAACAGGCACCGACAGTCTGGGATGCCGAAAAGAGTGAAAGCCTCGCTTGGAAAACGGCAATCCCTGGACTCGGACACAGTTGCCCTGTGATCTGGAATGATAGGTTGTTTGTGACAACGGCAATCAGCGGCAAGGCGGCGGACATTCGCATCGGTCTGTATGGCGATGTCGCCAGCGTCGATGACGATTCTGAACATCAGTTTGTTACGTTCTGTTTGAGTGCCCAAACCGGCGAAGTTCTTTGGCAGCAAACCGCTTGCAACAAAACACCCAGCGTCAAACGTCACCTTAAGTCGACACACGCGAACTCCACAATCGCAACCGACGGCACTTACGTGGTCGCATGGTTCGGATCCGAAGGCGTTTATTGTTACACCATGGATGGCCAATTGGTGTGGGAAAAGAATCTTGGTTTGCTGGACAGCGGTTGGTTTTATGATCGCGACTACCAATGGCAATTCGGTGCATCACCCATCATTCACAATCAACGTTTGATTTTGCAGTGCGACATTCAAGACCAGTCATTCATTGCCATGTATGACGTGGCGACCGGAAATGAAATCTGGAANNACAAATCGCGATGAAATCCCGAGCTGGTCGACTCCCACCGTGATCGATACTCCGACCGGCTTGCAGATCGTCACCAATGCCACGGGCGCAGCACGCGGCTATGATTTTGAAACGGGCGAAGAACTGTGGCAGATTAAACGCAACAGTGAGATTGCGGTACCAACGCCCTTTACCGCACGCGGACTGATCTTCATTTCCAGCGGTTATCGCCCCATTCAGCCGATCTATGCTATTCGCCTGGATGCCAGAGGAGACCTCACACTGGACGAAGGTGACGGGCGATCCGAATATGTTGCGTGGAGCGATACGAAGGGCGGCCCCTACATGCCGACTCCGATCGTGTACGGTGACTATCTTTATGTATGCTCCAACAGTGGCATATTGACCTGCTATCAGGCGGTTACCGGAGAACTGGTTTATAAGAAACGCCTGCCGACGAAAGGAAACCGCAGTTTCGTGGGATCACCCATCGCAGCCGATGGCAATCTTTACTTAACCAGCGAGGAAGGCGAAACGGTCGTCATTCAGGCGGGCCCAACACTCAAGCTGGTTTCCAACAATTTTTGCGGAGAGAACTGCCTAACGACGCCTGCAATTTCCACAGGCACAATCTACATACGCGGCCAAAATCACATCTTCGCTTTCCGATGAAGTGTATTGCGAAACGGCCAAAAAATCGCCGGGCCAAGCGTGCTGATGATTTGAAGGCCACCGTATGCGGAAAATGCGAAACACCTGTCAGGTGTGCGAGATTCTGAATCGAGCTTGCCACTTCACGATCTTAAGCAGGACTGCACAGTTAAGTCGGCATAAATCGTAAGTCGGCATAAATTCGGCACGTCCGAACCGCTACGGTTCGCGATTCGTTGCCGCGATCGCTACTGAAAGAAGACGGGGTCCATCAGATCCCATTGGCCAGAGTAATACAGCCCGTAGAATGCAACATAAAAACCTATGGCTAGAACGAAATACATTGCGACAAAGTTCAAAATCCACCAACCGACTCCTCTGAATCCTCGACTTGATGCCAGATAGACAAAAGTTGATATCGGTACCGTTATGATATACAGCACCTTCAGCAACAGGTTGGTTCGGGCATCGCGTTTTTTGATGTCCGCAAACGTCCAGACGGAAATTAAAATCACAAACAGCAGTGAAAATAGGTAGTAGGTTTCGTTTCCTTCGTACTTGAATACCTGGCTGGCCCCGTAAAAGAAGAAAATCGCGTAGATTGAGGCTAAAGTCAGATTGTTTTTCGCGTCGACTTGTGCGGCCGGCAGCGGATCGGGTGAGGGCAATGGGGACGCATACGGATTTACCATTGAGCCCAATTCGTTGCCCATTTCGC
>DIUH01000137.1 GCA_002428205.1 Planctomycetaceae bacterium UBA6163
CGACCTCTGCGTCCCGAACGCAGCGCTCTACCAGGCTGAGCCACGCCCCGCTTTTTTCTATCTTGGCCAGGCCGTTTTGCTCCGTCAATGCCTGAAATCCGACTGGCGAGCACGCGCTGCGGAGGGGGTGATGTTTTTTTTGCGGTAGTCGAATCTGCGTATGGGGCGGGCGGCGATTGGCGTGTATGATAGAGGCCCGACACTTTTTACTTCGTTTTGAGCGTTTGATGATGAATATTCGACTGATTGCGATCGCGATGATCGCCATCTTGCTTTGCGTCACGGTTGCTGATGCACAGGCCCCGGCTTCGCAAACGATTCGAGAGTGGAATGACGTTTCGGGCCGATTCGTGGCGCGGGGTGAATACTTCGCTGCGAACGACACTACCGTCGTCGTGCGTCGACGTAACGGCACGCTGGTCGGTATCGAACTGGAGGAGCTGTCGACTGCGGACCAGCAGTTCGTCAAAGAACGCAGGGCGGCGATCGAGTCGGCTGAGCCGCAGCCTGATGCGCTTGATCAGTATCAAACCTGGAAGTCGCGCAGCGGATTTGAAGTGAAGGGAAAAATCATCGCTTTCGGCCAACGTGATGTCGAGTTCCGCAGAATGCAGGGGTTGGTAATGGTCAACGGGACCGCGTTCTCGCGCCTTCCACCTTTCAGCCAAATCACTGCGATCCAAATTGTTGCGGAGTTCGATGACCCCGCGGTGAAGACCGAAGCCGACTTGAGTCGTTGGGCGGCGAAGCTGGGCACGGAATCGCGTAAGTATACGGTCGAAGGTGTGTTGTTGAAATTGGAAGACGGGACGGAATTGCCAGTGCCGTTCTTTATGTTTTCCGAAGAGGATCTGTATGCCTTGCGTCCCGGTTACGAACAATGGAAAGATGCCAAATCGAGTGAGGCCAGTCGGACACGCGAAGATTTCCTGTTGCAGCTTCAGGCCGAGGAGTACAATCGCGGCCGAATGGAGTCGCGACAGATCGAAATGATGAAGCTAAATCTAATGGCCGCGGCGACCGGCGTTACCACGATCTGGGAGGTGTTCTTAGTGCCGCCGCCAGGCGTTTTTGCTCGTCCGCTTTCGGTCGTTGTTCCTGCGCGCGATAGTCTGCAAGCTCAACAAATCGCGCTGTCACAGTACCCGGGATTTCGGATCAACGCGACGCGATCGCTAAGTCGGTGACGCGAACCGAGGTGAACCAGGCTTTGATCCAAGAGTGACGCTCGTTCGCTCGGAGCGGGTGTCGATTACAAGGTTTTGTTTGACCGCCAGGCACGATTTTTCGATGGGTTAGTTTTTGTAATGGCAAACGAGCCAGTGCCCCCAGATCACGTATTGTCGATGGATGACATGCCGGATCAAAAGTTGCGAACGCGAATCGCGAGCATTTCGCTCGGCAACCCCAGCAGCGGCGACAATCCTGATGAGATGCCGCTGATTCAAATTACCGGTGCGGCTGGCCAAACAGCGGCGTTAATGGCGATTCGGTCGCCGGTTCGGTTGCACGTGATCGGGCCGCTGGGTGACTATTCGCTCAGCTACTGCAATCGCTGTGATGTTCGAGTCGACGGTAATGGCGGCAACGGGATTGCCGAAGGATTATGTGGCGGGGCGATCCGATTTCGCGGCGATGTGGGGCATGGAGCGGGCGTTGCGATGGCCGCGGGGACTTTGGCCATCTATGGTTCGGCGGGTGATCGTGTGGGAGCGGCAATGTTGGCGGGCGAATTGTTCGTTCGCGGTGATGTCGGCGACGATGCGGGAGTCGCGATGCGCGGCGGAACGCTGGTCGTCGGCGGTGATGCAGGGGAGCGTCTGGGCGATCATCGCGGGTTGGGAACGATCTATCTGCGGGGTAACGCGCGTTCCTTGGCAGAGTCGATGGTTGAAGTGCCTTTGAAGAAGCGTGACGAATTGCGGCTCGGGGTGCTACTGATCAACGCCTCGATTCGCGGGGCGGCCAAAGAGTTTCGGCGCGTGATTCCCGAGCGTTTGTGGCGATTTGAACAGTCGCGTGAAACTGGCGAAGTGAGGCCGAATTGGCGATGAGCAGCGAGCCACTAAGTTTAAGCCACATTCAGTTGAAGCCGCCACGGATCGACCGGTTCGTTCGTCCGACCTCGGAGCCTAGCTTACGGGTTGGTGCAGCCGGGTTGGGAGCCGCAGGAACTGACGATCCGGACGGTTCGAAGCCGACCAATTCCGAACCGACGCCGGAAGTTCCGCTGCCCTTGTTCTGGTACGACCCGCCCTGGCACCGTGCCGATGTCCAGCGGCGACGCTTGGTGGCACAGCTTGTCGGAGAGTTCGGAGTCACGATCAATGTTCTGTATCGTGAATTGCAAGGCGATGGCGAGGAATGGGGCGAGTCGAATTGGCCGCGAATGGCTACGCATCGCAGCGATCGGATGGGATGGACACTCGAGGACGCACAATCAGCCCAGATCGCGGAGATACGACTCGGGATGAATCGTGATCAGCGAGGCGGATTCAGTTACCAGGGCGAGCAATTGGCGATGTGGCTGAACCGCGATTCGGAACATCCGGTGGAGCCGCTACCGCCTGAGCCGTTGATGTTTCCGCCAGAATGGAACGACTTGAGTCAGATGGGGGCGAAAGTAGCTCAATTGCGGCGACTGGGAGCGGACGCGGTCTATGTGTCGATCGACGATCGGAGCGTGGAGTCGCTTCTGCCTGCGATCGCCGCTGCGGCGGCTGACGGAATCATCGTTCGATTCAATGAATGCCCGCTAGCGTCATTGATGGACTACCGCCGCTGGGCCGCCGCCCATCCATCAAGTTGGCGACCTCGATTATGGCTGGCTGGTGGATCGCTGGGTGCGGAAGATGCGGTAAAGTGTTTTGCTCTTGGGGCTTCAGCGATTTCGATTAATTCTATCTGTGATCGCTGGTTGTTGGGCGACAACGGTCCAGAATTGTCGATCGCCGAGCGATCAGCGATGAACCTGGGCTACAACATGGGCCAAACGCCCCAACAACGACTGACGTTCGATGTTCAGCGAAAATTGAGCGAATTGTGCCGGGCGATCGCGGTGCAGATTCAATCGCTGGGTGTCGCCACGTTGGACGACTTAACGAGCAAGCATTTGGTCGACGTCGGATAGGCTAACACGTCGCGATTGCCACCAGGGATGTGGCTACCGATAGAGGTTGTCGATACATTGAGCGGCGACTTGGCCGCACGCATGCGTCCTTGATCACTGCTGCCAAGCGATCTCAGTCGCCGAAAGAGCTTTCTTTCGCTGGTGACAAAGACGATGGCGAATGCCGGTGGACGAGTCGCGTAACGGATGATCTGCCCCCTTATCGCTCACTAAGGTTTTGGCCTCAATGGCACATACGATCGTAATTTTTGGAGCTTCGGGTGACCTAACCAGCCGGAAGCTGATCCCCGCTCTGTACAGCCTTCATAAGAAAAAGCGATTGCCGCCGGAAACACAAATCGTCGGTGTTTCACGCAGCGAGTATTCTCACGACCAGTGGCGCGACATGCTGCGGAAGTCGACGTCCGAGTTCGCGGCAAACGTCTTTGATGACGAAACTTGGGTTGCGTTCGCCAAGTCCGTTTTCTACAGCCCCGGCGATATCGGCGAAATCAAAGACTTCCAAGCCTTATCAGGTTTGCTCGAATCGATTGAACCCGAATCGGGTGCGGATCGAGTTTATTACTTGTCGACGATGCCACAGCTTTATCAGGCCGCTGTGGAGCAGTTGGGTGCGTCTGGCCTGGCGGAGGATTCCAAGGGCCAACGTCGCGTCATTATCGAAAAACCTTTCGGCACCGACCTGCAAACCGCTCGCGACTTGAACGATAAAGTGCACCGAGTTTTCCGCGAAGACCAGATCTATCGCATCGATCACTACCTGGGCAAAGAAACGGTCCAAAACCTGTTTGCAATGCGTTTTGCCAACAGCATTTTCGAACCGCTTTGGAATCGAAACTATATCGATCACGTGCAGATCACCGTGGCCGAAGAAGTTAAGATCGGCAGCCGAGCTGGCTATTATGACAAAAGCGGCATTCTAAGAGATATGTTCCAAAACCATATCTTTCAATTGCTGATGTTGACCGCCATGGAGCCGCCACCCCGCTTCGATTCCACAATGGTCCGCGATGAAAAGGTAAAGGTCTTGCATAGCGTCCGCCCGATGACCGGCGGCGACTTCGCGGCCCAAACCGTTCGCGGACGTTATGAAGGTTATTCGGATGAACCGGGTGTACCCAAAGACAGCCAAACCGAAACGTTTGCGATCCTTAAGATGTATGTTGACAATTGGCGATGGAAGAACGTGCCGTTCTACTTGCGCAGCGGCAAAGCGATGTCGTGCCGATCGTCACAGATCGTGATCCAGTTCAAATCGCCGCCTCACCTGTTGTTCGGCAGCAAGGTAAGAGACTTTGACGCGAACCGTCTGGTGATCCAAGTCCAACCGGCTGAAGGGATACAATTGCATATCCAATCGAAGGTGCCCGATACGGATATGAAGACACGCACATCGACACTCGATTTTCGCTTCGGCGCGATCGACGCTGGCGGTATGCCCGACGGCTACCAGCGATTGCTGCTGGACGCGATCAACGGCGACGCGAGCCTGTTTGCCCGCAGCGACGAAGTCGAACTGTCTTGGGGCATCATTGATCCGATCCTCGCGGCCTGGCGCAGCCCCGCGGCTCCCAAGCTGATCACCTACCCGCCAGGGCTTTGGGGCCCCGAGGAAACGACCGAATGGATGCGCCGCCAAAAACGCGAATGGTTCGACGTTTGCCCCGTGATCGAGTAGTCGAACACGGCCATCGGCTTACGAGATTCGACTTTAAAGCAATTGACGCTGGAAAAACTGCATTGACACATCGATACATTCCGATATATTAATCTTTCCGGGCTAGCTCGCGTCGTCGTGGCAGCTTCACGACGATGTGTCAGCCTGACCTTTTACCACCAAGCGATTTCCGATGGCCTCGCAGCCTAAACTCCAAACGCAAACGGATGAAAGCTGCCAGCCACAAGGCCCGTTGACTAAGGCGAGCTGGCAGGCGCGGTATGACGAAGGAAAGACCGGCTGGGACCGCGGCCAGCCTAGTCCGATGTTTTCCCGGTGGATCGATCAGGGCACACTGCGGCCATGCAGAGTCTTGGTGCCCGGATGCGGTCGGGGGCACGAGGTGATCGCGATGGCGGCGCTCGGGTTTGACGTCACGGCGGTCGACTTTGCCGACACTGCCGTACAAACGCTCCAAGCCGAACTACAAACGCGAAACCTTCAAGCCAAAGTGATACAGTCAGACCTTTTTGAGTTTCATCCGCCAGAAGCCTTTGACGCGATTTACGAACAAACTTGCCTTTGCGCGGTTCATCCTTCCCAATGGGCAACCTATCACGAATCGCTCGTTCGATGGTTGCGCCCCGGCGGCAATCTATTCGCCTTGTTTATGCAAACCGAGGCAACGCAAGGGCCTCCCTTCTCATGTGATCTGGACAAGATGCAAATCCTTTTCCGATCACATCATTGGCAATGGCCGACCGAACACGATCGAGTGGATCATCCGATGGGGATTTATGAATTGGCATGCGTGCTTACTCGCCTTTAAGAGATAAGAACCGGGCCTTGTCGGCTGATCAACCGAATGATCGCATTACTATTGAAACGACTGCAAACCTTTTAAAAATTTTAATCATGAAAATTATTATACCTCTGCTCGCATCCGTCTTGATTCACATCGCAACCCCACAAGGATCATCCGCACAATTCGGAAACCTGTTCGGTGGCGGCCCCGAGATTGAGACGATCGAAACGCGACAATTATCCGACTTGTTGAGCCAGAAAAAGGGAGACGACAAGGGCGGCAAAAAAGTCGATCCGGCCAGCGATTTCGTGTTAGTTGATGTTCGCAGCGATGCCGAAGTCAACGTCTCTGTTATCCCGGGCGCGATCACGAAAGCAGAGTATGAGAAAAATGCGAAAATGCATGAGAACAAGACAGTAATCGTTTACTGTACCGTTGGCGGACGCAGCGGTGCGTATGCGAAGCAGTTAGCCGGAAACGGCGTGAAGGTCAAAAACTATAAGGGCAGTATCCTGCAGTGGGTTAACGCCGAATTGCCGCTACAAACGCTTGACGGTAACCCGACCAACCGAGTCCACACCTATAGCAGTCGATATCGAATTCCGGCGAAGTACGAACAGGTCGCGCAGTGAGCGTGGATGGCCACACGACAGGGCGCCGATCAATCGTCTTGCTTGGTATCGGGCACACGAATGCACACGTTGTCAAAAAATGGGTGACCGAACCGATCGCCGATTGCGACCTCGTATGCATCAGCAAATTCCCGACCGCAACCTACTCGGGGATGTTGCCTGGCACGCTTGGCAAGCAGTTTGATGACGCCGAAATGCGAATCGACTTGCAAGCGCTTTGCGACCGCGCTTCGGCGAAACTGTTGATCGCAGACACAAGCGGGCTCGATCTGGCCAGAGGGCAATTATTATTCACAGACCATCAACCAATCTCGTTTGATGCCTTGTCCATTGGCGTCGGATCGATGCCGTCCGGATGGCAACAGCATTGCCAATCGCCGCTGATGGTTCCAATCAAACCAATGCAAACCTTTTTGCAGCGACTGGACAATCGCCTCAGTGCCGCAGAGTCCCAGCGAGCGGGCAACTTACGCGTGGTGATCGTCGGTGGCGGTGTCGCGGGCATCGAGATCGCGTTCTGTTTGCAAGAGCTTTTTCGAAAGCGATCAAGTCCCCGGAGCGTCGAAATCTCGATCTTCACATCCAGCTCGCGCGTCGCCGACGGCATGACCGATCGCAGCGTACGACGGATCGAGAAATTGCTGGGCCAGCGACAGATTCGGATTTTTCCGAATCATCGAGTTACTCATGTCCAGGAAGACGCCGTCCGTACGGACGATCAACAATCACACCCGACCGATTGTGTGATCTGGGCGACTGGTGCAGCGGCCCCGCCGGTGCTTGGAAAGCTGGGATTACCGACCGATGGCTCAGGATTCATCGCGACGTCAAACACGCTGCAATCGTTAGGCGATCCGCGAGTGTTTGCTGTTGGCGACTCGGGAACGATCATGTCATCGCCATCGCCCAAAGCGGGTGTCTATGCGGTGCGGCATTGTCCGATTTTATGGCATAATTTGCGTGCGTTTCTGAACAATCGTCCGCTAATAACTTACCACCCTCAGCATGATTTTTTGAAACTGCTAAACACCGGTGACGGTAAAGCCCTGCTTCAATACAAGCGGCTGACACTTCATGCCCGCTGGTGCTGGAATCTTAAAACTTGGATCGATCGACAGTTCATTCGCGAATTCCAAGTGTGACGTCACCCCTAGCGATTCGCAGGCGGTCTGACTTATCTTTGGCTAGGAATATGCATCGCCCTAATCATGAGTGAATACACTTATAACTTCGAACTGAAGATTGACGGCACAGCAGTTTACCTGCCAGAGCAGATTGTTGCTCAAATCGACTTCAGCGAATCGAAACGGCTGAGAATGGATGGCGAAATCAACGGCGTTCGTTTCGAATGCGGATTAATGCCAGAAAAAGGGAGGTGGTGCTTCCTGGTTTCAAAGAAACTACAAAATCTTTGTGGAATCTCACCTGGCGACATTGCGAAAATCAGTTTCGATATCGCTGGCTCAGACGATGTCTTGATTCCGTCAGAATTGCAAGTGGTTTTAGACGCCAATGACCCAGCTCGTGAGATCTGGGAAGGTTGGACTGCGGGAAAGAAACGCGAGAATTGCCTGCGTGTGTCGCGCGTTAAAACCCCCGCTGCCCGCCAGCGCCGCGTCGACGAAGTGATCGCGCTGCTTCTGGCGGAACGTTCGCTGCAAACCGGAGTCATCACATGGCAAGATTTCGAACGGGTCGATCTGCGAGCCGGCACCATCACCGCTATCGACGATTTTCCTGAAGCTCGCAAAGCGGCTTACAAAGTTACAGTCGATTTTGGTCCAAAAATCGGTACCAAACGCACCAGCGCTCAGATCACGGCAAATTACACCAAAAAGGAATTGGTCGGTCGACAGATCATTGGCGTGATCAATTTCCCAGCGAAACAGATCGGTCCATTTCTTTCGCAGTTCTTGATTGTCGGTTTTTACAGAGACGACGGCTCGGTGATTTTGGCGGTTCCGGACCAGGCGGTGCCCAATGGCGCGAAACTGGCGTGATGCCCAGCGCGGCTTCAAGTTGTTACCAAGGCGTGGTTTGGTTAAAGTGGAGCCTCAGCACCAGAACATCCCCTTATTCACCCCCGGACAACCCAATGTCTGCCCTTCGTCACAACTGGTTCAAGCGTCTTTCGGTCTTTGTGACCATCGTGATGTTTTGCTTCACAGCACGACTTGTGTCGGCAGCAGAAATCTTTGTCGAAGCGGAAAGTTTCGACGATCGCGGTGGTTGGCAACTTGACACTCAGTTTATTCAGCAAATGGGTTCGCCATACCTGCTGGCACACGGCCTTGGTCAACCGGTCAAAGACGCGGTGACACAAATCGAGGTTTCCGATGCGGGCAACTATCAAGTTTGGGTGAGAACGTTTGACTGGGTCGCGCGGTGGAAAGCAGAAGGAACGCCAGGTCGTTTTCAATTGCTGGTCAATGACGCTGTCGTTGGTGGCGACCTCGGTACTCAAGGTGACAACTGGCAATGGCATAAGGCTGGCACGGTTGATCTCAAGCAAGGCAAAGCAAAGCTGACCTTAAAAGATTTGACCGGGTTCAATGGTCGTTGTGATGCGATTTACCTGACCACCGATCCGGCAGCGGAACCTGATAACAGTTCCGATATCTTGCCGCCGTGGCGTCGTAAGTTACTAGGTTTGACCGAAAGCGTTGAATCCAAACAGTATGATTTGGTCGTCGTCGGTGGCGGATACTCGGGCATGGGGGCCGCGATCTCGGCGGCAAGAATGGGTGT
>DIUH01000128.1:0-17655 GCA_002428205.1 Planctomycetaceae bacterium UBA6163
CGCGCTGCTTGAACGGCGGGGATCAGCAGCCCCATCAAAATGCCGATGATGGTGATCACCACCAACAGCTCCACCAGCGTAAAACCGCTGTTTCGAGTAGGTTTAAGGCCACTTGCTTGTACCATGTCACGCCGCTCCAGAAAGAAAAGGGTTTTCAGAGAGGCCAGAATGATGGCACACCGGCGAAGCCTCTCGTGTGTTGATTGTCTGCGATCTGCTGGCCAAAGTCCAGTCAGATGATCCCGATAGCGTCCAATTTTCACCGATCGTCGCTCGATTGCTAGCACTTAACTCCCAAATTCCGTATTTTTCACATTCCTGGCCCACTTTGTCCCGAAACGAACACCGCAATGCCTCTGATATCTACCCCTGCTCTTAGCTTTATCGATGTTGTCGGAGCGGATGCGATTCGAGTTGCTAACAATTTATGCACCGCACCGCTGCTGCAACTGACCGGCCAAACCGGATGTGAGGCCTTTTTTACCGACATCCGCGGCAAGACACTTGGGCATTTTTGCGTATATGCGACCGACAGCGGATTGCGGCTGATCGGTGCCGCCAACCAGGCCGAGAAAATCGCTGGCCACTTCGATCGCTATACGATCCGTGAAGATGCCGCGGTGTCCGATCACAGCGATTCGATGACGGCGTGCTTGATCGATGCCCAAATGCTGGCACAGTTGGAACCGACGGTCGAGTTTGGCCAGCCGCCGGCGCCGAACTTTTTCTCGTATCGCCCGATAACGTCTGGGGGCCAATCCGATTCGATCGTGGCGTATCAAGTGCCGTGGTTCGGCCTAAACGCCGCCGCCGGTGACGGTTGGGGCGGTGGTCCGGCGGTGCTGTTGGCCGGATCCGCCGAGGCGCTGCGGCAGTGGTTGCAGCGGTCGGAGCCATCGCTGCAGACGATGGGCGCCAAAATGATGGACGTGTCGCAGTTCCATTTGTTGCGAGTGAAAGCCGGCTTTCCTTGGTACGGCATCGATTTGGATGACAAAAACCTGCCTCAGGAGCTTGATCGAGATGCAATGGCGATCTCCTTTAACAAAGGATGCTATCTGGGCCAAGAGACCGTCGCGCGATTGGACGCATTGGGCCAAGTGCAGAAAAAGCTGGTGATTTGGCAGGTCGATTCCGCCAATTGTCCGCCGGTCGACACGTCGTTGACCGTCGATGAAAACGTCGTCGGACGGTTGACCAGTATCGTTCCCGGCGACACTGCCGGCCAGTGGCTGGCGCTGGGGTATGCGCGACGATCGCACTTCGAACCCGGTTCGACGGCGCAGTGGAAAGGCGAAGGCCAGGCGGTGGTCCAAAAGGCTCCGTGGATTTAGGCGTCGGTNNCAGGGCGTCGGTAACAACAGTCGCTGGCGAGGGTTTTGTTTGGTTGTAGTGATTGGTTTCAGTTTGCCGGTTGTTTGAGCCGAACTTGAGATAACGGCGTGGTGCGACCAAGCTGAGTTTTAATCCGGCGGATATCATTCGCCGAACCGTCGGCTTTTGGGATGATTGCCTGCGATGTCTTCGCTTCCCATATCGATTTCTCGCGTCAGCGATCCGTTGAAAAACCTGCGGGTGCTGAGTCAATTGAACGCTGACCAGGTGGCGCTTCAGCGATCGTTTGACCAGATGTCGACCGGACTGCGGGTGTCGAAGGTCAGCGACGACCCGGCGGCCGCCGGACGGGCGATCACGCTGCAACGAGGGATCAGTCGAACGGAGCAGTTAAGCCGCAACGCGAATGTGACGCGCAGCTTTTATGCCGCGACTGACCAAGCGTTGTCGACGTTGGGTGATCTGTTGATCAATACCCGCGGCATTACGGTCGAAGCGGCGCAGAATGTATTGACCAGCGGCGAACGTGAAGCCTTGGCGGCCACCATTGATCAGGCGGTGCGTACGGCGGTTTCGTCAGCCAATTCCGTCTTTCGCGACCACCAACTCCTTGGCGGCCATCTTCAATCACAAAATGCGCTTGCCTTTCGAGATGCCTACGTGGTGTTTCAGGGCAATGAAACCGTCGGCCAGACAATCACCAGCGGCTATTCACCCATCGCGATCGGCGTTTCTGGAACAGAATCGTTCGGTTTGGCGTCGCCAATTGTTAGCGGTCCGTCGCTGCAACCGGCGATCTACAGCAACACATCGCTGAGCGATTTGCGGCAAGGCCTTGGGGTATCAAACGGAGTCATTCGTGTTTCCGACGGCGGCGATTGGATTGAACTGGATTTGCGAACGGCCAGCACGGTCGGCGATGTCGTCGAGTCGCTTCAAGGGGTCGACTTTGGCGGCCGAGCGTTGGACGTCACATTGACCGCAGATGGGATAACGATCGATTTCGCAGACGGTCTTGGCGGCAGTTTGGTGATCGACGATTTGCCCGGCAGCACCATGGCGGCCGACTTGGCGATTCGAAACGTTAGCGGGTTGTCGCCCACACCGATTGTCGCGACGAGGCTGTCACCTAGGCTTTCGTTAACAACGCCACTGAATCAACTTGCCGGCGGTGTCGGGATCAATGTTTCTGATGGTATTCAGATCCGGCGTGGCGCCGATACGTTTACCATCGACCTGTCTGCGGCCCAGAGCATCGGCGATGTGCTGGTGGCGATCAATCGCAGCGGTGCGGATGTTCGGGCCGAGATCGATCCATCGGGTCAAGGGATTCTGGTCCGCGGTTTGGCTAGCGGTGCCGATTATTCGATCGGCGAGAACGGCGGTTCCGCAGCGAGACAGCTCGGGATTCGCAGTGCCGACAGAAGCGTCTCGCTCGACGAACTCAACGACGGACTGGGGGTGCGACTGTCACAGTTAGGGCCCGATCTGATCATCGAACGAACCGACGGTGGAACGCTCAGCTTTCAACTCGAGGGTGTCCGAACGGTCGGTCAAGTGATCGACATGATCAACAATCATCTGGGCAACCAAACGGCGCCACGAGTGACCGCGTCGCTGAACCGTTTTGGCAATGGCATCACGCTGACCTCGCCCGCCAACAGTCAACTGTTAAGTGTCCGGGTCGGCAGCACCAGCGATGCGGCGCAAGCTTTGGGCCTAGTGCCCCAAGGGCAAACGCAAGCTCTAGGCACTCCCAGTGGCGGAACCGTCTCGCTAGTCGGCAGCGATTACGCTCCGCGTCATCCCGGTGGTGCGATCGATACGCTCATTCGCTTGGCCGCTGCGGTGCGTGAAGGCAATCCAGCGGTGATCGAACAATTGCAGCGACAGCTTGATGCCGATAGCGAAACGGTCAGGCAGGTTCGCGGCAGGGTCGGTTTGTGGACTCAAGATCTCGATCGGATGCAGGCAGTCGCCGACGATACTGTGATCGATCTCAAAGCCCAGCTTTCCGAAGAAGTCGACGCAGACATCGCCCAGGTGGTCACTGACATCACCGCTCGACAAACGTCTCAAGAAGCGTCGCTAAGACTGATCGCCCAGTCGGCTCGAATGTCGCTGTTGGACTTTCTGTAGCGTTTTGATCGATTCTGAGGATCGATTGGTCGATGAACAATATGGGTATCGCAGTCGATCCCGTCAGGCCTCCCTTGGGGGCCGCAAACCCGACAACGGTAATGCGTTCGCAATCCTTGCCTTGTGTCCAGTTCGGAAGTCATCACGATGCGTATCGAGACCCAGCGATTTGGCACACTCCAAGTCGAAGAACAAGAGCTGTTTTTGTTCCCACAAGGCTTGATCGGTCTGGAAACATTGCGGCAGTGGTTGCTGGTCCCTGACCCTGAAAATCCGTCGGTGGCATGGCTGCAAAGCGCCTCGCGCGGCGATCGGGCGCTAGCGATGATCAGCCCGCGGATGTTCGTCCCCCAGTATCGCGTGCACGTCACGGGACATTCGTTGGGTGTGTTGCAACTGCGGAGCGACCACCGCACTTATGTGCTGACAACCTTGTCCGGAAAACCCGGCGCCGTGACGACTAACCTACGCGCCCCGGTGATCATCAACCTCGATCGACGTCTCGGTTGCCAAGTCGTCACCGGCGACGACCAGCCGGTGCAATACGCCCTGCCAGCGATCAACACAATGAACCGCCGCATGGCCGCTTAAGTGCGGCCGCGGCCTGGGTAGACGGCGTCTTGGGTGACAATCGCGTCCATGAAGATGTCGTGTGGCTGCATCGGGATTTCGTCAAACATTTGACACTCGAACGCAAGCGCCACCAGCGGTGCGTCGGGGCGGGCGTGTTGCAGCAGTTTGTCGTAGTACCCTTTGCCATGGCCGGTGCGGCCGCCGCGGCGATCAAAGCCGACGCCCGGTACCATCACAAAGTCCAGTTCCTGGGGTGTGACTTTCTTGCTGGCCACATCACGCAGGTCGGCCCGGGGTTCCAAAATCTTGTACATCCCCAACTCTAGCTCGTCCATCGATTCCAACCAGAACAGTTCCAACTCGCCATCGACGCAGTAGGGAACGACAATCCGCTTGCCTTGGGTCAGCGCTTCTGGCAGGGCGTGCCGCGTGCGGGCTTCGTCACGAACGTCGACATACCACATCACACAGCCGGCCGACTGATAAGCAGGCATCTGCATGACGCGATCGGTAATCCGCTGGCTGACGCCTTCTTTGTCGGCTTGGGCCTTGCGAGCGGCGTGGGCGGCGGTGCGAATGGCGGTCTTTTGGTCGGCTAGTTCTTGTTCGGTCATGGCGGACGGGTCGAGCTGGAGTGGAACGGAGCAGAGATGGATCAATCAACTCATTGATCGGATCGGTCTGGGTATCGTAGCCGATCGTTTGCGGTTTTCCCAATCGGCAGGCGTCAGCAAAATTTAGCCCTCGCGGTATGCCGAGTATCGTCCTCCCGGTGTCTTGCGGCCAGTTTCGTGTATCTTGTGGTGACGGCGCTCATCCAACCGAACCCCAACGGTTCGCGTTCGGAAAAAGAATTCATCAGTACCGTTTCGCGGGATTGGTGACGGAGTCCGCCAGGCAAGGTTGCGAAAAGCCATGAAGCGAAAACGGAACGATTCGCAAACCGAACCCGGTGTCATCGAGCCGACTCCAAAGGGTTCGAAAAAGCGATCCATTACAAAAACCGAGTCGAAACCGCGCTCCGGAACACTCAAACCCGGCGACGCGTTTGTCGCGATTTGTGATTGGACGGGCATCGTAAAGTGGCTCAGCAATCACTCGATCAAAACGCAGGTCGGCGACTTGGGTTGGATCAACATGATTCCTGGCGATGCGGAACGTTTTAAGCAAGCATTCGCGCGAACCGCGACTCTGCACGAGCGACACATTGTGGAAATCGCGTCGCTGGATGGATTGCGTTATCGCATTTGGATGTGGTCGATCGGAAATCCCGATTTAGCAGTTTGCACATTCAATTTGATGATCCCCACGGAGGTTAAACTTTTAACCGATCGAGAACGTGAGTTTTTAACGTTTTTGGCCCAGGGGCTGGCGGTTAAAGAAATTGCCGTCAAGTTGGATGTCAGCATTAATACCGTTCACGCGCACATGCGGAATGTCAAAGCCAAACTTTCGCTCGGGTCACCCAACGAAGTCATTGCATTCGCGGCAAGATTCTTTCATCAAAAGGCTGACTCGGTTCCCGTCGAGTCGTCCTCAGAGCCACCGGTGTGATCCGTTTGGTCGGGGCACTTAGTAACGAATCGCCCCAATGGTTAGGCTCGGGTTTGTGAGATTGTATCGATCCTTGCTGCCGATTTTGTTTGCTTTTGCGATAGAAGCGAAATTTCGTCACGCCTAGCATGGGAGGATCATCGGGCCACCTCCCGGGATTACCCTCTTCAGGCAGAAAACAGGCTTCTAGATGAACATCACTGAAATCCGAATAACCCCGGCTGATGGCCGCGAAAAATCGCTTGTCGCCTATTGTTCATTAACGTTGGACGATTGCTTTGCGGTTCATGATTTGCGGGTGTTGCAAAAACGAGAACGCTTGTTTGTTGCGATGCCTTGCCGCAAACGGATGGTGCCTTGCCCCGATTGCGCGGCCAAGAATATCGTTCACGCACGATATTGCAATTTCTGTGGCAGCACGTTGGCCGACCGGTCTCGTGATGAGTTTGCCGAGCGACGCTTGTACGTTGATGTTGCTCATCCAGTGAAAGAATCGTTTAGAAACGAATTGGAGCACGCGATTCTATCGAAATGCGCCTCGATCCAAAGTTTCGTCAATGGAATCGAATGACCGGCGATTGGTTGCAACGCATAAGTAGTCGGTCTGAGATCAAGCGTCACCTTCCGGCTCTGCAAAAGACGACTGTATCAACCTGATGATATAAATCAGGGATTGGTGGCCCGAGGCGGACTGCGGTTTCGGGCGAGAACGTCAAATTGATTTCTTGGTCACTGTCGTTTTCTGCTGCTTATAAAAACGAAAAGCGGCCCGACTGGTTATTCACCTGTCGGGCCGCTTCGATTGGTCACGTCTAGAAGGGATCAGGCTGGCCTGGTCCGCAGGGTCTTACGACCTAGCGAACATAGCGAGCACTGGCCTGAACGACGCGACGCTTGCCTTGGTAAGATGCACTTGGATCAACGATCGGTGCCGGAGCTTCCGGAACCGAGTGGATCGAAGGCATCGAGACGGGAGCCATGGATGGCGATCCACAGCCACAGCCGCTTGCACAACCGGTGTCACAGCCACTGTCACAGCCGCTCGACTTACGGCAACCGAACAGCTTGCTCAGCAAACCGCCGCTCTTACGAGCTGGCTTGCAGCCGCTGTCGCAGCTTGCAACTTCACAGCCGCAAGTCGGTGCTTCGCAACCACAAGTCGGTGCTTCGCAGCCACAAGCTGGTTCACAAGCCGAATCGCAACATGCGCTCTTCTTCTTGCCGAACAACTTGCTCAGCAAACCACCACGCTTGGGAGCCAAAGCACAGCGGCTGTCGCAGCTAGGTGCTTCGCATCCACAAGTCGGTGCTTCGCATCCGCAAGCTGGATCAGCTGCACAACCGCAAGGAGCTTCCGCTCCGCAGGCTGGCTCTGCTGCACAGCCACAAGGAGCTTCCGCTCCGCAGGCTGGTTCGCAGGGGCATGCCGATTCGGCACCGCAGGTTGGTCCGGTCGAGCAGCAAGGTGCTTCGCTGCCACAGCTCGGTGCTTCGCAGCACGCGGTGTCACAGCCACAGCCCTTGGAGCCCAACATGCGGTCCAACAGGTCGAAACCAAAACTCTGGGTCGTCATCAGACATCCCAGCGCCATTGTCAAAGTCAAAGTTATTCGTTTCATGAAGCCACGTCTCCCTGTCGCTCATGCGTTGAGTGGTTCGCGATGTCGCGGGTTTTCGAATTGTGTTTCACGGACAGTCGAGTCAAAGCTAGGGCGCGGTCGGTGGACGAAGTCGCCGTCGATCAAGCCCCAATACCTCGGGTGAGCACAACACGGGTCAGGTTCGGGATACCAAACCCGCTGACTTCGTTCTGCTCACATTGCCCTCAACCACAGACCCGCCAGCCCATGAGGTTTTGTCCTATGGGCTAGCGGCCTTTGCCGTTTCAACCAATTCGTTTGCCTGTTCCATCGACAAGGCCCTGGCCTCCAGTGACAGGACCTTCAAGATCGTTCGTCCGCTCTCGCACCGCATGACGCTACAAGCGTCGGTGCCCTCCGTCGGACGATACGTTTCATCGGCAACAATTCGGTGCTGAATGAGCCTTCCAGAGCATTTTCGCAAGCTTGTAAATATTTGCCGAATGCGCAAAAAGCAGCGGTTTTTTCGGTTGTATGCGAGGTGCGCGTGCCTGCGGCCCCAGGGGATACCATGTCTCGCCGCGCCAGTTGCCTAACCCGAACAGATTGCCACTTTCTGGGTGTTGCCACCCTGCCATCGCTGGAATGATTTCGCTCGTTCGTGCGTTGGCAACTTTCACAGCCATCAATGGCCGTTTAGACTTCCAAGCCTGGCGAGTCGCCATTTCGTTCATTGTTGGTAATGAACATTGGCGATACTTTTCCCCATTTTCTGCCGCAATGCGGGACTTCATTCATGATCACCGGTCCCACGATTGTCCGGCTTGATGAGCTGGCGCCGACGAACTGTCCCTGTGGGACCGCCCGACGTGCATTTGCAGATCGGCCTGAATTACCCGCGACAGTTCACCTGACTGAAATCACTTGCGACGCCCGGACTCATTATCATCGAATCCAGACAGAGGTTTACGTGGTTCTGAAGTGTGCACCGGATGCGGCCATCGAGCTTGATGGCGTATTGCACCCCGTTTCCCCGCTGTCGGCTATTCTGATTCCGCCAGGTGTCCGGCATCGTGGTGTCGGTGAGATGTCGGTATTGATCTATTGCGCGCCGAAGTTTGACCCAGCGGATGAGTTTTTCGACGAGTCTGTGTAACCGATCGCTGGCGGATTTATCGGTTTTCGATGCTCAATTCTCGGCAAACATCCGTCCAAGTCCCAGCCATGCCTCCTTCGGGTGGGTGCTGTTTTCCACAGAGGAAGGTTATCATTGGCGGTGATTCTGGTAAAATAAGCGGGTCGGGTCGTGTTTTGCGATCGACCAGACTGTTTTGCTTGGCGGTGTGATCAGTCCTATCGCCACATTTTTGCATCTGCCAAAATGTTCGCCGGTGAGGGCTGCGCCGATTTCGGGTGGCATTGCCATATTCGTCAAACTTCCCGCACTCTACGCTCGCTTCCACTCAATTCGCATTGGTCTGCTCGCAACGCACTGGTTGTCGTTTTGTTGACCATGGCCGTCGGCTTGTGATTGACCGACGTTTCGCGCAACGAAGGCGGGTTCTGCGTTTTAAAGTCGATTCCTTTATGTCAGAAAAGAAACATTCTCCGCTCACGCTCGTCTTTTTGGCGATCGTTGCAGGCTCGGTCGCGTCATCAGTCTTTGCCGGATGCGGCGATGGCATGGCGGAACTTCCTGCCGTGGCCACCGAGTCGCCAGTGGCCGATTTGAGCGATCATTCGCCAGCGCCAAACCTTCGTCGTGAATTCGATCCCGTTCGGTTTGTCGCAACGACCGCCCAGCCCGCCGTGCAACCGCCTCCCGCAGGCGACTGGCCACAACTGGGCGGTTCATCGCTGCGAAACAATGCACCCCAAACCGACCCGTTGCCGCAAACTTGGAACGTCGGCAAGTTCGATCGACGCACCGGAGCGTGGGACAAGACGACGGCCGAGAATATTCGCTGGGTTGCCAATCTCGGCAGCCAAACGTATGGCAATCCGGTCGTCGCCGGTGACAAGGTGTTTGTCGGCACCAACAACGGTTCAGGCTACCTCGATCGTTTTTCGGCCGAAACCGACCTCGGTTGCCTGCTGGCTTTCGATCGGGCCACCGGAGAATTCCTGTGGCAGCACAGCAGCGAAAAGCTCGCATCGGGACGTGTTCACGATTGGCCACTGCAAGGGATTTGCAGCACGCCACTGGTTGAAGGAAATCGGCTGTGGTTTGTGACCAGCCGCGGCGAAGTTCGCTGTCTGGACACCGAAGGCTTTCGTGACGGCAAGGACGACGGCTTGGCACAACTGCCCGAGATCGTCGCCAACCCAAAGGAAGCCGATGTGATTTGGGTTTATGACATGATGGACCAGCTTGGCGTCAGCCAACGGAACATGGCGGCCAGCAGCGTGACCGTGCTGGGCGATCTGTTGTTCGTCAACACCGGCAACGGGACGGGCGAATCGGGCGAGGAATTGCCGGCACCCGATGCCCCCAGCTTCCTCTGTCTCGATAAATCGACTGGCGAATTGGTGTGGGCCGACAATTCGCCCGGGAAAAACATCCTGCACGGCCAGTGGTCCAGCCCCGCTGTGGGCGTAATCGATGGTGTCGCCCAGGCGATTTTTGCCGGCGGCGATGGCTATATCTACAGCTTCCAGGCCGATCGCGGCGTCGATGGTAAACCGACCCTGTTATGGAAGTTCGATTGCAACCCGAAAGAGTCGGTATGGTCGATCGCTGGCGACGGCGACCGCAATTACATCATCGGAACACCCGTGATTTACGGCGATAACGTCTACGTCGCTGTGGGGATGGACCCCGAACTGGGTGAAGGCGAAGGTTGTTTGTGGTGCATCGCAGCGACACGGCGTGGTGATGTGTCGCCCGAACTGGCGGTGCGAGTCGAAGGGGGAAATCAAGTTCCGATCGAGCATAAGATTCCCCAGGCGGTCGATCCTGGCAAAGGCGAGCTTGCGATCACCAATCCGAACTCGGCGGCGCTGTGGAAGTACACAGGATCGGACCTCGATGGTGATGGCAAGCTGGGGTTCGAAGAAACGCTGCATCGAACGCTCGGTACGGTCGTGATCAAGAACGACTTGCTTTATGTGGTCGATTTGGCAGGGATTTTGCACTGTGTCGATATCACAACGGGGAAAAGCGGCAGCCTGGGCAAAGCAAACGCTCACTTCACCGCCGACCTGCTGGCACAAACCTGGAGCAGTCCCCTGGTCGCCGACGAGCGTCTGTTCGTGGCCGATGAGGATGGTGATATCGCGATTTTTTCGCTCGGTGCAGAGGCCAGCGAACCGATCGACGAGATCAACCTGGGTACCAGTTTGTACACCACCCCGGTTGCCGCCGGAGATACGCTGTACATCAGCGGCCGCGACAAATTGTTCGCGATCGGCTTCCCCAATGATGCAGACAAGCGTTAGCATTCGCGGCACGGATACGGTTCCGTGCCCGACTCAACGGCGCGGATAATGTCTAAACCGTCGAACTGAACGTTCGGTTGGCGGGCGTTTCCTATCGATTTCGGAAATCCGATGACAAAAGTAGTGATTGATTGCGGTAACTGTGGCCCCGATTACAACGCGATTCGCAAATTGATGCAGTCGCAATTCGAAGCCGTCGTCGTCCAGACGCACGGCCTTGAAGATACCCTCGAACAACTCGCCCAGCGTCCGGTTGATCTGATCACCGTCAACCGTAAACTCGACCGTGATTACTCCGATGGCATCGAAGTGATCCGCGGTATCAAAGCTGACTCGCGTTTCACGTCGATCCCCGTGATGTTGATCACCAATTACGACGAATACCAGCAGGAAGCGATCCAAGCGGGCGCTGTGCGTGGTTTCGGAAAACTGTCTGTTAATGATCCATCAACCGTACGTTTGCTCGAACCGATTCTCGGCTCGGCCAAACACGCCGCAACCTAAGGAGGATTCTTATGGTCCGCACCGAATCGACCATGTTGCCCCTGGGCACCCAAGCCCCCGATTTTTCACTCGTTGATACCGATGGCCAAACGGTTTCGCGAACCGATTTTGTCGGCAAGCAAGGGCTGTTGGTGGTCTTCCTTTGCAACCACTGTCCTTATGTGAAACATGTCGCGGATGAACTAAAGCGAATTGCCGACGATTACCTGCCCAAAGGTATCGCCGTTGTCGGTATCAGCAGCAACGATGTCGCCACTTATCCTGACGACTCACCCGAAAAAATGAAGGAAGAAAAGGCGGCGAGGGGTTATGCGTTCCCCTATCTGTTTGATCCCACTCAACAAGTGGCAAAGGATTACCACGCCGCATGCACGCCCGACTTCTTCCTCTTTGACAGCGATCACAAACTGGTCTATCGCGGCCAGATGGATGACAGTCGCCCCAAGAGCGACAAACCGGTGACGGGCGCCGATCTGCGGCTGGCGATCGATACATTGCTCGCTGGTAAACCACCGCTGGATCGCCAAGTGCCCAGCCTCGGTTGCAACATCAAGTGGATCGAAGGTTCCGAACCGCAATACTTCGCCGCATCATCCAAGTCATAAGATTTGGCAATCTCGCTTATCAATCGCGGATGTTCACATCGCCCCAGTTTTTCTGGGGCTCGCCGGGTGTGCTGCGGCCGTCGCGAACCACTTTTCTAAGCAGTTCCAATAGTTCCTTGGCAACCGCCGGTTGATCTTCGATCCGGTTATCCCGCTCGCCTAAATCGGCGGCCAAGTCATACAGTTGCCGCTCGGGCAAGTTTGCCGCCTTGGGGCTTTTGGGCCGCGGATCGCTCCAGCCGCCTGAATCGGGGCACAGCAACAGTTTCCAATTCCCTTGGCGAATGGCGAACGAGCCGTTGATGGAATGCGACACCAGGTGGTCACGAATCGGCTTCGTAGCCGCCGCGCCAGTAAACTCGGGTGCGAAACTGAAGCTGTCTTCGGCGGCGCTGTCCGGTATCGGCTGGCCGATCAAATCCGCGACGGTCGCAAAGATGTCCGTCAAACAGGCCAGTTGCGACGACACGGCCCCCGACAATTTTGACTTCGGATAATGCACCACCAGCGGTACACGGTGTCCGCCTTCGAACAGGTCGGCCTTGTGGCCACGCAGCGGACCACTGGGGAAATGATCATGTCGGGCCAGTTCTTCAAACTTTGCCTGAGGCGAACAACCGTTGTCGCTGGTCACGATGACAAGCGTGTTTTGATCGACTCCCGCTTGCCGCAATGCCGCCATGATTTCACCGATCGCGGCATCGGTCTGCATTACAAAGTCGGCATAAGGATTGATCTCGCTTTTGCCCCGCCAATCGCCAGTCGGCAGGATCGGTGTGTGGGGCGACGCTAGCGGTATGTATAAGAAAAACGGTTTCGGTGCTTGGCCATCGACAGCGCGATGACGCTGAATCACTTCGATCGATTTCTTAGTCACCATCGGCAACACATCTGCGGCGTCAAAACCAGGAGCCGTCGGACCTTTGCGAGTTCGACCGCCGTCTTCACGATCATCCATCATGAAAAACTCGCGGTCCTCGGTCGGCAATTCGGTGACCCGAGCGTTTTCGATATAAGCATAGGGAACCATATCGAGCGACGCGCTGATGCCAAAGAAATAATCGAATCCGACCGCACCTGGACCGTTGGTGATCGGTCGATCGTAATGGACATTGAAAACTTGGTCACGTGGTTCGATGCCCAACCGAGTCACCTGTTTGCCGGGCTTAAGTTCCCAATCCATTCCCAAGTGCCATTTGCCGACGCAGGCGGTACTGTAACCGTGACCTTTCAGGAACGATGCCAAGGTCGCTCGATCGGCTTCGATCAACCGCGGGCTCAAACCGCCCAAGACGCTCTGCTTCAACGGTGACCGCCAACAGTACCGCCCGGTCAAAAGTCCATACCGCGTTGGCGTGCAGACCGACGACGGGCTGTGAGCGTCGGTGAACCGAAAGCCCGATTGGGCCAGTTTGTCGATGTTGGGCGTTGCTATTTTCCCGCCGTAGGCCGATACATCGGCGTAACCGAGGTCGTCCGCCAGGATCACGATCACGTTGGGCCGCTGGTCGGCAAAAACCGCCACGCATTGGTTAGAGAGGATTGCCAGAAGTGTTCCAAGCAGTAACCGCCATCCCAATTTTCCCTTCAGCATCTGTTTCTCTCCACCGTTTTTTTGATGTTCAGTATTCGCCTTTCGATTGTACTCGGGTTGCTGGACAATGGTGTCGCGGTCCGCTTTCCCGGGAGCAATCGCTTGCGCTGTGACGCGTCGTGATGGCTTCAAAAAACGTTACTCGTAGGTGAAATCACAAAAACCGACGGAAACAATTCTCGAAACAACCGATCCTCGTTAAACTAGATCCGCTCGTCTCCCCCATGGCGTCAAAACAGCGTCGCTAGAAGGCTGCCCTTTCGCGATAAGTCACCGAAGTTCGATGCACGTACCATCTGAATCTGATCAAAATGCCGCCCAACCTACGCACGAACCTCCCGCAGTGCTAGAAAGCATTCCCCTTGATTCTGAATTGCCCACTGCACCGTTATGGGAACGGATTGACGGCGACAGTCAAGAACCGGCCACGGTATCAAGTTCCGTGTCATCGTCCGCTGGCGGACTGATCACCGATGGTTTTCCGGTCAGTGCCAATCTGGCCCAACGTTTCGTTCAACACGAGCAACTCGGCCGAGGCGGTTTCGGTTCCGTCTACCGTGCCTATGATCGCCAACTCGATCGCTTCGTCGCCATCAAGGTTCCGCATATTAACTCGCTCAATCGCGAGCGCATCCATAAACGGGTCGCCCGCGAAGCGACCGCTACGGCGAGACTCCGCCATCCGAACATCGTCACGCTTTTTGATTTCATCCGTACCGATGACCATTCGCTGTTAGTCAACGAGCTGATCGAAGGCGAAACACTCACTCAATTGATTAAAAAACACCCTGGTGGGTGCGACTTCCGGGTTGCCGCCGCGATCGTCCAGCGGATTGCCAGCGCGGTCCAGCACGCTCATGACCAAAGCGTCCTGCATCGTGACATCAAGCCATCGAACATTATGCTCGATAAAACACAAGTTGATGGAGAACTGCCCTATTGCCCCCGCTTAACCGATTTCGGCTTGGCGACGATCTTGCGAGATAGTGACAGTGAAGGCCAATCGGAAATTCAAACCGAAGCGATTGGCACCTGGCACTACACGCCGCCGGAAATGATCCGCAACAACTTTGACGGCCATACACCCACCTGTGACATCTATTCATTGGGCGTTGTCCTGTATGAATTGATTGCCGGCACTCGTCCCTTTCAAGCGGCGACCTTGGCCGACTTGTTGCCAAAAGTTTGTAATGGCGACTTCTTGTCTCCCCGAGCAATTCGCAACGAGGTGCCACGCGATTTAGAAGCGATCTGTTTGCGCTGCATGGCGCGAAATCCCTCGACTCGCTATCCGACAGCGGCCAGCCTGTCTGATGACCTGCTGCGTTTTCTCGCCGGTGAAATCGTGCTGGCCCGCTTGCCCGACCGCAGCGAGCGATTCTTTCGCTGGATACGTCGCAACCCGACTCCCGCCGCCATCGCTGCCGTTTCGGCCCTCGCATTGGTCGTCGTTTTCATCGTCATCGCTGCTACCAACCGCCAGTTGTTTAAACTGAACTCGGAACTCGAGTCGATGAATACGCAATTGCAAACGGCACTCAGCACTACACGAAAGACTCTCTATGAGTACGAACAATCCAACTATGTGACTGACTTAGCAAACGCATCCAATGCGATCCGGCAATCTCACTTGCGTGATGCCCGAACACTGCTCAGCCGATATTCCGATGCACAACCACTTTCACATCATCGCGACATCGAATGGGACCACAATCGCCATCTGATATCTAAATCGCCGACCGTGCTTTGGAAAAGTGATCGTCCGCTTTATTACCTTTGCGAAGCCGGCGACTTCTATTGCACCGCTGGCGCCGCTAGCGAAATCGTGATGATTGATCGCACCACCGGCGCAACGGCAAGAACAATGCCGACTTGGCAAAAGGATATCAACTCGCTGGTGTTTGACGCTGAACATGATCTGATTTGGTCGTCCGGCGACGACGGATCGATTCATGCTTATGATTTCCAGAAACTAAAGCAAACTTACAATACCCAGGCCTTTGACGCAGAGCGGGCTTATGATATGGCCAGCTTTCCGGAACTCAAACGCATCGCCTGCTTAAGCAGTCATGGCAGCATAGCAATCCTGGATACAACGTCAGGCAAGGTGGTCGGTTATCTGGAAAAATTCGAGCACGAAGCGACTTCGATCGCCAGAGTCGACTCTCATAGAATCGCCGTCGGAGACAAGGGCGGGCGGATCCGCATTTTTGACGTCTCCAGCTTTATGGTCGATCACGAGATGCGGTTCGAAGATTCTAGTCCTGTTGGGGTAATGGCAAGAGATCCTGTTCGTGATTGGCTGTGGATTTTGATAGGCAATACCGTTCGCATTCTTAATCTCGAAACGATGCGCGTCATGCAGCAATACAAAACATCCGACGAGGCAATGAATATCGCACACAACGCCGCTGACCAGTCGACCGTAATCGCACTTCGTGGTGGCGTCTTTCACCGCTTTCACGCCACCGACGACGCCGAACTGATCGAGGTCGACCAATGGGTCAACGAAGGGCAACGAATCTACTATTCGACGTTTGACACCCAAAGCGGCAATCTGCTGACCGTGGGAGCCAGCGGTGACGTTCTAACCTGGAAGCCGCGCCCGCTCGCACGCACCGAGTTTGATGCCCAGGCCGCCTCGCCAATGCCCGAAGGGGTCTATTCCTTCCAACTCGTCCCCGGACCGTCCGGCCAGTGGCCAGTGGTGGTGGTTGAACATTTCAAGACGTTATTTCGCCTCGATACTGAAACCGCATCCCTCTCCACCATCGGCTTCGCAGACCGCGTCGTTCGTAAGTTTGCTGTTATCGATGAACATCGCTTAGCCATTCCAAACCAGCAGTCCGCACAAAGTATTTTTGATCAACGGTCGAATGCTTTTACGAAACTGCCGATTCCTTCGGTTAACGGATTTTCTTTTGTCCTCGCAGGGCATTGGCTCGCCGATACCGATATCCCGGCAAACCTAATCCGCGTGGTCGATCTGCAGGATCCGCGGGAAACCCTTGAGTTAAATGCGTACAATCCGACTTCTGCCTGCATCGCACCTCGCAACCGAAAGATTTTTTGGAATAGCAACAATTCGGTCATGGTCCGGTCGCTCGACGTAAGCGAACCCGAAACGGTTCTGGAAATCTTTTCTCGCAATCCTTGGCTTCTGCATCTTTCACCAGACGAAAGCCTGCTCGCCATTGGTTTAAGCGATCGAGAGGTTTATCTGTGGGACTGGCGTGGGAAGAAACGCGTCGGCCCCGTCATGATGCATGAAGGGCAAGTCCACGCGATCGCTTTTTCGCCCGGCGGACGAACGTTGTTGTCCATCGATGATTCCGCAACCCTGCGATTTTGGAACATCACAACCGGCCAACAAGTGTCGCAAACCAATCTTGGAATCTCACCAGACAGCGTCATCAAGCGAGCAAAATTCACGCCAGACGGCAGTTTCATCGTAGTGTTGCACGACGTCAGCAAGATCACAACCGTTCGAATCCGCTAACTGCGGCTACTGATGCAGTATCCCGAAGCACGCATGACCGACAGGTAAACCCACCCCACCACGCGTGCCGATATAATGAACAAGATCACCGCTTCGACAGGTGTAGAATCGATTGCCGGGCTAAGCATCAGCCATTGACCAGCCGCAGTGGCCTCAACAATCGTTAGTACGACAGCAACCGGCAAATAATGATGCTTTCTGCCGATGGTGGAAAGCACCATCGACAACCATACCAAACCGCCTAGCATTCCCATCGCCGCAGCGGGATAGAGTGGTATCAGGTCACCGCCAGACATCCTGCGCGCCGTCCCAATCGCCGCAGCAATGCAAAACGTCAAGACCAATAAGCCGCGAACTCCCAGTGAGCTTGTCGGATCAGTGCCAGCTTTGCATAAGTCCGGACGATGACGAATCGGTTGGCCCGTCAATTGCCGATGAAGCACCGGTGCAATCGCGCCGAGTGTTGTCCATAGAATCACAGCAGCCACCACGAATGATAACTCTGGCGTGAATTGATGGACGGTGAAAATCATCATTACAACGGCCGCAACTAACACCGCGCATAACCAACGGTTGAGCGTCAACCAATCATCGCGTTTGGTAGCGGTCGGATCGATTTTGCCGTTGGTTAACCCTTTGCCATTGGTCAACCAAAGGGCGATCATCAACCAACCGGCAACGACGATGGCTCCAAAAAGCGGTAGTTCAGGGCCCTCAAAAATATCGATATCACCAAACTCGCCGCCGAATCGATACATCAGCATTCCAAATGCCGGTATCGACCAAAGCATCACTACGATGAAGGTCGACAAGGGCAATCGGTCGCGATCGCGA
>DIUH01000128.1:17763-19623 GCA_002428205.1 Planctomycetaceae bacterium UBA6163
ACAAGGTCGGTCGAATCCGAGCGAAAAACGACCTCACCACCACCGGTCAATGTGTAAGCCCCGCCGGGATGATTGCTTTGAATGCCACCAACAAACAAGGGAAAATTCGGGTCGCCTGATGCATCGGCGGTTGGCGGTTTCGGTGGATCGGGTGGCGCTGTCGGTTTCAGTTCGCCTGTCGCTTCATCCATCTCCATAAACTCGTCTTCGTCCGTCATCATTCCCCAATCGTCGTCCACCGCCAAGGTCGGACGCTGGCGCAGCGGCAGATTTCCAGTCAGCGAATTGATCGCATGCCCAGCGTTTCGCAGACTGCTGCGTGTCCCGCTGATCCAGCCGAGTTCAAACTTGGGCAAGCTGATTTTTTCGGCAACAAAAATCGTATAACTCAAGCCGTCTGTAACGTCATCATTGCTCGTCGGACGATTGAGCACAAAGACGCCGTCATTGTCCTCGTCAATCGGCGATTCGCCACTATGATGAATGCCTGCATAGCTGGTGCTGTAAGCTTCGACAGCAACCGCGGATGGGCATCGCAGTGGCGGCAATTTAAGAAATCGCACGGCATCATTTTCCGTCGCGTAAACACTTTTCTGGGTGTCAATATTGTTAGCAACGATTTGCGCGTCGATATGCGGCAATAACCCCGCAATCCAATTGTGATGATACCCTTGCGGTTCGCTTTTGATGGGGCCCGTCGGATTCAAGGTGCCGATCGGATAATGAAGTTGTCGTCCGTGATAAGCGGCTAGCCCAAAGCCGATTTGAATCAAGTTTTGCTGGCAGTTCGATCGCCGGGCAAGTTCGCGCATCGCTTGGACCGCCGGCAACGCGATTCCGACCAGCACGCCGATGATGGCGATGACAACCAGCAATTCGACCAGCGTGAACGCGAATCGCAAACGGCGGCAAGCGTTCGATTTGTATGAATCATTCATGGGTCACCACTTTCTGCAAGCTGTTTACTGTCTTCTGTTCCCATAACTCTTCAGCAACGATTTCGGTCTCGTTTGCATCATAACGTGGTTTCCACGTGACGCGAACCGTTCGCGAGGCCTTTTCAGCAGCGTTCGGCACTTCGCCCGGCGTGCCGATTGGCCACTGGACCTGCCCCGCCACGTTTCCACCCGCAGCAATGTATCGCTCAATCGCGTCGATTGACGCGGTCAGATTAGCCGTCGATCGATGCTGGCGAATGGACAGTTGGTTTCGCCAAGCGGCACGCAGCGCCGCCGTCGACATGCCCACCACCATCACCAACAGGACGATCACGGCGATCGATGTTACGGTCCCCTTTCGCATCATGGCGCCACCTCGAATCGTTCGNNTCAATTCGATCGGCCGCGAACGAAAGTCGATCGATTGGGCATTAACGGACGCTGCGCCGACAATCACCGGTAACGCGACCAGACGCGAATCGGAATCAATCCGGCAACGCAGGCTGTCATCAATCGGACAAACGAATAAATCGCGTCGCGGCGAAAGGTTTGAATCGGATCGGGGTGTGAATGTGTAAGTGACCCCGCGTGGGCTTAAACCATACCGGACCGTTCCGGTCGAGGTGACAAGATGAATGACCTTGCCTTCGTCGACCACTTGAACATCACTCGACTTTCGAACCTCGTCACGAAACGACGTGGACAATCGATAGATTTCGCGAACCGCCAAATCGTGCTTTGTGGTAACTCGCACCGATTCGTTCAATCGACTGAAAAGTTTATAGGTGCCAACGGTAACAACCGTCAGGATCGCATAAACAGCGACGATCTCGACAAGCGTGAAGGCTTTTCTGCGGCGGGTCGGCTCCGATTCGACCGAAATGAAAAAGATGTTTTGATTACGACGCATCGCCAGCTCCTT
>DIUH01000046.1 GCA_002428205.1 Planctomycetaceae bacterium UBA6163
GCAGTCGCTTGTGGGCCTCGGAAGGTGCAAGCGGACCGGCATCGTCGGCAAGTCGTTTCAAGTCCTTTTCCGCTTCCTCGATCGTCGACTTGGTCTTAAACCACTGCGATTGGTCGATTTCGAACCGCGCCGACAGTTTGGCCAGCGATTCGTTATCGCCCGCAAACGCTTGCCATGCCCCTTGCATGCGGATCGCGGCGTCGGGGCCGAACAGGACGGGAGCGGCGACGTTGAACCCGAGTCGTCCGTGATAGTGATAAACGCGAATCGCCACCACATTCGGCTCGCCAGGCAGCAGCAAATCGGCCGGGACGGTCAAGCGATGCGATTGGCCAAGGCCGCTGCGGAACTCCGGCGGAAACGTTCCCAGCACGCCGATCTGGCGACCGTTGACATAGACCTGACGAGCGTCATCGACCGCTTCGACGAACAGCTTCACTTCCTTGTCGTCCCAGTCTGCCGGCGGCATGACCACGGCGCGATACCAAACGACCCCTTCAGCGACCGACAGCGGACCAGCTGGCGGACGTTTCCAAACATCGGGAATGGTCGCGGCAATTGCCACAGGCGGGTCTTGCGCGGTGGCGTTTTGCAAACTTGCCAAGGATTGAATTAGTATCAAACTGGCCATCACCATCACCATTACACGTAATGGTTGGGTTGCGGACAATGAAGAACGACAACATGAGAACCAAGAGTTCATGTGTGATCACCGGCGATTGGGCAGGAAGGAAGACCAGGTGATTTCACCGGTCGGCGGGCAGCGGCAAGCGGGCGGATTGCCGTGGCTTACCAGTTTAACTCGATAGCGTGCCGATCGTGGCAAACGTTTGGCGATTGTAACACGTCGCTACCGACCCAACACGATTCCCCGCCCTTGTTCGGTATCGGCGGCAACCAGACCGCCCCAATCGAAAGTTAACGCCCCGGTATCAAGACATGCTGGCCGCGAAACCGGTCGGTCGGGTGGGGGCTGGTGAGACGTCGTCTACCGTTACTTCGGCATAGCTTTCTTCGGATTCCCAAACGACAATCTTATAAGGCGATGCACCGGTGCCGGCCAAAATCTTAGGGCAGACTTCTTCTAACAAGTATCGAGCCATGTTTTCTGCCGTCGGGTTATAAGGCAGTTCATAGATACGATGCGGGTCGCAGTGACGTACTGCTTCGAGTGCATTGGTGTCCTGGTCCCAAAGGATGAACGCATGATCCCAATGCTCGTCGAGCCAACCTTTGCATTTTTCCTTCAACAATTTGAAGTCGATGATGCGTCCGATTTCGTCCTGTTCTTCNNTTGCACTTTCCGTCATGTCCGAGCAGACGGTGGCCAGCACAAAACGTAATTCGACGCATGATTCGAAGCGGCACTGCAATGATCTCTTAGTGGGTGATTTTAGTTTTAGTGTTTTTTTGTTTGCGCTCGGCGGCTAAAGCCTGTACACCAGCGCACGTTGGTGTCCAGCCTTTAGGCGCCCGGCGAATGTTGGTTTCCAGCCTAAGTATACCACCGTGTCCAGATGCCGATGATTCACTCGCCCGCTGGCCCGCTTAATTTCGGATTGTCGCGATGCCGCTGTCCGTCACGCCGGGTCTTTTTGGCAATATTCCGCTCGATCGCCGCCTGCAAGTCGATCCCCGTCTGATTGGCCAAACAGACCACGACAAACATCACGTCGGCTAATTCATCAGCCAATTCGCCGGGCGATTCCCCCGCTTTGGATGACTGCTCGCCGTAGGTGCGAGAAATGATCCGTGCCACTTCGCCGACTTCCTCGACCAACTGGGCAAGGTTGGTCAATTCGCCGAAGTATCGCACCCCAATCGTTTGGATCCACTGATCAACAATCTGCTGGGTTTGACGGATTGTCCAATCGGCCGACGTGGCATCATCGTCGCCCACTGGCACCAACTCTGTATCGCTCATTTCTGCAGCAGCACAAAAGTACCGCTCTTTCCTGCTACGGCGATGTCCATCTTGCCATCACCGTTTAGGTCTTTGGCCTCAATTTGCAAACCGGTTCCGACGCGTCCTTCGTCGATCACGTGGCGTTTGAAGTTAGCCGCATCACCGTCCCACTTGTAATAGTACAAACAGGGTGGTTCCTTGCCGCCTGGGTCGTTGCCATTGTGGGCATAAACCCGTTTGCCAGTGATTAATTCGTCCTGGCCGTCGCCATCCAGGTCCGCAAAAACCATCGAGTGCGGTTGGCTGAATCCTCGGTCGATCAACGTCTCTTTCCACTGAATCTTGCCCGAAGCATCCGGCCCGAGATTCTTCCACCAAAACAGCCCAAAGTTGTGGCCGTATCCGAACACGATGTCGTTCTTGCCGTCACCATCGAGGTCGCGAACCAACATCGGCAAACTCGCTTGCAAATCCCAATCTTTGTGGAACTTCCACGTCTGGCCCCAAGGGTTCGATTCGGGTTGTTCATACCACCCTTCGCCGACCAGCACGTCGATGCGGCCGTCGCCGTTAATGTCGCCGATGCCGATGCCGTGACCGTTGGCCGATTCGCCCAGCGTCGATGGCTCTAACTTGACCACCGCACCGGACTCTTGTTTGGGGCAATCGACCAGACGCCAAATCCGCATCGGCACGCCCTTTCGCCAACTGTTTACAATCCATTCGGGGCGTCCGTCGCCGTCGATGTCTTCAAACAACTGGCCTTCGTTGGTCGTGTCGCCGGTATCGACCAAGCGGTGTTTTGGCCACATCTTGCCCAATCGCAACGCTTCGT
>DIUH01000437.1 GCA_002428205.1 Planctomycetaceae bacterium UBA6163
CGACACCAATGACTCGCTTGGTGGCGATGTAGACCTTCACCATCTGTAATACGCCCGTACGCAGTTCGTCGCCGCGCTTCATGCTGTTCAATTTGCGGTCGCGCAAATCGATCGCACGCTCAACATTTTCCCACTGCTGGCGATAAACCGTTTCGACCGCCTTCTTCTGGTCAGCACCCTTGATCTGGTCGAGGATGTGATCCAAGCGGAAGCTGCCGGCACGCTCAGCGACAAACTTCGGATCTTGGCCATCGGCCAGCGGATTGCCTTCGATGTCCTTCAGTTTCTGGCCAGCGGCGGCCTCCATGTCGCGCACGAACGACTCGAAAGTGCTGGCGATCTCGGCATTGCCTTCGCTCTCGGCTACCTTCAAATCCTTCTCAAACGCCTTTCGCTCGTCTTCGCCAAGACTCATCCGGCGGGAGAACTTCTGGGTATCGATCACGATCCCTTCGATACCCGATGGAACTTCCAGCGAATCGTTCTTCACGTCTTCACCGGCACGACCGAAAATCGCGTGCAGCAACTTTTCTTCCGGCGTCAACTCGGTCTTGCTCTTAGGGCTGACCTTACCGACCAACACGTCGCCGGGGCGAACATAAGTTCCGACTTGAACAATCCCGGTCTCGTCCAACGACGCCAATGCTTTTTCCGAGACGTTCGGAATATCGCGAGTGAACTCTTCGCGGCCCAGTTTCGTTTCGCGGATTTCAACTTCAAAGTCTTCGATGTGGATCGATGTGTAAGTATCGTTCCGCACCAATTCTTCGCTGATGATGATCGCGTCTTCGTAATTGAAACCGTCGAACGACATAAAGCCGACCAGGACGTTTCTTCCAAGCGCCAATTCACCATTCTTGGTCGCAGCACCGTCGGCGATAATTTGGCCCTTTTCGACCTTGTCGCCAATCTTGATGATCGGCTTTTGATTCTGGCAGGTTCGTTCGTTCAAACCGTGGTACTTCTTCAAATCGTAGTGGTCACTGCCGATTTCGATTCGGGTCGCGTCGACATAAGTGACCTTGCCGGCACGACGGGCGCGAACGACCATCGCACTATTGCGCGCTACCTCGGTTTCCATCCCCGTTGCCACGATCGGCGGTTCAGCGACCAACAACGGCACGGCTTGCCGCTGCATGTTTGAACCCATCAACGCACGGTTGGCGTCGTCATGCTCGAGGAACGGAATCAGACCCGCGGAAATACCGATCATCTGACTCGGCGCGACGTCCATGTAGGAAACTTGATTCGGATTGACGATCAAGAAGTCGCTGCGGTGACGAGCGATCATGTTCGGACCGGCTACCAACGCACCGTCTTTGACTTCGGTATCGGCCGGCGCGACGTAAGACTCATCTTCCTCATCGGCACGCAACACGACGACTTCGTCGGTTACATTACCATCCTTAATAATCCGATACGGCGTCACCAAAAATCCGTATGAATCGACACCGGCATAAATCGCTAGCGAACTGATTAGACCGATGTTTGTACCTTCGGGCGTCTCAATCGGACAGATCCGGCCGTAGTGTGAAATGTGAACGTCGCGGACTTCGAAGCCCGCACGCTTGCGGTTCAAACCGCCGGGGCCCAGCGCCGACAAACGACGCTCGTGCGCCAACTGGCTCAGCGGGTTTGTTTGGTCAACGACCTGCGAAAGCTCACCCCGACCAAAGAAGTAATCGATCGCCGCTGAAACACTCTTGGGGTTGATCAACGACCGCGGGGTCATATCTTCAACGTCCTTCAAGCTCATTCGCTCTTGAACGGTACGNNGCAGCCAATTCGTCGATCGTTCGCAGACGACGATTGCCCAAGTGGTCGATGTCGTCCTCTTCCGCTCCTGGATCCTGATCCATCAACGAGATCACATACTTGATCGATGCGATCATGTCTTCGGGGCGCAGCGTCATGATCGATTCGTCGATCTGTTGTCCAAGCTTGCGATTCAAACGGAAGCGACCAACGCGGCCGAGTCGATACCGATTGGCATCGTAAAACTTTTCGTTGAACAGCGTGCGTGCCTTTTCCAATTGCGGCGGATTACCCGGACGCAATCGCTGGTAAATCCTCAGCAACGCCTCTTCATGGCTGCTGGTATTGTCATCCGCTAGGGCATTGAAAATCAGCGGGCTCTTGGGCGATTCAATCACGCTGACCGACTTGACACCCGAAGCACAGATCTGCTCAGCCGAATCCTTGCCGATCCGCTGGCCGGCTTCGATCAAAATCTCGCCGGCACGATCGCTGGACGACGGATACACAACATCGTCGATCGAAATCTTGCCCTCAAGCGAAGCGGCCGATTTGCCGCCGGAAATTTTGATCGACTGCGGCTCATAGAACGCGCCCAACAGATCCGAATCGTTGGACAACTTTGGATCCATCGCACGCAGCAGCGTCATCGCACTGAACTTGCCGCTCTGGTCGATCTTGACTGTCAACGAATCCTTTTTGGTAACGTTCACTTCGATCCAACTGCCGCGTTCCGGGATGATTCGGCAGCTTGGCAGCTTGCGATCAGTGGTCCCTTCCTGTTCGAACACGAAATCGACACCGGGGCTGCGGTGCAATTGCGAAACCACCACGCGCTCGGCACCGTTGATGATGAACTCGCCACCACCCATCATGATCGGCAGGTCGCCCAANNAATCTTGGCTTGCCCAGTTCGTATCGCAAATATTCAAGCGATGCGGTCCCGTCGTAGCTTTCAACGGGAAAAATTTCTCGCAAAACGGCTTCCAAGCCCTGATCCTCGCGCTTATCGGGCGCGGCTTCCTCCTGCAAAAACGCTGCATACGATCGAGTCTGCAGTTCGGTCAAATCCGGCAGAGTAAACGCTTCTTGCTCGGAGCCATAGCGGCGGACCGTCGTCGGTTCAAGGCAACGCTTGGTGGTACATGCCATCTTGAGAACGCTCCATCAAAAGCCGGCGATCCGGCTTAGGATTTTAAATACGGACGGGACAGGACAATTACAGAACAAGGACGCCGAACTCGCACTGCGGACAGCTTTCGACCATTTCGCTTGACCAGGTTAAAAACACAGAAAACTCCAGGAGAATCTGACACCAGATCGGGCTGACACCCGAGTAAACTCAGAATGCTGCTCCAGCAACTCTCGGGGAAAATCGGGCCAAACCGGCTCGAACGGCGCGCGAAACCATGACGCGGGCCCCGCTAGCCCAACCCAACGGTTGACCCGGCGACCCGACGCGCGGCAAGAAGAAAATCCGTGCGAAGATGATAACCAAGGGATAACAGCCAAAACAACTAACGCTGTGCGAACGAATACCCAGCCAAGAACTTAACGAATTATTGCAGAGCTGCAAACCCTAAACGACAAATTGGTCCGATTTTAGCTACAGCGTCCCGCGGAAGAGACGAAAAAGCGATGAAAATCAGGCAAAAAATATTTGCGCAGCAAAACACAGCCGAAACACCGGTCGAGCGTGATTGCCCGACCGGCACCCCGTTGTGTTACCCTGCTACCTGTCGACGATTACTTCAGCTCGACAGTACCGCCAGCAGCTTCGACTTCTGCCTTGACCTTAGCCGCATCTTCCTTGCTGACGCCTTCCTTCAACTTGGCTGGGCAGCTTTCGACCATCTTCTTGGCGTCCATCAGCGATGCGCCGGTCAGGTTCTTAACAACCTTAACGACGTCCAGCTTCTTGTCGCCGAATCCGGTCAGAACAACGTCAAACTCGGTTTGCTCCACTGGTGCCGCAGCGCCGCCGCCGTCACCACCGGCTGGCGCCATCATCACGGCACCACCAGCGGCTGGCTCGATGCCATAGGTTTCTTTCAGGTAATCGCTCAATTCTTTAGCTTGCTTGAGCGTCATGTTGGCGATCTGGTCGCCCAGCGTCTTCGATTCGGCGCTGAACTCGATGGTTGCTGATTCAGACATTTCTCTGATTCCTCGGAACGTTTAGTGAGTGGACTGGGTAACAGGGTAGGTTGATTAAGGCCCAGCGATCAGGGCCATCAGGGTTGAAACAATAAACAGCGGAGGTGCTGTTGAGCTAGTAAGGTGTGATCGCCCGCCGACTAAAACGCCTATCAGGCAATCGCTATGCAGTGCCCGGCATTATGCCGATGCTTCGCCTTCGCCTTCTTCTTCGCTCTTTTGCTTGATCTGGCTGGCAAGTGCGCCGCCGGGACCGAGCAATGCGCCGACCAGGTTGGCACCCGGGCTAAGAATCTGGCCAACCAGCATCGAGATTTGCTCTTCTCGACTTGGCCATTTGCTTACCGCCACCAACTTTTCAGCATCCAAGCGCTCGCCGTCAAGAACACCGCCGGCAGCTTTGAACTTGCCGAACTTGCCGGGATCTTTGTCCAGCTTGACAACTTCCTTCACCANNCCTTCGGTTGCTCGGCGGCCGAGCGAGTTCTTCACCACCAACAGGTGGATGTCTTTCTTTTGAAGCTCGCCGCGAAGTTCATTCGTGGTGTTTGCGTCCATTCCGGTCGTGGTGACCAAAACCGCATCTTTGACATCTACCAATTGCTTGGCGATATCTCGCGAGACTAATTGTTTTACAAACTTACTCATGCTTGAGCTCTACATGAACCGGCAAAGATTAATTCTAAAGGACGCAGCGTATCGCCAGGCTGAAACTGTCGCATTTGACAAAGGCGACACTCAAGGCACAGCGAAACAAAACCACCAGCGACTAGGCAACCACCCGGACGCTCGGGCTCATCGTTCCACAAATGGCAACGCCACGCAGATAGGTGCCCCGCACCGCCGACGGCTTCAGGCTGAGCACATGATTGATGAATGCCTGGATGTTTTCACCCAGCTTCGTCTCATCAAAGCTCATCTTGCCGACCATCGCGTGGACGTTTCCGCCCTTGTCGTTGCGGAACTCGACCTTACCGGCCTTGTATTCAGCAACAACTTTGCCGACATCCGGGGTAACCGTCCCAGCTCGAGGGCTGGGCATTAATCCGCGCGGACCAAGTACGCGGCCAAGCGGGCCGACCAAACCCATCATGTCCGGTGCGGCAATGCAAACATCAAAGTCGGTCCAACCGTCGCGAATCTTCTTCGCCAAATCGTCGCCGCCAACTTCGTCCGCACCAGCTTGCTGTGCCGCAACCGCCGCGTCGCCCTTGGCGAACACGACAACTCGCTGCGTCTTACCAATGCCGTGAGGCAGAACGATGCTGCCTCGAACGATCTGATCTGCTTGGTTGGGGTCAACCCCCAATCGCATATGCACTTCGACTGTCTGATCAAACTTGGTCGAATTGAATTTCTTCAGCGCCGTTACCGCATCACCTAGCGGCAATGGCGTCTTGGGCTGCTTTTCGATATCGGCGCGATAACGCTTCGATTTTTTTGCCAACTGTTTTTCCTTGTTGTCCTAGGTGGTCATCGAGTCACTCTGCGTGGTTTTGATTTAGTTCGGTTACAATGCCGAACGCGAAATCAATCGCAAGTGAGCTCTCCCACGGCCAAACAAATTAAGCGAACGATTCGATTGAATCGCTCGGGGTCGCAAAGGTTGACGGAGTCGCCCTTCGGCGTCAACGCCAAATTAGCCCCTAACGACGTTTTTTTGGCGGGTCTTTAGATAATTTCAGGCCGCCGCAGATAATTCGTCGCCATTTTCGTCTGCTGAAGGTTCGTTACTGATCGTCGTTTCAGCTCCCACGCTGTAGGGAAACTCTTTGGGATCGAGTTTCGCTTCCATTTCCCTCAGCACAGCTTCGATCCGCTGTCTGTAAGCCTCCAGCTTTTCGCCTTCGCGGGGGAAGATCGGTGGCGCAAAGTATCCCTCGATGCGCGAGAACGGAATCGGTATCTGAAGTCGATCCCAGGCGTGTTTGGCAATCCAGCGATACTTCGGCCTTGCCACGGTGACCAACACGGCCGCGCCAGATTGTTGGCTGACCATCGCTACGCCTTTGTGGACCCTGCCGCGCGGGCCGCGAGGTCCGTCTACGGCGATCGCCGCCGGGCGACCGTCACGAACGTGCTGGATCAGCGAATCGATCGCTTGCTGGCCACCACGGGCTCGGTTGTTCGATTTTTTCGATCCGCGAAAGACGACGCAGCCTGCCAAATTCAAGGCGGGAACCACTAATTGGCCGTCATTACTGCGCGATACCATCGCGGCCGTACCAGGCTCGGAACCTATAATGATTGACATTTGGTGGGCATGCAGAAAACCATAGACGTACCCTTGGCCATCGGCACGCAATTGGTCACGCGGGTCGTTGTGGAAATGCACGCGACAGGTCGAGCGCAACAATGCGACCAAGCCTGCGACCATCCAAGAAAGGAACTTTACAGTCATTTTATGAGTGCGAATCGAACGATCTCCCTAAAAAATTCGACTCCGAGGTATCGATCTTGGTGTAATTACACGACCAGACGGCGACGGTAAAGATCGATTGCAAATCGATTCGTCGGGAATCCGCCACGCTCCTTGCCAAAAGGCGAAATCAATTGTCACTGCTCGCAGAGCCATCTACGGCCCCTTCGTTGTTGGTCGCCGCCCAGGAAGGCCGCCCCGAAGCGTGGGCTCGACTTGTTCACTTGTACGGGCCGCTGATTTATCGCTGGGTGCGTCGATCGGGGTTGCAAAGCAGCGACGCGGCCGATGTCACCCAAGACGTGTTGCTGTCGGTCTCAAATGATTTGCCGAGGTTTGATCCGAACCGGGTCGGGGCGAAGTTTCGCGCCTGGTTGTGGACGATTACGCGTCGACGCATCGTCGATTGGCGTCGCGGCCAACCG
>DIUH01000261.1:0-17488 GCA_002428205.1 Planctomycetaceae bacterium UBA6163
GTATGCCACTGGCGTGAGGCGAATCGCAGCGCATCACGCTGTAACAATTGGTAACTGACCACGATCAAATCGCCGGGTTTGGCCGCGTCGATCAATTGCTGGCGATCGTGTTCACGATAAGAATGCGGGTTCAGCGATGGGGCGAACCTTGCGGTTTCACGAATCCAGTTGTCACCGACGCTTGTCGGGGCGACGATCAACGCGGGGCCGCCTTCGGCGCGGTCAAGCAACACGCCTAAGGTTTGGACGGTTTTACCCAAACCCATATCATCGGCTAAAACGCCACCCACGCCCCAGCGGCTTAAGCGTGCCAGCCAACGATAACCGTCGACTTGATAGTCTCGCAAATCGGCGATCAAACCGGTCGGAACATCTGGCACCCAGTCGCGAATGTCTTCCAATCGTCGCAGCGTATCTTGCCACCTTGCGGCGGTTTCCAGCGTCACGTCGTCGCCCAGCAAATCGGCGACTACCGGCGCGGCCGCGTCAGCAATTCTTAGCACGCCGCGTTCGGAAACGACAGCATCGCCCAATTGCTGCAAACGCTTGCGAAACACGTCGCTGATCTGAGCGAACTCGCGGTCGCCGACTCGTACCAGATTGCGATTCTCGCGCACCGCTGCCAACAGGTCAGCCAACTGGATCTCGACACCATCGATTTCGATCGACCCGGTCATGCCGAACCAGTCGCGGCGATCGTCCAACTTGATGCGCAAGGATTGCGGCGTCAGTTCGCCACGCACCTTTAAGGTTTGTCCTTCGGGCCACAGGATCGCCGGTGCCTGTTCGCCCGCTTCATATAAACTGCCCAACAGGTTCAGCGCCGCGTCGTCGGTGGTCGCGACCCAGCAATAAGGTCCATCGCCGATCAATTCGACGATCCCAAAACGCATCGCGACTTGGCGAGCGCGAACAATTTCGTCATCCAAGTCGCGTTGCAAGCGAACCGGTCCTTGTTCGGTCGAACATCGCACCAATTCAGAACCTTGGCCCGGGATCATTGTCTCAGCAAATCTTGGGTCGTTGATTCGAAGCGCGATGTTTAAACCGGCCGCCGGACGCGGTCGCAGTTCGATGATCATGTCGGATTTTGCCGGCTCGACAGGGCCCGATAATTCGGGCGGCAGGTCGACTCGGACAATCGCATCGAGTCGCGAAACGGATGTGGAAAGACGAATCGCCGATTCACCGTCCAAGACAATTTCTTCTAAGTCTTGTGCTAAGAGATGTTCGATCAAACGACAGGCACGGACATCTTTTAATTCACATACAATGCAACGATCTCGATGCTTGGGGACTACTAATAAAATCGGTTGGTTCGGTCCGATTTTGCCGACCACAATCTCACAAGAGCGAGATGAAACATCCAGGTCGACTCCGGCAACCCGCAACCGTGGTCGATAACGCCCGGTGATCACCGGTTCAACCCCCGAAAACTCGCTCTCGAACTCTGGCCCATCGATCTCGCTGGCGTCATCTGGCGATAAATCGTTTTCCTCGGTTTCATCGCGAACCAAGCCCAACGCCAGTTCGCCGCGAAAAACGGCCATCGGCGTCGCATCGGCATCGTTCCAGGTGACGTTCGGGTGGCCGGCAAGGATCAACATCGCTTCATATAAGTTGAACGCCAGCGGCCCGTTGCTCGACACCGCTCGGGCGACCAGCGAAGCGACGCGACCATCCACCGGATCGGTGAACAGGTCGGGACGATTTTCCATATCGAATGGCCGCAGTTCGCGTCCCTTGGTCCAACCGCTGCCGCCCTTGCGTTGACGTTGTTCGTAAGGGGTGATCGACAGGGAACTGGTATGCGCCCCGGCCGCGACCCGCACTCGCCACTGAATCCGACAATCCGAATCGTCGGTTTTGGGAGCGGTCGGTTTGCCCGCGATTCGCAACAGATCGTCGACCAACGATTGGCCGAGCGAAACGGCATCGAGTTTCAGTTCGGCAAAGAAGTTTGCCATGTCATCGACGCTGCGACGTCCCAACTGTTCCTGCAGCCACCACGAAGCTGCCAACGTGTGTGGGCACTGTTCGTGGCCGGCGAAGAAATCGCAATCGCAGTGGGGGATGCCGATCAGTGAAAAGTCGCTTTGGCCACGCCGGGCGCGCGGAGCGTTTGAAACCTCCGGCATAACGCTGATCGATGGCGACGCGATGATCGTTTTCCCGTTGCGGACGGAAAAAACAAAGTCGAGTGAAGATCCGGTTTGGGTTAACGACGGAGCGGTCAACATCAGCATTGCCGCGCGTTTGTCGAGGTCTGGCTCGTGCTCGTTGACCAATTCTTCAATCGCCTCCGACATCGCGATGCTGAAAAAGGCGATGTCCGAGTCGATCGGCAAATCCATAGGAACAATCCTTGCGTGCGAACCCATACCGGCCGCTTGAGGGGCAGACGGAAAATGATGCTGGGAAGTCAAACCCGCAAGTCTAACAACATTTTTCTCCGACGCGACGCCCGTTGTGTTCTTCGGCGTTTTTGCATCGCGAGTGCTCTGGCAACACTCAATCTTTGGGTAGCCGTCAAGGTTCGATTCGCGTGACTTTGCTGATCAATTTGCCTTTGTCGAGCTGCGTTTGAATCTCGTCGCCGACTTTCACTTGTTCGTGATGCTTGATCACGGCCGTTTCGTCCAGTCGCTGAGTCACGCTGTAGCCGCGTGACAACACGGCCAATGGCGAAAGCGCTGACAACGCCGCGGTCACGCGTTGCAATTTCCGCTCGTTGCCCGCCAGCAGATTTCGGATCGCACGCCGAGCGCGGTTGTCCAGATCGTCCAAGCGACGCGAGCGGTCGTGGACCATTTGGTAAGGGCGCGCCAGAGCAGGACGGGCGGCGAGGTGGCGAAGCTGTTCGCGACGATAGGCAATTTTTTGACGGATCGGCTTTTCCATCCGACGACGCATTTGCCCCAACGCTTCGGTCACGGCTGAAAGCTCCGGAACGATCCTTTCAGCCGCTTCGCTGGGCGTCAGCGCGCGAACGTCGGCGGCGAAGTCGGCCAGTGTCACATCGATCTCGTGGCCCACTGCAGAGACGATCGGCAAGCGGCTCGCTGCGATTGCCCGCACCACCGGTTCTTCGTTAAAGCACCATAAGTCTTCCAGCGATCCGCCGCCGCGGGTGACCACGATCACGTCCAACGGCGGTTGAATGCGATGGGCGTCGTTGATCGCCGCAACGATCGAAGCGGCCGCGCCGGGGCCTTGCACTTTGGCGGGAATGACCGTGATGTCCGAGTGTGGCCAGCGACGCAGGGCGACTTGTAAAAAGTCACGCACGGCGGCACCGCTGGGGCTGGTCACCACGCCAATCCGCTTCGGATAACGCGGCAGCGACAACTTTCGATCGGGACGGAACAGCCCTTCCTTGGCCAGTCGTTCTTTCAGTTGTTCGAATGCCAGTTGCAACGAGCCGACTCCCTGGGGCTCGATCTTACGCATGATCAATTGGTAGGAGCCCTGTGGCGCATAGACTTCGACGCTGCCTTGAGCGATCACGGCTTGGCCTTCCTTCAGCTCGAAGGGCAGTCGCGCCACGCTGCTGGCCCACATCACGGCGCGGATTTGAGCGCCGCTGTCTTTCAGCGTCATGTAGAGGTGGCCGCTGCGGGGGCGAGCGAGGTTGGAGATTTCGCCCGCAACCCAAACCGACGGGAATGATTCTTCAATCACGCCCTTGAGGTAAGCGGTCAACTGCGTGACAGACAGCGGTGTCGGTTCACCGGGTTTGGTTGAAGTTGACGTCGGTGTCGCCATGAGATTGCCTGCTACTTTGGCCACACGCCGCTGAACACTTCTGTTGCTCCGCCGGTCATGAACACACGATCGCCAGCGCGGTCCCAACGAAGCTTCAAGTCGCCGCCGACCAAATGGTTCAGGATCGAATCGTCGGTCCTTCCGGTCAACACGCCCGCGACACAAACCGCTGATGCCCCGGTGCCGCATGCCCACGTTTCGCCGCTGCCGCGTTCCCACGTCCGCTGGCGAACTTCACCGCGATTGATCACTTCCACAAACTCGACATTCGTTCGCTTTGGAAAACACGGATCGTTTTCGATCAACGGCCCGATCCCCAAAACCAATTCATCGGTCGCCGATTCGACGAAAATCACACAGTGCGGATTGCCCATCGAAACGCAAGTCGCCTGCAACGTCTGCCCGCGATACTCCAGCGAATGATTCACCACCGAGCCGTTGGCCGCCAGCGTCGTCGGGATTCGCGGTGCGTCCAAAATCGGCGCTCCCATATCCACCGTCGCCTCGCTGACCAAACCGTCGTCGCCCAGCGTCAATTCGATCGACAACACTCCGGCACCGGTTTCAATCTTCAGCGTCGTCCCTTGGGCCAGCTTGTGATCATGAACGTACTTGGCCACACAGCGAATGCCGTTACCGCACATTTCACTTTCGCTGCCGTCGTTATTGAACATCCGCATCCGGGCGTCTCCAACGCTGCTGGGCAGAATCAGGATCATGCCATCGCCGCCGACGCCGTATCGACGATGCGAAATGTCCCGAGCCAATTGAGCAGGATCGGCCGGAATCGGCTGGTCGAAGCAAGAGACGTAGACATAGTCGTTGCCTGCGCCGTGCATTTTGGTGAAACGGATCAACGAAATGGCCTGAAAAAATCGCGTTTGAGTCGAGGAAACCGACGCGAAGTATAAGAAGCGACAGGCCGTGGCGGCTAGAGTGGATAGACGCTAAGCCGCGACGTTCAAGAGCGTCAGGATCGGAGTCGTCGGGGCTGGCAGCTTCATCAGCGGTGCGAACTCGGCCGCTTCCTGATCCACTTTCGCGATCAATTCGCCAAGGTCGATCGGATGGTTTGCGACCAATTTCGTGAACCCATCGAGAAACACCACGCGTTCGGCCCAATCGCTTTCTTGGCAACTCGGCAAACACGACGCCAGCGCCACGCTGGCCGGACCACGCGACGAAGGCCCTTGGGCCAGCAACGTGTCGAGTTCGGCATGATTGCGAATCAGTTCGGAAAAACTGGGCGGTAGTTTCCAGATCGTCGCCAACATCGCCGCCGCCGTACCGTGGTTCCACCCAAAGGTCGCTTCTTCAATCCGGCTCAATCGCAACGACTCGGTTTGTCGCCGCCGAAACACTTCTTCGTACTGCTCCGGCATTTCCTTCAACAGGATCGGAATCGCCATGTCTTGCAACAATGCCCCGGCGAACAAATCGTCGGCATTGGCCAGCTTCAACGCTTTGCCCAAATGACGCGCGGCGATCGCGCGGCGCAGTGAGTCTTGCCACAGCAATCGCAGGTCAAACGTGCCGACTTTGGGATTGGGGATCACGGTAAAAACCGCGTTCCAAAGTGCAAAGTTCGTGATCGATCGAGCACCGATCAAGGTCAGCGATTGCTGGACGCTGGTGATCGTGCGAGAAAAACTGAAAAACGCCGAGTTCGCGAAACGCAGCACTTGGCCCATCAGGCCAGGGTCCGATTCGATCACGCGAGCGAAATCGTTCGGCCCGGCGTTGGGGTCTTGGGACAGCCGCATCAGCGAAACGGCGGTCTGTGGCAGGGCGGGCAGTGTCGCTGTTTCGAAGACTTGTTCGAGCGAAAGATTGGCGGTCGCCGTTTCCATGTTTGCAATGCCAGGGTGAAGTTGGGCCGGCTGCGAAAAAGATGCTGTTTCGAAGAAGCCGAATGACCAGCGGAGCGATCGAATCGCTTTTCAATCGAAACGTACGTTACGCCGAACTGGGATGCCACGATTTTTTCGCTCGCCAGCCATTGTTTTTGACTCTTTTGCGGACAAATGCACGTCCCAAGAAGGTGTTTCGCAACGTGCCGTGGTCAGTTTGCGACGCTGTTGCCAATCGGCAACGGGTTGTTCAGCTTTTTCAACATTCGGCAGTCCGGCATCACGCAGGCGAACGCTTTCGCCGCTTTTTCGAAATGACGCAAGTCGTTTTAAGGAAATGGCTTGCGTGATTTTAGCCGCAATTCTCGCGAGGCCGCCCAGCGAGCGCCCCGGCATTTGCTTTCCGATTCAACACGCCGGCACACACTTCACAACTTCGCTCATCTTTTTACTTCGCCCGGCAAACCCCAAACGCTTATCAACCCACGCCCATGACTCTTCTCGTAAACCCTTCGCGAATGGTTGCTTTTGGGTTGGCGATTGCCAGCCTGCAGGGGCTGCTGAAACCACTCGTTTACGATACGGCAAACGCTCAAGTCAGCGACCATGATTCTGTAGCCACTGCACCATCGGATGAAGCGGCGATTACGAGCGACGATTCGCCCCTCCGTTCGGTTTCACCAACCGGATGGCGCCGGACGAATCGCGGGTGGGAGCGAGCCGAGGCGTGGGACAACGGGACATTGGCGTTTGCAAGTGAATCGGGCGAAACACCGCTCTTGCCCAGTCGTTATTCGATGTTAGGTGGCACGCGTCCGCAAACGGTTGGCCAATGGATGATTTGGGACCAAGCTCGCGAACCGGTTTGGGCCAACACGTTGTTGGGCAGTTTGAAGCGGGTTCATCCGATTTTCGTAGCCGTTTTCTTGATCGCCGTCGCCATCGTGATCACGCGACTGAGCGAACCGACCGGCCCCGGTACCCACCCGTGACGCCAGATTTCGGTAATGCTATCCTAGCGGTTATGAAACTTGCAAAATACATCGCAGTCGCGACCGATTCGTCGGATATCCCTGGCGTTGGCATCGTCACCGACACCCACTTGGTTCCCATCGATTTGATCAATAGCGGCTACAAAACGCTGGCCGATATCCTGGCCGCGCCTTCGCCGATCAAAGCCGCTGAATCGCTGCCCAAAGGCGAGCCGATTCCGTTGGCCGATGTTCGCTGGTTGCCGCCGATCGACAGCCAAGAGGTCTGGGCGGCGGGCGTCACTTACAAACGCAGCCAAACCGCGCGGATGGAAGAATCCGAAGCCGCAGCGTCTTGCTACGATCGCGTTTATACCGCTGATCGCCCCGAATTGTTCTTCAAAGCAACCCCCAGTCGCGTTCGCGGCCATGGCCAACCGTTGCGAATCCGCTACGACGCGACCTGGAACGTTCCCGAACCCGAGATCACGCTGGTCATTAACCCGAAGATGAAAATCATCGGCTTGACGATCGGCAATGACATGAGTTCGCGCGACATCGAAGGCGACAACCCGCTCTACCTGCCACAAGCCAAATGCTACGACGCCTGTGCCGGACTTGGGCCTTGGATCTCACTGCTCGATCCGTTGCCCCCGGTTGCCGAAATCGGCGTCGACCTGAAGATCGTTCGCGACAACAACGTTGTCTTCAGCGGCCAGACCAGCGCCGCCGAAATGGCCAGAGAGTTCGAAGATTTGGTCGGCTGGCTCGGACGCGACAATGTGTTTCCGCACGGAGCGTTCCTGATGACAGGGACCGGTGTTGTCCCCGACAGCGACTTTACGTTGCGTCCGGGCGACGTTGTGCACATCACGATCGACCATATCGGCACGTTGACCAACACCATCATTCAATCGTCCGGTCCGCGCGGCTAAACCGCCTTCATGCGATTCGACCAATCCGATCGACTGCGAACGAAATCACACCGCGTGATTCCCGGCGGGAGCCACGCTTATGCGAAAGCTGACAGCGAATACCCTCAACTGTCACCAGGATTCATCAGTCGCGGCGAGGGTTGTCGTGTGTGGGACGTCGATGGAAATGAGTTCATCGAGTACGCGCCTGGAAACCGTTCGGTCAGCCTCGGACACGCTTACCGGCCGGTGATCGACGCGATTGTTGATGAATTGCAACGCGGAGTCAGCTTTACCCGTCCGGCGGAAATAGAAGTTCGCGCGGCGGAAAAACTATTGAGCGTTTTGACCAACGCGGAAATGGTCAAGTTTTGCAAAAACGGCTCCGACGCGACCACGGCCGCCGTTCGCCTTGCCCGCGCCGCGACCGGTCGCGACTTCGTCGCCTGCTGTGCCGACCATCCCTTCTTCGCATCGGACGATTGGTTCATCGCCACAACGCCTCACAGCGGCGGCATCCCGAAAACCACGAAGTCGTTGACCCTGACATTTCGATACAACGATATCGACAGCGTCAATGCGATCTTTGAAACCTATAAGAACCAAATCGCCTGTTTGATTCTCGAACCGGCACGTTATGAAGAACCACAGGATGACTTTCTGTCGGATTTGAAGCAAATCTGTTACGACCACGGCACGTTGTTGATCTTTGACGAAATGATCACCGGATTCCGCTGGCATCTTCGTGGCGGGCAAGCGGTCTACGGCGTCGATCCCGACCTCGCTTGTTGGGGCAAAGCGATGGCCAACGGGTTCAGCGTATCTGCTTTGACAGGCAAACGCCGTTATATGGAATTAGGCGACCTGTCAACAGAATCTCAAAACCTCTTTCTCTTATCAACCACGCATGGTGCTGAAACGCATTCGCTCGCCGCAATGATGGCGACACTGAATGCTTATACCACGTTGCCGGTGATTGAAACCTTGTATGCGCAAGGTCAAAAGCTGTCCGACGGTTTCAAAAACCTGATCGCTCAACATCGCCTTGACCATGCGATCGACGTGATTGGCAGGCCGTGTTGCCTTTCTTATTGCACCAAAGATTCCTCTGGCCAACCATCACCGGTTCTACGTGCCGTATTCTTACAAGAAACGATCCGACGTGGCATCTTGATCAGCTCGCTGGTGGTCACCTACTCGCACTCGGACGACGTCATCGATCAAACCCTCGCCGCGATCGACGGCGCGCTGGCGGTTTATTCAAAAGCCCTTACGCAAGGACCTGGCAAATACCTTGTTGGTCCACCACCCAAGCCCATTTATCGCCGATAAGCAGGTAGCAAGAATAAGGTTCTGTTGAAAAGCAGCGCCGCCATCGACAATCAAATCGCGTGCTGGCTTTGGCGTGATTGTCGTAGGCGATCGACCGTGACGGCGGCGATGATAATCACACCCAATAGGATGTTTTCGACTTGGTTCTCTAAACCGAGTGCCGTACTGCCTTGATTGATCACCCTAACAATCAAAACGCCGCACAGTGTTCCGAAGATTGAGCCGCGTCCACCGGCCAAAGACCCGCCACCGATCACCACTGCGGCGATGATTTCAAGTTCCAGTCCTAAGCCGGCTGTGGCATCGCCCTTGCCAAGTCTTGCAATGTCAACGACACCCGCCAAGCCGATGAAAGCACCAGCGAGTGTGTAGATTGCCAACTTGGTTTTCGTAACGGCGACACCACACAATCGTGCCGTCGGTTCGCTCGACCCGATCGCAAAGAGGTGGCGACCAAAAACCGTTTGATAAAGCAGCAACGACACCAAGATGGCCAACACCATAACCATCCAGACACCCCAGCCGAAGTTTGGCAGCAACGGCTCAACCAGCCAAAGTGGTTCGGGAAACTGCGTGACCATGCTGTCCATCCAAGCGGGGATCGATCCGGTTGGCGGTCGAATGGTACCGCCATCTTCGGCGATCGATTTCCCGATCCCTAAAAAAATGGTCATGGTTCCCAATGTGATGATGAAAGGAACCAACTTTAAGAAACTGATCAGCGCCCCGTTAACCAAGCCACAGGCTGCACCGCTGAGCACTGAAAACAGGATCGCGGCTTGGATGCCGTAACCATGCTTAAGCGAATAGGCGCCAACGCAGCCCGACAGTGCTGCGGCCGTACCGGCTGAGAGGTCAATACCGCCGGCGATGATGATCATGGTCATCCCCAGCGCCGCGACCGCGACTTTCACGCTTTGGACACCGACCAAACGCACGGAGCCGACGCTTACGAAATTGCCAACGCCACCCTGCATCGCATCGGCGATCGCGAAAAACAGAATCACCAACAGCAATGCCAACAAGGGACCGGCCGCGGCCAGTAATCGCTTACCCGAGTTCAGGATTGCCGAAGTAAACGGTGATGTTCCAGCGACAGGCAGTGAAGCGGGTGCGGTGGGATGTTGGGGATCCATCGCTGCCTTGTGTTTCGATTGAGGTGGGATGAGATGTGGCAGATGACTGGGTGAATCAAAGTCCACCGGCGAAGCGAACATTCTGATCAACTTCTTGCAAATGTTCTAGCAGGATACGCCGCACTTCCAAAATCGCTTTATCCGTTGTGTGGATGGTCGTATGTTCGGCGTTGATGATCACCTCGCTTTCGACATCGTCCATTTTTGCGCTCGCCAGTTCGACGACACCATCACCCCGCTTGGTCGTCTTTCCGAAAATCCCACGTTTTTCGACCACTCCGATGATGTTGTGGTACTTCACCCCCTCTGCTTTTTTGGCCCGCATCATGACGGGGAAAATCGGCGATTCGGGAGCCAGGGAGTCGATCGCGTTGCTGGCCGTCAAGAGTTTTGTGTCGCGAAAAAAACCTGGATTTTCCCGAGCCAGGCTTTGTCCGGTCGCCAGCGCGATCTGTGGCAGACTGATCACGCGACTGGCCAGCCAGCGTGTGTAGTCATTGGCAAAGTTGCTGCCCCGATGCGGTGTTCCGATCGTGACGACCCGTTTAATCGATTGGTTGGGACGAAAGTAAAGGTTGCTGACCAAACGGTCGCGCGCATCCTCGGGGCCCTTCAATTTCTCGGGCGGTTGGTCGCTGACGATTTGCCAAAAATCATCGCCACTGTCGATCGTCTGCATCCGGCTGACCAGGCCGCCCATGCTGTGGCCGACCAACACCATTTTGTCAAGCGAAACGTCGCGATGGTTACGATCGATCACTTCACGCATCTCCCCAAGGTCCTTTCTCAATTGAGTCGCACTCAACCAAAACGGTTGGCCACTGGGGTAGAGATAAAACCAAAATTGATAACGACTACGAATCTCGGGATAACTGCGCAAGTCATTAAACATGTCCATCCATGTCAACGGACTGCTCCATAATCCGTGAATCATTACAACCGGGATTCGGTTCGGGTCATAAGGTTCCAGCATAAACAAACCGCGTTGGTTTTGCGTTTTGTTAGGATTGATCAAACCTTCTGTCACGCGATTACGACTACGAAACTCGGGGCTGTCTAAGAAAAACGCCAGCGGAGTCGTCAAGTCGGTTTCAAGTGGCACCCAGTGCGATGTCAAACGGACTTGGTTCGCTTGCAGCGGATCATAAAACTCCAGAATACTCTCAGGCGACGCCCCAAGCCGTTGGCGCGACAGTTCTTGGTTTGGCTCGTCAGCGCTGCCGATTTGGCGAGCCCCGCGATCGGCGGAACCTGTTGTCTGGATGGCGGAATCACCCAGTGGTCGATTCGGCAGACTGCACCGCATCATTGCTGTGACACTGTAGGACAGCCCCTCTGGGTAGTATTTCTCGCGGGGATCGGTCGAATCCGAAGGCTTCCGAACGGCGATCAAGGGCACGCCCAAGCCGAACGTCATATGACGATTGTGCAAAGTTTGAATATTGTAATCGCTGACGAACTCAAACCGGTCAAACTCATTCGGATCCCACCCGCCGCGCGTAGCCGTTCGAACCGTCACGCTCCGCTGTGGCGTTGACACGGTATAGCTGAGTCCGGGCCGAAGTTTATCATCGGCACACAGTAGTCGAAGCGTGTCTTCGAGCGATTCGTTATAGATTTCGCATACCCTGCGAAATTGTGGGTCGTATGGGTTTCGTTCCAGCGACAAGTCTTCAGAGAACAAATAGTCATAGCTGTTGGTCAGTGCGATGCCAAAGAAGTCCAGCGCGGCTGCATCGTCTTTTAACTGCTCGGCACGCTTGCCTTCGACATAGGCAAGTTCGCTGAGCGCATAGATCAATTCGGAATCGTTCGTCTCATCAATCGCTTTTCGAATCTGTGGTACTGACTTGGCGCGATCACGTTCGTACTCAACCAGCAACCCGAAACGTTTGAGCGTGTTTCGCGATCGCTCGGTAATCGTTGGGCCATGTCGGCCGAGCAAGGCGAGTGGGGCATTGAGCGAATTGGCACGAACATCGCGTAGTGCCAAATACTTGGTCGACGTACAGCCGGTCGAGGCGAAGATGCTGGTCAGCAGCAGGACGAATGTCGCAAACTTTGCGCAGCTTGGCACACACACCAACCGCAACTTTTTCGGTTGTGGTGTTGTCGTGGTCCAGCGGCAATCCTTTGCGGACACGTTAATCGTTTCTCCCTGCGACTTTAATTAGCCAGTGTGTGCCTCATTCTCTCGATGCGAGGTTACGATTTTTCGACAATCAGAGTCAACCTGTTCTTGACGCTCGGATCGGTGTTGCGTATTAATAATTCCGACGCCCAAAGGAAGCTTGTTGGCAAGGATGTGTTAAAAGCGGTTGATGAAAGCTGTCGGACAATCTGTTTCACGGATATTGTTTCACAGCGTTTTGTATCCGCTTTCTCCCTTACAGCTCTTTCTTTCTTCGCCGGGATGCGTAAGGGCCATTGAAACGCCAGTTTTTTGTCGACCTTTCGACAAAAAAATTGGCGACCCGCCGAGCGGTTTTCGCTTGTCAGGTCGCTTGTAATCGTCGCAACCGGTTTTCGACTTTTCCGGTCGATCCGAACGCAACGGTTGCCAGTGGTAATGGCTCACATTGTCTTTTGACCGGGCACCGATCGTGACCTATCTTTCAGCGGCCGTAAGCTCAGGCATGCGGTCGCCCCCGGGTTGTTGGACCGCTTCATCGGCTCGGGTACACTACCGCACTATCACCGGACACAACGTCAATGCTTCGATTGCTTTGCGTTACCGGAGGGATTCTTTTAATCGCCGGAGGGATTTCGGCACTCAACGCACCCATTGCCAGCGGCGAACCACCGCTGGTCCAACTGACGACATCACCCGAAAATGACGCCCAGTCGCTGATCGACGCAGGCCTAAGGCTTGAAGAAAATCGGCAATGGGGCGATGCGATTCATCACTATGAATCCGGCCTTCGCAAGCACGCTGGCAACGCGACCATGCAGCAACGCTTGCTGATCTGCCGACTCCATTATGACGTAATGCGTCGATACCAAGACGCTTCGTTTCTGCGAACGATCAAAGAGACTCCGACACACCAGTCGCTCGACTTGTACGCCGAGATGCTGGCAAATATCGAGACACACTACGTCGATGGTGTTGATTGGAAGAAAATCGCACGCCATGGAAGTGCATCTTTAGAAGTCGCGCTTACCGAACCGGCGTTCATCAGCCAACTGTTGTCCGCCGCATCGCCCGAAGCGGTTGAAAGCTTTCGACAAAACGTTCACACTCATGTCATTCATCGTGATGTAAAGTCACGTCACGACTTGCGAGCAACCGCTGCGATCGTTTCCGGTTTGGCGAAGGAAGAACTGGGGCTTTCGGGCACCGCGACGGTGATGGAGTTCGCTTGCGGTGCGCTGAGTGCTTTAGACACGTACTCGCGATTCCTCACGGCCGGCCAATTGGACGAAACGTTCTCCAGCATCGAAGGAAACTTCGTTGGGTTGGGTGTCGAGTTGAAGGCTGCAGGCGATCGTCTGATGATCTTAAGCGTGATTGCGAACGGACCGGCCGACGAGGCAGGCTTGGTCGCTGGTGATGCGATCGTCAGCGTTGCGGGAACGTCAACTGCCGAAGTGAACCCGGACTACGCCGCCGACCTGCTCCGCGGCGTTGAGGGCTCAGCGGTCGAAGTGGTCGTTGTCAAAGCCAATGGTACCCGCCGCGTGGTGCAGGTCCAGCGTCGCCGTGTCGATGTACCTTGTGTCGAAAATGTTCATATCGTCGATACCGACGCGGGGATCGGATATTTACGTTTGACGAACTTCCAAAAGACAACGACTCGAGAAATTGAGAAAGCACTCTGGGACTTGCATCGCATGGGCATGAAGTCGCTGGTGATCGATGTTCGTGGTAATCCAGGCGGCTTGCTGTCAGCGGCCGTTGAGGTGGCTGATCGGTTTCTTCCCAGCGGTCGAATCGTGACCACCCGTGGCCGTAACGCTCGCGAGAATTTCGACTATTCGGCTCACCGCCCCAATACTTGGAATGTCCCCCTTGCCGTGTTGATCGATTCGGATAGCGCAAGCGCCAGTGAGATTTTCGCAGGCGCAATCCACGACCATGGCCGTGGACGCTTGATTGGCCAGAAAAGTTATGGCAAGGGAAGCGTGCAAGGCATTTTCCGGATGCAAACGGCCAAGTGCGGGCTTTGCTTGACGACTGCGAAGTTCTACTCGCCCAGCGGCCAGGGGATCAGCGATCGTGGTGTCCAGCCCGACGTCACTGTCGAATCTTCCTATATTGCCGCTCGGCCCAATGCCAAAGGCGAGATCACGCGCGACATAGATGATCAAGTGTTGCAACAAGCGGTTCAAACGATTCGTAGCGAGTCTCGATTGAGCAGCCTGCCGCGATAAATTGGTGTCTGAAGCGTTAAATGCCTCATAATCGGACTTACCGGTTGATCAAAATTGCAAACACGAGCTTTTTGTTTCTTGTCGCATTGACGGTGCAAGGTAAAAAACCTTCTTTTAGACATTACCCCTATTGTCGTTGCATTAAATAGAGGGTGAGGTATCAAAACCCACCCGGCGATCATAAAAACGGTTTTTCGAACTAATCTCTAGAAGCTAATACTGAAGCGATGATTCCAACACGCCGTGCCTTACTGGCGGCCTTTATAGTCAGCGGCAGTGCTGTTCAGGCCAAAGCCGGGTGCTTCGATTGGTTATGCGGAAAAACCGCAACACCGGTGTTACCTTACACGGTCGGATTTGCACCACAAACAACGATCACTCCGCTGGGACCGCCGGTCGCCGTAGGTGCGCCGATGTTTTCAAGCCCCTCAGGGGTCGTACCCGCTGCCGGATTCGCGCAACCCGGCATGGTCACGTCGGGAGCATATTCCGCGAACTTTGGTCCCTGGAACACACCGTCTGCCCTCCAAATGCCTGCCTATGGTGCGATCCCACAACCGATAAACAACCCATCTGTTTTAACGGGGATGCCGGTCAATCCGGCACTGGGACAAGCCCCCGTTACGATGTTCCGCACGAACATTAATCCTGCTTTCGCGGCTCCCGTCGGCAATCTGGCAGTTCCGCAAACCAGCTTTAATGCCGCCGCGGCCTTCCAAGCACCAACCCAAGTTTCGCCAGGCGTAATGGCCCAGCCGATGTTCGCCCCTGCTCCGCAAACAACTCAGGGAGGTTTTTTCGGAAAGGTGCTCGGGAACAATTACCAGACGAATTACAACAACGTTCCGACCACGGTGTTTCGTCCCGTACAACAGATTGATCCCAACACGGGACAAACCGTCATCGTACAGCAACCGTGCCTGACCAACACTCAACAAGTGCAACGAACCCCTTATACTTCCTTGCAACCCGCTCCGGCCGCACAGCCTTACTACGGTGAACCGACCTGTGGCAATGAACCGCCGCGTTACCAATCACCGTCACAGTTCGCCCCACAACAGCAGTTCGCGCCTTCGGCTCAGTATGCCCCACCGCAGCAATTCGCACCTGCGAACCAGTATCCTGCACAAGCCGGTATGACCGCGCCCAATGGATACTCAAACGGTGGTAATGCCGTCGGATCAGGTGTCGCGCAGACGGGCGGTCAGGATTCATCCTACGGAGCAGCGGGCAATGCTTATAATGGTTATGCCGCCCCTATCCCTTCCACTGATCCGGCACCATTGCAAGGATACTCGACGCCAACAACCCCGTTGCCGCCGGTCTTCAATCCGAACAGTTCAACCTATCCGAATGGTTCAACCTATCAAAACGGTAACGGATCATCGCAAGGTTATGGCCAACCATCCGATCAAACGACAGTAGAACAGCCGGAATTAGGGGCGAACAACTGGGGACGATCCGATCGTGAATCCTACCAAACGCCTCGGGCACTTCCGATGACGACCCCTTCGACGAATGTATCATCCAAGTATTCTGACTTACCACCGATTCCCGCGGCTGATGAATACAATCCACCCTCATGGGGCAATCAACCCAAGGCGACTTCCCGTCCGTTTGACGCCGAATCGGCTCGGCCGCTAACTCCGTCACCCGTCATCTCGCCTCCATCGTGGAATGACCGAACGGCCCAGCGATTGGCCGAACCTCGCGATGGCGAGCAATCAGCTCGTTATGTCTCGCAAGCCCAACCACGCAACATCCCACCGAGTGTCTCGCCGACACAGCCGCCAAAACGAAACGACGGCGGCTGGTTTCCGATCAGCCAGTAGGAATCGGGGTGGCGGTGGTATACAAAGGTGATTAGTTGCGTTCGCGGTTTCATTTTTCAATCGACCACCCAGGTGAATCATGTGGCAGTTCTTTCGACGATCATCCGTACGTACACTTCTGTTGGTTTCGATCGCCGTCGGCTGCAATGTCCAGCCGACACCGCCACCGGTTGATGTCGCCGAAGTCGAATCCGAATTGGACTCCGGGTTTGCGAACGAGATCCAAAGCGCCCCAACCGTGTTAGTGAAGTTTGGCGCGAGCTGGTGTGGGCCATGTGTAAAGCTAGACAAAGAACTCAAGGGCCTTGAAGCGGCCCTGGGTGACAATGCCAAGATCGTCACGATTGATATTGACGATAATCGTAAACTCGCTGCAACTTTCAATGTTGGCGCAATTCCCCACATGATTCTGTTCAAGGACGGTAAAGCGGTCGACCAGAAAGTTGGCTATCGTTCTGCGGATGAGGTTGCGGATTGGATGGGACTGGCATCAAACCGCTCAGCCGCTTCCTCAGCGCCCGCCGCAATTCAGTCGAATCCGTTTGTATCAGTACAATAAGGTTGCGACCAGTCGCACTGAATTAAGTGTAGCGAGTGCGGCCGTTCAATCGGCTGCCGCTTTGCCAATCTTTTCTTTCAACAGCCGCACGGCAAGTTGATAGTCGTCCACGTTCGGTTCTAATTCAACCGCGCGTTCCAATTGCTTGAGCGCCCCAGCCAAATCACCGCTCAAGTAAAGCGCCAGGCCATACCGATATTGAACGACTGCGATGTTGGGAGCCAGGCTTGCATCTCTCGCAAGCAATGGCAATTCATCACGTCGCAACTGCTCTGCCTTAATGCGTGCCCGGCCATCGCCTCGCTGGGCGATTTCATCCAACAGGGCGGCCAAATTAGTTCTCGGCCCAGCCATTTTCGGCTCGACGCGAATCGCAGTTTCATAAGCTTCGACGGCTTCGGGGATACGACCGCGTTGTTCACAGATCGCCGCCCACTGCATATGCGAACCAGCTCGGTCCGCCGTGACCATCAGTGTTTCTTTCACCTCACGCAACGCTAAATCAACCTGCGACTGTTCGCTAGCCGATAAAGATGGGTATATACCTTCAGAAGCCAATAATCGTGTCGCCTCATAGCGGACCAAACGCGCGGGATCGGAAATCAATGGCAATAAGGTCCGTTTCGCCGTAGTCGGATTACCCGTCGATAACGCGCGTACTGCCGCAGCACGGACCGTCGGATGTTCCGCCGCGTCGGCGACCAATTCGGCACCCGCCTTTGCCGCGTCACTGGCGCCAAGGGTGGCTAGGTTGTCCA
>DIUH01000261.1:17532-31081 GCA_002428205.1 Planctomycetaceae bacterium UBA6163
TTTGCATCGGCACACCACTTATCGGTTTCACGAATAAGACCGGCGATCAATTCGTCACCACGCTCCGCCGCGTTTAACCAATCCGCGTATTCCTTCAGGGAATCACGCTGCTCAACCGGCACTCGCTCGATTCGGTCTTTCACATGGCACGACGAACAGGCGTTTGGTGTTCCCAGATCGACTGACATGTCGGGGCGCGGGACGCGAAAGCTGTGGTCTCGCCTGAAGTCGACATCCATGTACGTTCGACCCGGCATGTGGCAATTCACACACAAGGCGGCATCGGTTCCCACGGCGTGACGATGGTGACTGGGCACATCGTATTTGCCTGCGGGGTGTTGATGGCAAGACGTGCAAGTCTCATTACCTTGATGTTTTAACTTCAGCGAATGTGGATCGTGGCAATCGGTACAGCGAACTCCTTTGTGATACATTTTGCTTTGCGTAAACGACCCGAAGACATAAACTTCGTCCTTGATTTGGCCGTCGTGATAATAGGTCTCGTCCTGTAACAGTTCGAGGCTGAAGAAATCATGGTACTTTTGGCCGGCCACAAAGCCTTGTTCGAGTACGCCACGGCGACTGTGGCAAGGCGCGCATGTTTGTAATTGTGCCTCCGAACTCTCGCCTTTCAAATTCGCGAGCCCGAACCCGTGGTTTCGGTCCCAGAACAGTTGTTTATTCTTGGCCAGGTCGACGTGCAGGCTGCCGGGACCATGACAAGCCTCGCAACTTACGTTCATCTCAGAAAATGTCGTGTGATAGCGGTTGGATTTCGGATCGAAATTGGTCATCAAGTTCGTCGAATGGCAATCCGCACACATCGTCTGCCATCGCTGGGCGATCCCGGTCCAGTGCAGCGGATCGCCAGGCTGCAGTTTTTCCTTCACATCAGGTGGTCGAAGATAGAACCAGCGTTTGCGATGCGTATCCCAACTGATTCGCAACACCTGCAGACGCGGTATTTCACCCGGCTCTAGCGACGCGTCACGATCAAACTCGACCATGTATTGCTGCAGCGGATCGACACCGAAAACATATTTGACTTCGAAATCCTGCATCTCACCGGTTTCACCTTCGGTGTGAACCATGAAACGCCGGCCATCGCGAAACATTCGGCTGACCATGCCGTCATGTTCGATCTGGGCATCATTGAAATCACCCAAGACGGTTTGGTCCGTTGCCAATTCCATCGCCTTGTCGTGATGCGAACCAGTCCATAAAGTCGCCTGCTCTTGATGACATTCAATGCATGACGACCGCCCAACGAACGTCACCGGAGTGTCGCTGGGAAACGACTTCCAATAGTCCGCGAACACGAATGTCGCTGCGATCAGCGCGACCGTGGCGAGTATGGTAAAGGCGATTTTGCGAGGAGACAAGCGAAACAATGGGGCTGGTGGCGGGAGGGATAAACTATTCTGAACCGTTGGGCGACTGTGAAAACTCGTCAATCATCAATACGGTTGCCTGCTCACGCATCGCCGCGATCAAGCGGTTTCTTTGTTGATCGCGGCCAGGCAACGTGGATAGTTCACGAGCCGCACGTAACAGTGATTCGGCAACATGAAACCGTGCATCAGGACCAGAAAACGATTGTTGTGGATCGAATGAAGGTGCTGGTACCGGCAAGCCCGGCCCAAGGGCCGGTGCCGCAACAGCCCCCGGTGATTCCTGCTCAACCACTGTAATCGGCGAGGGAGACTTTGCGTCAAGCGATGATCCGTCCAGGACGCTCCCCTGCCTTCGAATCACATCCAACACATCATCCAGAATCGGATCACCGGTCGAACCGCCCGGTTCATCCTGCTTTGCGTCGCGTGCGAGAGCTTCGGAAATCCTTCGTCGAACCGCGTCGCTCAGCGGAACAACAACTTCCTGCAATTCGGCCTCGGTCGCATTCTCGGGTAACTGGAACGGCGGTTGGGCAACAATGATACCGGCGACCAGCGCCAGCCCAACAGCAAGCAACGCTGGCAATACGAAAGTTCGCGATACGTGGATTGACATAATTCAGATTCCCGGGCCATCGCCACTTGGTTACGTATACCGATTGGGATGTGACGCTAGAGACGATTGTAGCATGTTGGTCACCGGCAGCAGTCCTAAACAACTGCCGCCACGTCACACGTCATTGGCGAGTCTCTTTTCGCCAATTCGATCCGCCTTGTCGATGCCGATTGTTTGACGACCAACAAGCTGAAAGACATATCGCATCAAGGATTCAATGTCCACGATAGTCGAGCGGGTGAACGGGGAAGATCGTTTGTCCAGTAAACACTTTACGCATCAAAGCGTAACGGCCGAAAATGATCAAATGTACACTTTTCGCGTCCCTTTCCCCGCACAGGTGTTAACTTGGAACCAACCGATCCACCGTGGAAACATCAGATAAGGGAAGTGCCCCTAAATTTCTTGCGACGGATGGTTATCAACGTATAAAACTTCGGTCAGTGGGGGGAATAGCAATCACACCGTCTACATAGGTGCTTGAAAAACACCCGCTGGCCAGGCATGACGGTCACTGATGTAAAATACGGTGATCCAGCCTTTCAACGGCACACAAGCAACTAACGTGCGCCCGTGCAGCGATACCCCGATTACTTCGTCCAATTCCAATTCACCCACTAGGTGGAAGTCACATGTTCGCATTTAGAAAAAAAACCGTTGCGGATGCCGTTCCTTCTAACGACGATCAAAACACGCAGCGACTGAATGAGCTTGAAGCGTATATGAGCGCTTTCAGCCAATCCAACGCTGTCATCGAATTTGACCCGATGGGCAATATCCTTACTGCGAATCAGAATTTCTTAACCGCCATGGGATACACGCTCCCTGAGATCCAAGGTCGACACCACCGTATGTTCGTTACGGTCAAAGAACAAGGAAGCGTTCAATACGAAGATTTTTGGAATCGTCTTCGTCAAGGTAAATTTGCGAGCGCCGAGTTCATGCGAGTGCGTAAAGACGGAAGCCCGATCTGGATCCGAGCTAATTACAACCCAATCATCAAAGATGGATCCGTCATCAAGGTTGTTAAGTTTGCGATCGATGTCACTAAGGCACACCTAGCGTCACAGAAAATGTGTGAAATCGGTTCAACCGTTGCCACAACCGTCGCACAGATGAACCAAACCATATCTGGAGTATCCGAAAGCATCGCTAGGACGGCAACGAATGCACGTGTTGCTGAGTCACTCGCAGGTGATACAACCAAAAGAGCGAACGCGCTGGACAGTTCCAGTCGCACAATTGGCCGAGTCGTCAACGTCATTCAAGACCTAGCCGACCAGACGAACCTGCTTGCATTGAATGCCACGATCGAAGCCGCTCGGGCTGGCGAAGCCGGTAAAGGTTTCTCCGTCGTCGCACAAGAAGTGAAGTTGCTAGCCAAGCAAACCTCGGATGCGACTCGCGACATCGGGGCGAGCGTGCAGGATATATTGGACAGCATCGCGGATATGGTCCGATCGGCTACAGAGATCTCATCCGCAATTAGCGAAGTGAGCATGAGCACCAATTCGGTCGCATCAGCAATCGAAGAACAATCACTGACCATGTCGCACCTAAGCGAAACTGCTATGCAGTTGAACTGCTAAGCGTGTAAGTTGCAGCGAGAAATGCATAAGCGATACTCGGCCGGTCACGCGGCAATCGTGACCGGCCGTTATCGCTCACTACAGCTTAACTCTTGGCCAATTCTTCTTCGATCGCTTTTACCAACTCGTCATCGCCGGGCGATACTCTTGGCGAAAAGCGATTGAGCACCTTGCCATCGCGGCCGATCAAAAACTTTTCAAAGTTCCAGCTAATTTTGCCGTCACCAACGGGAGCCACTTCTTGCGAAGTCAAGTACTTGTAGAACGGCGCTGCGCCAGCTCCATTGACGTCCACCTTGCTGAACATCGGGAACGTCACGTTGTACTTGGTGCTGCAGAATTGCTTGATATCCGCTTCAGTGCCAGGTTCTTGGCTGCCAAATTGGTTACAAGGGAATCCTAACACGACCAGCCCCTTGTCCTTGTATTTCTCATACAAATCTTGCAAGCCGGAATACTGATTAGTCAAACCACATCGGCTGGCGACGTTGACAATCAATACAACCTTGCCTTGATAATCGGCAAGTTTAACGGCATCGCCGTCGATCGACTTGACTTCGAAATCGAGTGCCCCCGAGGGCTCTGCTGCGCCGGTTACTGCGGTCATTGCTACACACATCATCAATGCGAGAAAGCGTTTCATCTTTACTTACACGTTTCTAGGGAGGGAGGAAACTTACCACACCGCAGCATTGTAACGTCACGGAAAGCCTGCGTGTAAAGCATTTCTCGGTAAACCCCGACAGCTGAGTCGTTGGCCGGTTCAATGTTGTTCGGGCGGTTGAGTTTTTCTCGCGTCCAAAGTGCCAACAATTTCAGTCACCGAGGAGGCGCCCAAACTTTCGATCGCAGCCGGCAATTCGTCCAAAATTCGCGTCGATGCCTGGGGATCGTAATAGTTCGCTGTACCGATCTGGATTGCCGACGCACCGGCGACCAAAAATTGCATCACGTCGTCCAAGTTGGCGATTCCGCCGATACCGACTATCGGAATTTCGACGGCTGATTTCACTTGATGAACACACCGCAGCGCGATTGGCTTGATAGCGGGCCCGCTCATTCCCCCCATTGCATTGCCCAGCATGGGCCGTCGTTTTCGCCAATCGATCGCCATCGCCAAGACCGTATTGATTAAACAAACCGCATCGGCACCGCCATCGGCCGCGCCTCGCGCGACGTCCGCAACGGATGTCACATTGGGTGTCAGCTTGGCCAGGATCGGGACCGGGCAGCGGCTGCGGACCGCTTCGACCACGCGCCGACACGATTCAGGTGACGTTCCAAAATCAACACCGCCGCTGACGTTTGGGCAGGATAGATTCAACTCGATCGCTGCGACGCCTTCACAGTGCCCCACGCGATCGGCAAGCTCGACAAAATCGTCCGAAGTCCGCCCCGCAACGCTTACGACAATCGACGTGCCGACGTTCCGTAAGTAAGGCAAATGGTGGTCGAGAAAAACTTCGACGCCGTCATTGTCTAAGCCGATCGCGTTCAGCAAGCCGGCAGTGACTTCCACCGTTCGCCAAGGCGCGTTGCCGATCCGCGGCAAGGCTGTGATCGTTTTCGGCAGGATTCCGCCCAGACGCGAACAATCGACGACGTTCTCCATTTCACGTGCGTAACCAAAGGTTCCCGAAGCAACCATAATCGGGTTCTTAAGCCGTAGTCGGCCGAGTGTGACGCTGAGGTCGATCGTTTGTGTCGTCATGTTGTTGAATTGGCCGAGGTGGTGATCAATCGCCGCTCGACTTGATCGATGATACCGCCGGCAACTTGCTCTTTGCTGCCTTCGATTGTGTCGACAAGTGTGCCGTCGGCCGCCAAAATCTCAACGCGGTTTTGCAATGAATCGATCGCCTCCGGACCGTTGCTGACCATCAAGTCGCAATGTTTCTTTTCTAACTTGACGATTGCCCGGAAGCGTCGATCGTCTGTTTCTAACGCAAACCCAACGACCCATTGCGATTTGCGTTTGGATTGACCGAGCGTCGCAACGACGTCTTGGGTTTCGACCAATTCAATGATTAACGGCTGGCCGGTTTTGGCGATCTTTTGCGATGCAACCTGCTGCGGCTGGTAATCGCACGGCGCCGCTGCACCAATCGCGCCATCACAGGATGCAAATTGGTCGACCGCCGCTCGCAACATATCGTCTGTGGTAACTACGGGAATCACCGTCGCCCGGTCGGGGTATTCGATTGTGACAGGGCCTGACACAATCACCACTTCATGGCCACGATCGATACAAGCCTTCGCCAAAGCTGCGCCCATGCGACCGCTCGAAGCGTTGGTCAGATAACGCACCGGGTCGAGAAATTGCCGGGTTGGCCCCGACGTGATCAAGATTTTAGCCACGTTGGACTTTTCACTTTTTCATCAAACGATTGACGAGCGAATCGATCTCTTGCGATCCGAAACCGAGTTTCGCCGCACAAATCGCGAACATCCGTTTCTCCCCCTCTTCCAACATCCCGTCCGCTGCCATCATTCGCAATAAATCGCCTAGCAACGACTCGCTTTCGTTAGGATTATCCGGCAACTGGATCGACGCCGACTCTTCCAACGCATACCGAATCGCATCCCGCAATTCATACTCCCCCAGCCCCATTTCTGCACAGCGATCGGTGACAAACTGCACCTCACGCTCGCCAAGCGATCCATCGGCCAGCGCCATCACCATCAGATTTCGCAAACGAGTATTCGGGTCCATTGAATTAATCCGGCAAAAGCTTTTGGGGGGATGGTTCGCCGCCAGTGCGACGCGTATCAGATCGATCCGCAGTTTAACAAACCGGCAGTTTGCGGGAACCGGGCTCCACCGATCGCTCGAAAAAGCAACTTATCAGCCGCAAGCGGCGGACCCGATTGGACCGGAGCACCGAGAGATGCAAGTCAGGTCGTCCGTGTAGACTGGCAATCTGATCGCGATTTCTTCATCAAACGATTACAGTTTCATTCGTTTTGATTGATTATCCTGTTCGGCTATCGTCCGAGGACCGGACGCACGTTTCCCCCCTAAAACATGATGACGAGTCTCACCTATGCACGTTTTTCACAGTGCTCGAACCATATCGCTATCATCCGTGCTTGCGATATGGGCTTGCATGTCTTTGATTACAAACGCCCATGAAGGCCACTTCCACAAGAAGGGCGGTGGTGCAAAGTCATCCGCCGGCCAAACTACGGTTGCACAGTTGGCACCGGCGCCTGTTCAAGTCCCAAAAGCTGTGGACGCCACGGAGCCGCTGGACAACGGAAAACCGAAACTAGAAACCGCTCGAGGAATTGTTTTTGAAGATACCAACGGCAACGGAAAGCACGACGACGGAGAACCGCGACTCGCCGGTATCAAAGTCAGCAACGGCGAAGACATCGTCAAAACCGACGACCAAGGCCGTTATGAGCTTCCGGTTACCGACGACACGATCATTTTTGTGATCAAGCCACGCGGTTATATGACTCCCGTTAACGAAGACAACCTACCGCAATTTTTCTACATCCATAAACCCGCCGGATCGCCTGCGCACTTGCGCTTCGCAGGGGTCGCCCCGACCGGCCCGTTGCCCGAATCGATCAATTTTCCGCTGACCAAGCGTGACGAACCGGACAAGTTTCGCGCCCTGATCTTCGGCGATACCCAACCACGCAATATCGCCGAAGTCGAATACATGGCTCATGACGTTATTGCCCAGGTGATCGACAACAATGCTCATGACGCTTCCTTTGGAGTGACGCTTGGCGACATTGTGTTTAATAACCTTGATGTGATGGAACCTCATAACCAGGCGATCGCGATGATTGGTATCCCTTGGTACAACGTCATCGGCAACCATGATCTCAACTTTGACGCTGAGGATGACAAGCACAGCGACGAAACGTTTGAGCGGGTTTATGGCCCCAATTATTACTCCTTCGATCACGGCCCGACGCACTTTATGGTGCTGGATGATGTGACATGGGTCGGGGCGAAAGATGGCGAAAAAGGTCGTTATTTTGGCGGCTTGGGTGAACGCCAAATGAAGTTCATCAAGAACGACTTGGCGATGATCCCCAAAGACCAGTTGGTCGTTCTGATGATGCACATTCCGCTGATCGGTGTCGAAGACCGCCAAGAACTGTATCGATTGATCGAACAACGCCCCGCAACGGTTTCTCTATCGGCTCATACGCATTACATGGAGCATCGCTATATCGGTGAAGAGGATGGATGGAAGGGTCCGGAAAAACATCACCACGTGATCAATGTGACGGTTTGCGGCAGTTGGTGGCGCGGTCGTAAAGACGAACGAGGCATCCCGCATGCGACGATGAGCGACGGTGGGCCGAACGGTTATTCGATCATGGAGTTTGATGGTGCGAAGTATTCGCTAGAGTTCCGCGCCGCCGGTCGTCCAGCGGAGTATCAGATGAATATTTATGCCCCCGAATCGGTCAAACCGACCGAACTGGAATCGACCACTGTTCTAACAAATGTCTTCGCCGGTTCTGAAAAAACGATCGTTGAAATGCGCGTGGGCAAGGATAGCGAGTGGGTAAAAATGGAACAGACGCCGATGAACGATCCTGCATACGAGCGAGAGGTGTTGGAGGAATTGAAATGGGAGCAACGGAACTGGAGGGATTTGCCCGCTCCGCACCCGACACCGCACATTTGGAGCGGCAAAATGCCGGCCGGGTTACCACTGGGAACACACCTGATCGAAGTCCGAGCGACCGGTCCGGATGGAAAGCCGGTTACTAATCGACGCGTTATTAGGATCGAAGAATAAGCGCTGATTCGATCCGCTATTCACGCTATTCAAACGCGGGGCAAAAATAAAAACAGGCACCCAATTTCGGGTGCCTGTTTCGTTCGATAATTCAACAATGCTCAGCTTGCCGCGCCAGCAAGTTCCAATCCGTCCAGCAATACTTCTGCCGCCTTGCTTTTGTTCAGCACATAATAGTGCAAGCCTGGAACGCCATTGGAGATCAAATCGACCGTCTGGCGGCGTGCGTGCTCAACACCCACCTTGAATTGCCAATCGGGTGAATCATTCTGGTTCATCGCTTCGGCAAACGATTCGGGAATCGATGCTTTACACATCGCTGCGATGCGTTGGATCTGCTTGAAGTTCGTTACCGGCAGGATCCCAGGAACAATCGGGATTGTAATTCCGGCTGTTTCGCAATCGTCACGGAAGCGATAAAAATCCGCGTTGTCATAAAACAATTGCGTAACGATCACATCGGCACCGGCATCCACTTTGCGCCTTAAGTTTTCCAAATCGACTTCGGCACTGATCGCTTCTTGGTGCACTTCGGGGTAACCCGCAACAGCGATCCCGAACTGATCGGCGAACTCGGACCGTATCAGAGCGACCAGTTCATTGGCGTAACGCAAACCGCCGGAGACCTGAGCGAACTCGGTCGTCCCCTTCGGCGGGTCGCCGCGAAGGGCGACAATGTAGTCGGCCCCACGCCGTTTGGCTTCACGAAGATAGGCGACCAACTGCTCAACAGTCGAGCCGACGCAAGTCAAATGCGAAGCGACCGGTGCACTGGTGATCTCACGAACCATTTGCACAACGTCCAGGGTCGCCGCTTGGCTCGAACCGCCAGCACCGTAAGTGCAGGTGAAGAAGTCGGGATGAAAATCGACCAACCGCTCGACCGTGTCACGCAAGTCGGCCATCGCTTCTGGCTTGGGAGGAAAAAGCTCGAACGACAGGCCGCACCGACCTGGCCGATAATGACTCGCTAGACTCATCAAAAAATACCTGCAACAGATTTCACTTGGGACGTCCACCTCTCACTCCGCAGCCCGTCCGTACCCAGCAACAGCTTAATCGAACTGCCTGCCGGGGTGGAGTGCAATTGGCAAATCGCCTGCACAGAACATTCCCTGGCGCCGTTTATCACGACTATGACGACCGATTTCGCTCTTGCCGCTGCTGAAATGCCCCCAAATCAGGCTCCACGCCCGATGGTCAAGTAACATGAGCCACTTCCTGGCTTTGGTTCGATCACACCACCGAGCCGACTTTTTTCACCGCCTGTCACCTCGGAAATGACATCCCCCCCAAGCAAGCTTCACAGTATCCAGGCCGCACGCGGAATCGCCGCGCTGCTGGTCGTGATGCATCACATCTCGCTGCGTTTTGAACAGCGAGTTGCCGAGACGAATTTTCTCGGCGTCTTTGATCGCTTCGGATTCGCTGGCGTTGACCTGTTTTTCGTGATCAGCGGCTTAATCATGGTGGTGACATGCCATCGCCACTTCGGCTGCGGTGCGGCGATGCTGCCTTTTTTGTGGCGGCGTGCGACGCGAATCTATCCGCTTTATTGGATCTTTACGGTCGCTCAGCTGTCCATCATCTTAATGATCCCTTCGGTCACCGATCGAATCATCACAGCCGGAAACATCGCCGCATCGTTCTTGCTGCTGCCGCAATCGGTTTATCCGATTCTTGCACCGGGCTGGACGCTGGTTTACGAGATGTTTTTCTATCTCGTTTTCTCATTGTTGTTTTTCATCCCTAAACGATTCTCAATACACCTGTTGGTTACTTGGGGGCTGGTGACGGTCGGCCTTTACCTGTTACAGACGACCGATGGATTGTCAGACACAACCGACTTGCTGCAGTTGCCATTGTATGCATCACCGATGACCTTGGAGTTTCTAGCGGGTTGCCTGATCGGATACCTTTACATTCATCAAATCAATCGCTTCGCCGCGATATCGCTTGCAATAGGGACAGTTTGGTTCCTAGGCGGCTGGGTACTTGTCGAGGCATTGACAGACGCCTCGACCGAGTTCGGGCTAACTCGTGTGATCGTGTTCGGAACCGGATCAACGTTGATTTTATATGGACTAGTATCACTTCGACAAAACGCTTTCAATCGCTGGGCGGTTGCCATCGGCGATGCTTCGTACAGCCTTTATCTTTCCCACCTATTAGTGATCGGCGCGTTTGCAATGGTCTGGTCACGCTTGCATTTGCAAGGAATCGCGATTCAAGCATTGTTCGAGGTTGTCATGCTGGCGACGTGTGTCGGCTTTTCAATTTTCACCTACCGAATCGTTGAAGCGCCGATGTTGAATCAAATGCGTCGCAAAGAACGGACAGATGAATCGACGCTGGTCGCCCTGCAAACGACCACCGCTGAAACGTAACGCCAGCAGTTCTTGCTAGGGATTCAGCACTTTCGCAACTTGATCGCTCAACCCGCGACCCGACAAGTTGATCGCGGCAACTTTGCCCGATGGATCGATGATCACGACGAACGGTAACGACACCACGCCGAATTGTTTGGCGATTTCATTCGATCCGCCCGCCGAAGTGACACTTTGAAAGCTGCGAAACGGGACCGGTGATTGCTGCAGGAAATCGGCCGCCGGTGCGTCTTGGACATCAAGATTCATCCCCACAATTTCGACTTTGCCATCGAATTGTTCCCGAATCTGGTCGAGCGTTTGCAGGATGGTTAACGATTCTGGGATCGCGATCGCCCAAAATGGCATCAATACCACACGGCCCGAATAGCTTTCGATCGAAAGCGGTCGGCCATCAACACTGGGGCCAGAAAATGCGAATGTTTCGCCCACCGCCACTCGGCGCGCCCGCCGCGCTTCGACCGCCACGGCCAACTCATCAGCCGACTTGCCGACGACGTTCTCCGATTCAGCGATCGCTTCGAACGTCGCGTCCGACAGCGAATCATTTCCCGCCGCTTCGAATTGCAACGCCGCACCAGCTAAGTATTGAATCGTTGTGACATCCGACGATGTTTCTAACAACGTTTCGACCGTACCACGCCACTGGTCCACTGCGACGGTTTCGCCACGACTAAACTGACGCAAGACCTCGTCAATCTCCGCGAACTTCGGTGAACCGGCCAAACCGATGGCCATTGCCGCGACATTCTCGTTGGGATGATCTGCAAACAGGTCGATGATCGTTTCACGCACCTTCTCGGCCGCCGCCTCATCACCATACTGTTGCAGAATCGCATGGGTTTGTCCCATAACCATCAACGCCGATACGTCGGGGGCCTGAGGTGCTTCAGCGATGTTGCTGATCAGATCTAGAATCTCTGCAGAATCTTTCGAACTGCCGTTACGCAGTCGTTCCATCGCTAGGCCAACCAAGACGAGTTTGCTGTCCAGCGCCAACGACGCAACTTTGCTTTGAGATTGCTCTTGTGCCAGCTTTTCAAGTTGTTCGGCAGATGGCAGGTCGCCGAGCGCCGCTAAGTGCGATAGCGATTGCAATTGGCCACGCAGTCCCATTACCCTTTCATCACTGTCCGCAGCCGTTTTATCAATCAACCGGGTCGATGCTTGAAGCTTTAAGCTTGCCAAGCGAATCATTTCATCATTCGCCTCAGCATTGCTCTGCATTTTGGTTCGCCCTGAAGCGACATTCTGCATTTCAATATCAACCGCCCGCAGGAAATCGACCAGTCGCGGCACCGGCAATTCGGTCTGCAATTGCAGAAGATCTTTTCGTGGCACTGGCGAGACAGAATCTGCCATAGTGGGTTTCGATACGTTGTCAGGCGTTTCGCCAAACAACGCATCACTTAATTTTTCAGTATCGACTTCGGGGTTGATCACCAAAGCTTGCGGGTCGGCCGTTGACTTGGCTGGGCCACTGTCGCTGGGCGAAGCCGCCAAAGATTCCTGAGCGACGACTTCGGGTGGCAAGCTAGCGGCAACGTCCGCGGCTACCAACTCAGCGTCCTCGGTTTCGTTTTTGTCACTGCGGCCACAGCCGGACAACGTCGCGATTTGCAATCCAAGAATCGCAACGACCATGACAGCCCTTGCCAAGTGCCGCTTCGCGGGCAACTGCAGCGCGGGTTGGCCCGATGGCCGCTGCCGTGCGGTTCGCCAGATATGTGGACAAGACCGTCGCAGGTGGGGTGGAAATCGATGCACGGTAATAAATCTCGCCAGATGACGTTCGCGCCGCAGTTGAAAATGTTTCGCCACAGTGATCGAGCCTTACCCCCATCGGGCCAGAACACGCGTCGCCGCGTACTCGGCGGCCCGCAAATGTGCAAACCATGATCATCGGCAGACTCGACTCTTTCGAATAGCGTAACGGTTGGCTATCAAACCGGCAATTTGTGTTTGTCGCCCAAGCGTTCGCAGCCTAGCGGCGAAAGCGCGGCCAAGTGGGCAATTTCAGGCCACGCGGATTAGCAGCGTTCGTGTCGGTGAAGACGGCTTCGATGATCAAAAAATTTCGTAAAGTTGCGGTGATTTTGCCGCCAGAATGCGACCGCCCAGCGATTACCAGCGACGCCATCACCGCCGATTCACTTCAACCCGACCCCAGTCATGCGACCAATTCGATAAAATCCGGTGCGAACGAATCTTAGCAATGAGCGATAAATAAGTGTCCGGTACCTTGTCTGCAGAGCCCCCNNGGACACTTATTTATCGACCGATCCTTACGTGATGAACATTACCAGCGAGTCCGACCCACACGCGTCGGGGCGATTTCCGAATTTCAGAAGTACAAAACAATGGAAACCATGGAAGCAAAAAAGACGACTACCACATTCCTGACCGTCGCATGCGGAATTGCCTTCGGAGCCCTTGGCCTTTGGTTCCTGCAGTTTGCCTGGGCGAAGGTGCAAGAACACGATGCCAACCCGCGAAGAGCGAGCGTCAAGAATCAACTGATGCGACGCAAATCTGTAGCGATGGAAGATGCCTTGCATGCCATCATTAGTGGCAACCTGTCTCAGGTGAATTCAGCNNTTTTTGGCGACGGAGGTTTATAAGAAGTTCGGAGATGATTTTTATGGCTCGCTTGATGACTTGATTGCCACAACCAAGGCGAATGATCGCGACGGTGCGAAGGAGGCGATCTTAAGGCTCGAGACATCTTGTATTGAATGTCATTATCTGATCAATCAACCGGAGTAGATCGTCGCGGATCGCTCCGTCGATC
>DIUH01000261.1:31168-32195 GCA_002428205.1 Planctomycetaceae bacterium UBA6163
CGACGATGGGCCCGAATCCAGTGGTCGGTGAAGAATAAACCTTCGCCCGATTCTTTTTTGGGCATGTGACACGCGACGCATGACGAATCCGCCGCTGCCACTGTGCAACCACCGGTCATGCGCCGGCCACCGTGTGAGTCACCGCTGCCAAATTCGTGGCAAGAAAAACAGCTCTTGTTGTAATGCGCCGCATCGGTGCTGGCCGGGGCATGCGGGTCATGGCAAGTCACGCAATCGAACCTTGCAAACTTCGCGTCCGTTGTTGCCGCTTCACCAAGTTGTGAGTTCACGAAACAAGGACTCATCGCCATCCCCACTGGCGCAAATCGCACTAAGTGCAGCATATCGGGGCCAAGCTCGTCCGGTGTGAACTCGTCGGCCCGGCGGTGACACTCACCGCATCGATTGATCGCTTCCAGCGGAGTCAGGTTGGCCCAGTCGAGCGTCAAAGCCGCAACGCCACCGGACTGGGCATGAGCGGTCGCGCCGGGATGACATCGGTTGCAATCGATATTCGCAATCAGGTTGCCCAAGTCGACTCGGCCATCGATTTGCGGCAGACCGCTGACGTGACACCCGAAACAACGCCGCGTCTCCGCCGGGTCGCTGATCTTGCCATGCGTCGGCGGCAGAACCGCAGCGGACTGTGCCGGATCCCTGGGGCCAACCGCGACTCCTATTCCAGGTGTCGCGCCAAGTTCGCCATTGGCCAGCAACGAAGCGTTGAACTGAGTCAATCGGGGATGGCCGTCAGGGTCAACATCGATCGCTACCGGAGTCATCGCATGGTGACCAGAACCGAATACCCAATCGACACGCCGCTCAGTCGGCATCGCCGAGTGAGTCGCGAACAATTCGCCCCCGCGTTCGACGAAACTGTGCAGGTATCCGTCCAAGGTTACCGACTTGCCGGCCATCGCCGCGATCACTTCCGCGTCGTCGCCACGTCGCAGCGTGCTGTTGTGCGGCGCGGCGGCATACTTCGTCGCGATATCACTGTGGCACTCGAAACAGGTCGCCGGTCGAA
>DIUH01000198.1:0-3935 GCA_002428205.1 Planctomycetaceae bacterium UBA6163
ATCCCATTGTACTATCGATCCAGCGATATCGCTTCCGCATAAGCGAGTTCGCCCGTTCGGCCGTCGTAGTATTGGAAAACGATCTGCGGATGCGGATAGGCGACTAGTCGCTTTTCACCCATTTTTTGTGGCATGTTGAAAACGTTGTTCACCTGCACCACGCAAAAATGGGGATAAAGTCTTTCCAGTCGTGGAACGTCGGGCAAAATATAGCTGCTCCAGCGAATGTCGCATTCGCGTGGCCCGAACTTGAACTTGCCCGTCGCCGGGCGATCACTTTCATCTAGCTTCGGCACATGGTTCACGCTGTTGTGCGGCCCACAGCAGAACTCCCAAACATTGTCGGTGATCTTGATCGCAAAACTGTTGTGCAGGTCGCCCGTCATCACGAACACCTTCTTGCCAAGCTTTTCCCATTGCTCGATCAACATTTCGCGTTCATCGAAAAACCCTGTCCAAGCTTCTTCCTTGTTCTCTTCGTCCATTTCAAATCCACCAGCGCCGGAATGCGGGATCATGAAAGGAACCGTTGAGATCACAAAAAAGAAGTCGGCATCGCTTTCCTGCATCGACTTCAGCAACCATTCGCGTTGCGGCTTGCCGAGCATCGATACACCGGGTTTATCACGTTCTTTCACATCGTGCATGTCACGGTCGCCACGTGTGTCGATCAAATAGTACTCACAATTGGCGACGCGAAACTTGCCATAACTTCGCCGACCGATCGAATAGCTGATGTCAGGATCGTCGACTTTGGCTGGCATATGCAATCGCAACGTATGTGCATCGACGACTTCGACGATGTCATACACATAAGAGTTTTTGTTCCCATCGTCGTTGTCATAAGCCATGTCGTTCACGCCTGCCTGTGGTGTGCCCCAATGAACATGCAGGTTCAACATTTCGTGAATCGGCAATTTGGTGAAGTCGGTGGTTTTGTCGACCAATAAATCGCTGCCGCCCTTCATCGCCGCTTTGCCAAAATGGATCGCTTGTCCATGTTCCATCGGATTGGCCCAGCCCAGGTAGTCAAACCAAGCCTGGGTGCCGATATCGCGAAAGACGGTGCGCCGGTGGCGTTTGCCCGCTTCGCCCGTTCCCCAAATGTCGTTGACCAGTTCATGGTCATCAAAGGTAAAGTAGCTGGGGACATGCCGATGCCACTTCGACAGTTCGACGCCACGACTGAGGTACAGCTTGTAGTTCTCCCACACCCCGACGATCGTAGGCATGACGTCGACGATCGCCGGAAATTTTTCCAAGCCTTGGGTCAATCGCCAAGCTTCGGGCGGATAATCTCGTTGTTCTTCGTACAACCAATCGCCGTTCATGATGTGGAAATGGACCTTGTCGGCCCAGTCCTGATTCAGATGTTCGTACGTGGTCGCCCGATGCCCTGCGCCATTGAGCGGATTTTGATTGGCGCACGAACCGATTTGGAATCGAAAGTTGAACAGCCCTTTCGGATTATGTTCTTCGTTCTTCGAAGACTCCGCGTTGGGTAGCGTCCGAAACGAACCCGGCAAACCGTGTGGGCGACCATTGACCCAAACCTGATAGAAATAGCGGGTGTCAGGCTGTAAGTCGACCAGTTTGACGGTGCCCGTATTGTCACGTTCGATGGCGGTCGAACCCGGCAAGCTGGCTTGATCAAGCCGGTCCGGATCGGTTCCATAGTGCACCGTGAACTCGCCCGGATCCGAAGTGCGTCCCCACACAACCATCGACGTCGCCGTCGGTTGGCCCAGCATCGGACCATGAGTTAATGCAATCGGATCACGACTGGACGGTTGTCCATTTAATCGCCCCGGTTGGAATGCGAACGTCGACGCAGCACAGGCAACCAATAATGGCATCAGGCGAAACGGTCGGTGGAAATTGAAAAACAGACGGAACATGATCATTTACCGTTGGGTGCCAAGCGTTTATTAACCAGCGTCTATTCTAGGTCACCTGCCCTGGAACGATAGCTCGATAGCTTTGGGGCGCTAAAATCTCGCTTTACCCGCCCGAGTTGTTTTTGGTAGATACTTGTTCCGATTGTTGGGAGCGATATTTATGAACAACACAACATTGCAAACGCCAGAGTTGGTGGTCACCAACTTTCATCGTCGCTTTACTGGTGTTTCGGCGACAGCGGATGCGGTGGTTTCCCAGCAATTGAATCAATTTCGTCTCTGCTTGGTTGGCGACAAACTGCCCAGCGGCCCATCCCCGATCAGTTACCGACAGGCGATTTCGCTCTGTCGCAAGCCACCGGAAAACCGTCCGTTCGCGATTTGGCATGTACGACGAAACTTGGAAATGGCCGCAGCAATTTTCGCGCGCGACGTGCTGCGATTACCGATACGAATCGTGTTCACATCCGCCGCCCAGCGGCTTCATTCGATTGTGCCGCGCCATCTGATCGCCAGGATGGACGCCGTAGTAGCCACCACTGCTAAGGCAGCGACCTTCGTCCCAAAACTGGCCGCGGTTGTCCCCCATGGCGTCGACACAACACGATTCACACCTGCGGCGGACCGCGCGGCATCATGGTCCAGCCTCGGCCATGGCGGCCAACATGGGATTGGCATCGTTGGCCGCGTCCGCCCCGAAAAGGGGACCGACTTATTTGTCGACGCGATGATACGAGTCTTGCCAAAGCGTCCTGATTTCACGGCGATCATCATCGGTCGCACGATGCCAAGCGACGCGGCATTCGAAGCCGACTTGCGAACGCGCATCGAGTCCGCTGGGCTTACCAAACGTATCTTGTTTGTCGGCGAACACCCACCCACCGCGATACCGAAAATCATCCAATCACTCTCGTTGCTCGTCGCCCCCGCTCGCTACGAAGGCTACGGAATGACGCCCCTAGAAGCAATGGCCAGCGGCGTACCGGTCGTAGCAAGCGATACCGGTGTTTATGGCGAAATCATTGATCCAAAAGTCGGCCATGTCGTACCGATTGGCAGTTTGAACGATCTAACCGAAGCGCTGATGGATATCACCCAGTGCACCGACAAACTGACCGACATGGGTAAGAATGCGCGACACACCGCCCAGAGCAGACTGTCACTGCATTCTGAAGCCGATGGATACTCGCGCCTGCTTGCAAAGATCTGGCAAGGCGAAACTTTTTGTTAAAAAGGATCGATTCAGTGACCACAACCGCATTGGTTATCACGCTCCCGAGAAGCACCGCGCGGGCCCGGCAAGTCCAGCGGATCGTTGACCGATGCCCCGTACCCTGTCAAATCTGGGACGCATCCGACGGTTCGCGGATGACTGACGAGCAAATCGCGAACGTCTACCAACCCAACCTACACGCCCCCTACTATCCTTTCCAACTGCGTCCAGGTGAAATTGGCTGTTTTTTAAGTCATCGAAGAATTTGGAAAAAGATGGTAGACGAGTCGATCCCTCATCTACTAATCCTGGAAGATGACATTGAGATGCTGCCAAACTTTGACGAATCACTTCGATGTGCCATCGAAATGGCACCCCAAAATGGCTACGTGCAATTTCAAGTGCGCAAACTATCCATTGCCGGCAACAGCGACTCGCTTAACGAACAATCTCGTCTTATTAGACCAAAAGTTGTTCCGCTTCGGACCTCTGCCCAATTGGTTACGCTTGGTGCTGCAACTCGACTACTCCATTTCACCGATATGTTTGACCGCCCGGTGGACGCTGCAATCCAGCTCACTTGGATGCACGGAGCGACGGTCCTTGTTTCCTCACCAAGAAGCGTATCCGAAGTATCCGCATCGATCGGTGGCAGCACAATCGGTATCAACAGGAAACGGAAGCCGATACTAGAAAAAATACGACGTGAATTTAACCGAACACTTTATCGTCACCGCATCGCCTCAACTTCGAGAAAATACGCGGCTTGATCTAGCCAGAATAAAACTCTGACGCTAAAAGCGTACGAAACGGTCCTGAATCCC
>DIUH01000198.1:4022-20194 GCA_002428205.1 Planctomycetaceae bacterium UBA6163
GTAGAAAAACACTACTTCGTTTTTACGGATCAGGACTTCCCCGAAGCCTCATCGCCAAACGTGACTCGCGTGCACCAAGAAAATCTTGGCTGGCCGGATAACACGTTACGCCGATTCCATATGTTCTTGAAGATCGAAGGCGATTTGGCGGCACACGACTATCTTTACTTCTTCAACGCGAACTGCCGATTCAAACAGAGTGTCGGTCCTGAGTTCCTGCCAGAGAAAAAAGAACAACTTTTAGTTGTCCGTCACCCCGGGCATATCGACCGACCGGTCAACCAGATGCCCTACGAACGAAATCCTCGGTCGCGGGCTAGTATCCCTTGGGGCGTTGGTGAGTTTTATGTCTGCGGCGGAGTCAATGGTGGGACGTCGGAAACTTTTTTAAAGTTTGCAAACCACGCTAGGGAAGCAATTGACGCCGATTTTCGTGATGGCATCGTTGCTGAGTGGCACGACGAATCACACATCAATCGATACATCATCGACAATCCGTTTACCGTTCGACCCGCCAGTTACTGTTACCCCCAAAACTGGACACTGAATGAAGATGTCATCATTGAGGTGCGCGATAAGAAGGTCCATGGTGGCCGAGATCCACTAAGATCGATCGGTACTAAACTCCAGCAAGAAGACCTTGTAACCGTTGCCATCTACGGTGGACTCGGTAATCAAATGTTCCAGTATGCCGCTGGTCGCGCCTTGGCGTTACGGACCGGATGTCGTTTGCAATTGGATACACGGCATTATGACACCAACCAAGCGTTTCGCTACGGCCTTGGGGACTTTAACATCCAAGCCATCATCGGAACATCGCGCACGCTGCCACCCACCAAGCAACGACGTTGGAAATATCTCGCTTGGCGCCACTTCTCCAGTCGTCATCGTTTGCTACGTGAAAGAGGCTTAGGCTTCCATCCCAGCGTCGCAAACGCCCACGGCAGTCTATACTTAAAAGGTTATTGGCAGTCAGAGAAATACTTTCAAGATGCGAGTGACATCATTCGCAAAGAACTCTCCATTACTAAAGCAGCCAATGGTGAGAATGCGGAGTGGAGCGACCAGATAAGGCAATCAGACTCGATCGCGGTTCATGTTCGTCGCGGTGACTATGTCAGCAATCCGAAATGCAACGCGTTTCATGGAACATGTGATCCATCGTATTATAGCGGTGCGGTCCAGCAAATACGTGACGCAACCGGACGAGATCACACGGCATACGTATTCTCTGACGATGTGCAATGGGCTCGCGAAAATATTCAGTTACCGTGCAAGGCGCGTTTTGTCGACCATAACGACATGATTTCGGCACACGAGGATTTGCGACTGATGTCCATGTGCGACCATCAAGTTGCCTCCAATTCAACCTTCTCGTGGTGGGCCGCGTGGATGAACCCGAATCCGAAAAAGATGGTGATTGTGCCGCTGAAATGGTTTGCCGATTCAACTGCAGATGATCGAGATATCATCCCTAGTAACTGGCTCCGATACTCAGCGACCGCAAGAGAAAGATACGCGAAATCAGCCTAAAACAAGTGCAAAATGAAAAAACTCGATAACCCTGGGAACCGCGACGCCTGGATAAAATCTCAGCTTAAATCACTTAAGCCAGGCACCAGCTTATTGGATGTTGGCGCAGGCGAATGCCCCTACAAGCCCTTCTGCGAACACCTAACGTATGTATCGCAGGACATCAACATCTACGATGGCGAAGGCAACAGCAAGGGACTGCAAACCGGGACGTGGAGTTTTGATCAGATTGATATCCGATGCGACCTTTTAGACATTCCCGAAGATCGAAAGTTCGACACAGTTCTTTGCACAGAAGTGCTAGAGCATGTTCCCGACCCAGTGCGATGCTTAGAGAAAATGGCACGCCTTGTAAGCGGCGACGGCGGACAACTAATAATTACAGCACCGTTTGCTTCATTGACTCACTTTGCCCCGTACCATTACTCAACTGGATTCTCGGAGTACTTTTACCGCTTCCACATGGAGAGATTGGGATTCCGCGTCGACCATCTATCCTTCAACGGCGGATTCTTTGACTTTATGGCGCAGGAATTGGGAAGGGTTTCATCTGTTCACAAGCAGTATCTTGAACGAAAACCTCCTCTGCAGACGAAGCTTGCTATCAAAATCTGCAGAAAAATATTACAAAGGATTGCATGCAAAGACCGAGCAAATGAAAAGAATTCATCAGAGTTGCTTTCATTTGGGCTACACGTTGTTGCGACTTCATTGTCTTAGCTACACTTTTCATCGAAAATCTAGCGAGATTCACAAGGTGTAAAAATACAAGCCGCTCAACATAAGTTGCTCTTACGCTTAACAGGACTGAGCAGCTAAGGCAGGTATCTCAACGGCTTCCAAAAGGCGTTTTGATCCGCGCAACAAGACGAAAAACAAATCGTAACTATTCCCGATAAAATGATGAGTGCGTAAGCGATGAATGTCTTTTTGATAAATCTCGATCGGTCACAAGATCGACTTACCTGGATATCAAATCGTTTCCAACAACTCGGAATAAAACCCGTTCGCGTACCGGCGGTTGATGGAAAGATGCTAAGTGTTGAGGAACTGCACTACTGGGAATCAAGACGCCATCCCAGATTTGTCATGGGCCCCGGCGAAGTTGCATGCTTCCTCAGTCACCGCCGCGTTTGGGAAACTATCGCGATCGGAAAGGAGCCCTGGGGAATGGTATCAGAGGATGACATCCACATCTCCGAAAATATAACTAACTTCATTACCTCAACGGAGTGGCTTCCATCAGACGCGAATATCGTAAAAGCAGAAACGGCACGACAACGAGTCTGGTTGTCTGCGAAACGAACCAATGAAGACCTCTCGCACAACCTGCGTGTCCTCTACTCCTACCACGGAGGAAGCGCTGCGTACTTTGTTCGAAAGGAAACGGCCACATGGCTTCTTAAGGAAACCGAGACTTTTTGCACTACCGTCGACCAATTACTCTTCAATCCCAGTTATAAAATCGCGAAACATCTCAAGATTTACCAAATTGATCCTGCGCTCGCGGCACAAGACTGGGCAGTTGATTCCGATTCGCTTGGAGGCGACCATCAACATAATTCTGCTCTGGAAAGCTTGTTACTGACAGAGAGAAATCAGTACCACGGGACAAAGCAACCACGAAGCGGAAAGGGGGCGTCGTACATTTGGTATAAATTATCAAATCCTATTAAGAAGACAGGACGGCACAGCCTAGCGATTGCGGCAAATCTTCTCGGTACGCATACCGTGAAAAAGGTACCGTTCGTTCAGAAACGCCTTGACGCCGCTGCATAGAAAAGCGATTGTAAAAAGCATCAGTCGTAGCCTACCTCCACAAACGAGTGGTCGGTTCGGGACGATGCAATTCGACTTAATGACCGACCACCGAAGATTTGAAAAGACAGGTCTCAACGATGCTTTTGAAAAAGCTTGCTGCCGAGTATCAGTTCCGAAAAGGACGTCGAAACAAAGATATAGGAATGCTTCAATTAGCATCAAGCAACAGCCGCCAATTAAACCGCGCTGCAATTGAACTAGCGAAACTTGGTGTTCCTGACCAGGTGTGTGGTGCGTTACTTACGAACCTTGATACCCTGCGCACCTACAGGGACCGGTCGAGCATCTCAGACGATACGGTAGAAGTACTTCAGCAGGCAGTCCTGCATCTACAGAACAGCCGCGGGCAGTTTTTCCAAGATGTTGCGGCTTTCCATTTTTCTGGCTCCAAAAGGAACGGATTCTTCGTGGAGGTAGGAACAGGCAATGGTGAACACCTGTCAAATACCTACATGCTCGAGAAAAGCTATGGCTGGTCCGGCGTTCTTTTTGAACCAAATCGCAAGTTTGCCCAAGAAATTGAAAATTGCCGTACTGCAGTGTTGGATCGCCGCGCCGCTTACTCAAGTGACAATGAGTCATTGACTTTTATTGAGAACTCCACAGCTGGCGAACTATCTACCTTGTCCCAGTATGCCGAAAGCGACAAGCGAACTGAAGGAAGCAAGTACACGGTTGAATGCGTCACCCTCAATTCGGCCTTCGAACAACATAGTGTTCCTTCAAAGATTGATTTTCTGTCCATCGACACGGAAGGCTCTGAGATTGACGTCCTGGACGGACTTGATCTATGTAGGTTTGACATCAAATTCATGGTTGTAGAGCACAACGGGGACTTCGAGAAGAAGCAGGAGATCATAAACCGTTTGCAAAAGTATGGATACAAAGAAGTCTGCAAAGAAATTTCATGCATTGATGCATGGGTGACAAAACATTAGTGCATGCTTAATTACACTGTCTTGTGCATTTGGCAAATATTCTTGCATGGCATTGGTGCCTCATGAAATCTCCGTTGGTAACTATTGCCATTCCGACCTATAATCGCCCCGAGGGATTACACAGGACGCTCGAGGAAGTAACAAACCAAAGCTACACAAATTTGGAAATTCTTGTTTCAGATAATGCATCGCCTGACCCACAGGTGCAAAGTGTCATCCGTAAATTCGCTTCGCGTGACATTCGAATACAGCCATTCCTGCAGGCCGAGAACATTGGGGCGGGGAGAAATTTTCGCTTCGTCTTGAAAGCAAGCACCGGGGATTTCTTTATGTGGGCGTCCGACGACGATCATCATAGCGCTGACTTCGTTGAACGTTGCATCAAGAAGTTTGACACCCAAGGCGACGCTGTCGGAACGGTGATGACCAGAGCTTCAGTACACAATCGGTTTACTGGCGTCGTTTCAGATCTGGTTCTTTCAGACTTCTCCAATAGCAGCAGCTTATTTCGTAAACTGCGCATGCACTTGCAGTCTCCGGTTCCCACATTTATATATGGGCTTCATCGGCGGGACGCCATTCGCTGGTTTGAGGATTCAGAGAGTTACGATTGGCTTGACTGCTTTTTTGTAACCAGACTCTTACTTAGTGGATATGATATCGGCGTCATCCATGATTGTGTTGGGTATGCCGCCGGAATTGACACTCAGGAATACACCCCAAAGCCAATGAAGGCTCGCAACCATGCGTTGTTTGAGTACATGCCGTACGCACGGGCGACGATTAGTGAAATCATACGATCAAAGACTTTACGATTTCATGAGAAAGTCGCGCTAAGCTCAGTAGTCGCTGAGTTTACAATGCGAAATTTTTCGCACTGGGAGCGGCAAAAACGTCCGATACAATCGCGCGCGGCCAAAGTCTTCCTTCTGCCACCGGCGAAAATTTTCAGGCAGGCCATTAATTCTTGTTGCTATTAGGCGAATGATTGGAATTTGAACTTTCGAGCCGTTCTGCGCATTGTGATTCTCGAAAACTTGCTGGCCAAACGACACACCAGTTGGTAACAATGCCAACCGGGCCCGCTTACTAAACGTGGCAATCATCATTTATCACGCTCTTCTTATCGCTTTCTACCTCGCATAGATAACCTCTGAACCAATTAATCTTTTGCTGATGAAGCAAAGAGGCCCGTAGAGTTTCTCATCGACCCGACGGCACGGCAAGCTTGCAGCCTTCGCCATTCTTAATCGAAATGACCGGTGTTTCATGTCAGTTAAACACTACATGCCGAACCGTTTAGAACTGTTGTCTTTATCTCCGGCGACTTTTTAAAAATTATCAACGCACCCGGCTCGGCCCCATCAACTGAACTGCTTTCATGACCGCCACCAAACTCTCTGATTCCTGGCCTTGCCGATCGGATAGCACTGCCGCGAGGGGATAAGACTTGTTGTTGCACAAGGCACGTATTTTCGTCGAAAAAACCTCGACGAAAGCAGGCTAAGGCTTGTAAGCTCGCACTGGACTTTTGATCCTTTTTTCCCCTTGCGGTACAACAAGCCACAACAACCGTAGCCCGAGCGATACACCAGAGGGCACCCGTAACGCTATCGCACCGTCGCAGGCGGTGGAGTGGGTTAAATTTGCCGCCGTTAGTACCGCTACTGAAATTAGCGCAATCCGTTTGCCATTTACTGAATCTGTCGAGCAAGTCACGCCCGGCAGCGGCAGTACGCCAAATCGAGAAAATACCGCAGAGGCTCGTATGACGGCCCATTGGCGGTCGTCCCGTTGGCCCCTGTTACCGCGCAAACCAAGTCCGCCCCAATTTCGACTGGCGACCGGCCAAGGGACTTCGCTTAACCATTTTGCTCCTCCCAAACTCGTATGCATTTACCCGTAATGCAATATGAATCAAAAGTCGGAGTGGTTTTCAGACGAAGCCCAAGAAGTCAAGCACCCTAAGCAGCCCACAAACGTCCGCACTTTCAGGCGCTGACACAGCATAAAGCTAACATTGGGTTTTTTCACTACTTAATAATCACGCCTTGGCCGGTTGGTGAGTGCAGAATGGAACTCCCCTTCTCAGCTGCGAACTTCGTCCACGCATCGTACTGTTCGCGATGACCACTCCAACCAAAGTCATCTAATACAATCATCGCTGACGGGACGATTTTGTCCCAAAGATGTTCGATGGTCTCGATTTCGGCGGACGCAACGTTCATGTCGATCGACAGGTATGCAATCTTATCAATCTTCGATTGTTCGAGTGACTGCGGTAATCTACCTTTCACTAACCGAGCGTTTGGATAGCACCCGAAAACCTCTTTTGCGACTTTAAGTGCATCGAAATTGTAAAGGCATTTATTCATGCTAATCGCCATGGCCTTCTCTTCGTCGGATGCGCCGTCGAGCGGAATACCTTCGTAAGTATCGAAGAGCCAGAACTGCTTATTTGTTTCGCCAAAATGAAGAACCTTGTAAATCATCGACGAAAAAAGCCCCGTGTTCACACCACATTCTACAAAGTCACCCTCAAGGGTTAATCCATGACGTGCTGCCCAAAGACAGAAATGAACTCGCCATCGCACGTCCGGAGTCTTTCCGCCCCAGAACTTGTCATTAAAACTCGAGACTGCCTCCCAAGCACTGGAAAAAGCGTGCTCGTCAAGAAAATCGAGGTTTCTACTACGTTCAATTATTAATCCATCAGCTTTTAACTGCGGCTTTTCAAACTTTCGTGAAATGTAGTCGATCCTTTTTGTTACGGATCGAGACAGCTTTTTCAATGTTTTTGTTGACATCGGATTTCCCTCGTGGTTGCTTCTAAAACGCAGTGCGAATGAACAGGTTTTTGAGTGCAATCAAAGCGAACCTCGCTTATGCTGTATCGTCGTTCGCCAACCGTGACCGAACGCGGTTCAAACTATTCATCTCAATTCAGATTCGCATTATCAAAGTTTTATGTCAACAGCATTCTGCTTTATAGTAAAAAGCGAGCATTTCACGACCACAACGAATTCTACAGGCCAGGGCGTGTGTTCTCTCAGATTGCTGAACAATTTAAAAGACTAGCTGGACAGCGCCAGGTTGGATTAATTTATTAGCGTTTCGCAGTGTTAACCAACAGATCAGCCGCGTTGGCACCAGTCGCGGTTCTCCCCGCGAAAACCGTGGCTACCGCCAGACCGGCTAATCCAACCTGGCGCTGTCCAGCTAGTCTGCTGTTAGAAACATTTTTAATGCACTCTATTGTCGGCAAAGATCCTTCGCTTGTAAAACGCTTGATTCACCAGTTCGAAATCACGATAGCTTAAGTTCCAAAGATGAACAAAACTTTCAAATCCTTCGGCAAACGATAACAGGTTAATCTCGATCGATACGAAACGAGACCGCTGACCAATATGATACAAGCCCTCGAGGCAATACGCATCGGCCCCTTCGATGTTGATCTTCATGCAGTAGGGCACGCCTTGCTGTTGCAATATTCGTTCGATCGCGACAGCATCGATCTCGGCTTTCTCACTGCGCGTGCCGAGTTGATCGTTCCGAGAGGCAAAGTCAGGCGATATTGTCCCCCAGTCGTCCTTGTCAAGGTTAATGTAGAAAGCAACCCGACCCGGCGATGGACTAATCGCCGCAGGGACAAGATCTAGTTTATTGGTCGAAATCGATTCGGCGAACTGTACCTGAGCCTTGTTGATGTGAGCCGAGTTTGTTTCAACAGTGACAACTCGAAATCTTTACTTTAGGTAGATTTCAGTGTCTTTTCCCCGGTGCATGCCGATGTCATTAATAAGGCCCGTTTTTTCCGACAATCGGACTTACCGGTTTTCCATGGACAGTACCAGACTACGATTTTCACTCAAAGCCTATCCGAAAAGGGGTCTGCCCCTTTGGAGGCGAGTCGATTTCATTGGTTTTTTGGTTTCTTCTGACAGGGCCAGCCCCCTTTTCGGATAGGCTCTCAGTGCGAACTTTGCATCGACCGCCTGGTAAGTCTGTGATTCAGATCTACAACTCGGACGCAACATCGATTTCTACGACTGTTTAGACCGTAAATACATGTCATTGTTTTGCGTGGTTCCGATCAGTTTGTATCCGTTTGAGTTGAACAACGATCTGCAACCTTGGTTATACCCGTCAGGGGTGCCGCGTTCGATCACGATTCGCTTTGGCAACAGGTCCTCAGAGACGACATTGAAGAATGGGACCAAGGCAGCGTCTTCAAAGCCTTCGATATCGATCTTTAACGCGTCAATTTTCTCTATCCGATGCTCATTTACTATGCTCAACAAACTTCGCATTGGTATCGAACCATTCGCAGATTCTAAAACCTTCACAATCGCGACGTCATTTTTTGTTATCAACAAGTCTACGCGACCGTCATTTTCGCCAACCGCTGCACATACCGGTATAATTTGCGGCATTTCCGATAGTCTGGCATTCTCGGCCAAACGCTCGCACATCCCAGGATTTGCATCGATCGCAAGCACCCTGCCATGCTGACCACATTTCAATGCCATGGGCAACGTGTACAGGCCAATGTTGCAACCGATATCAACGGCAACACCGCCGTCTTGCAGACCGCCGGTCAAGAAATCGATTTCCGCTTTGTTAAACTTAGGATTGAGAAGCAAGCCGTATTCGGCAAGATTGTTCTTTCCATCTATGCGATAGCGGCAGTCGCGAAACTTGACATCGATTGGACTCTTCATCTTCGCAATGATGTTGGTCATCTGGTGGCGAAGTTTTCCGCGGTGAAGGAAACTTCTTCTTGCCGCCCAGATCAATGATTGCTGTAAGCGTGAAGGACGATAATCGCCCCATGGGCTAGCTGCGGTATCCTGCTTGCGGGTCGAGCGCTCTTCGATCGTCAAGGGACGAGTGTTCGAGTTCAACATGATCGCCGTGCTCCTGAAACGGTTGGAAAGTTTCGATAAATGTGCCTTCAGTCCTGCCTGCAGGGGGAACGATAGCGGCGATTGATTGCCGTGGTAAAGATTAATTACGCAGTTTGGAGGCAAATCGCATGAATTTTCGTTGTGGCGATGCAGCACCTGAGATTGTGACCACAATTGCCCACTGGTGATTTAGAACCTTTCCGAAAACCCAGGAAAACCGCGGCCAGCGGCTCACGGTTTTCGGATAGGTTCTTAGCAGAGATACTATCGGTTACACTAATGCTCGATCACCGTGCCCTAAAGAAGGTTGCCTGCCATCATGAGATCTGTTTCACTTGCTGTTTTTTTAGCCGTGCTGGTCGCATCGCCTGCGGTTGCCGATGACTGGGCGCACTGGATGGGGCCGACGGGGGATGGGACGTATTACGAGGAAGGAATCGTCGAATCGATCCCCGATTCCGGGCTACCAGTCAAATGGCGAGTGCCGATTGCGGGGGGCTACGCTGGCCCTGCGGTCGCCGGCGGTCGCGTTTATCTGTTCGATTACGTCAAATCGTCGGGCGAGTCGTTCAATGATCCAGGACGGCGTGCGAATATCTCCGGTTCCGAACGCTTACTCTGCTTCGATGCCGCGACGGGTAATAAATTGTGGCAGTGGCAGTATGAATGCCCGTACAGCATCTCGTATCCGGTCGGACCTCGCTGCACACCAACGGTCGACATCGAAGGGCCCGATGACGCCGGGCGTGTTTATTCACTGGGCAGCGAAGGCGATTTGCATTGCCTGGACGCCGAAACGGGCAAGCTAATCTGGAAACGCAATTTTAAAACAGACTACAAGGCCGAGGTGCCGATCTGGGGATTTTCGGCGCATCCGTTGGTTGACGGCGATTTGTTGTACTGCATGGTCGGCGGCGATGGCCAAACCGTCGTCGCGTTTGACAAACGTACCGGCGAAGAGAAGTGGAAGGCGTTGTCAGCGTCAGCCGTCGGCTATTGCCCACCGTCAATCACAAACTTCGGTGGCGTTCGCCAGTTGGTCGTTTGGCATGCCGACGCGATCCAAGGGCTCGATCCGGCCAGTGGAAAGTCTTACTGGTCGATGCCAATCAAGCCCGATTACGACATGGCAATCACTCGCCCGCAACGTGACGGCAATCGCATGTACGCCAGTGCGATCCGCACCGCCAGTGTGATGTTCGAACTGGCCGCCGATCGCCCGACCGTTAAAGAATTGTGGCGTGGTGCGCCGAAGCAATCGGTCTATTGTGCCAACAGCACACCGATCTTCTATGAAGGTGTGGTTTATGGGACCGATTGCAACGACGGCGCGTTGATCGCGGTGGATGCCGACAACGGCAATCAACTCTGGAAAACGTTCTCGCCAACCAAGCCGGATGAAAAGCGTTTTGTGCGGCATGGGACCGCGTTTCTGACTCGTATCGAAGACACCCATCGGTACTTCTTGATGAGCGAAACCGGCGAACTGATCATGGCCGAATTGACTCGCGATGCTTATAAGGAACTCGGTCGCTTTAAAGTGTTGGAGCCGACCAGCGAAGCGTTCGGACGCGACGTCGTGTGGAGCCATCCGGCTTATTCGGGTCGCACCGCATTTGTTCGCAACGACAAGGAATTGGTCGCCGTCGATATTGCCGCCGGATCATCGAAATGACGCTTCCGAGGCACCGGGCCCTGGCGATCCTCGACGAATGCACCGGCGAACACATTTGGTCGCCACAGCACTGCCAGTTGCGCGGTGTCCCCGCCCAATGGATGCAGCGATTGGGCGATGCTTATGAGTCTGGATTCACCAACGATTCGCAGACAATCTATACCGATCGAGGCGTTACCAATCAGTATCACGGCGTTCGCGATGTCGATCTGGCGGTACAAGCTGGCCGCGCGCTGGGCGTCGATGTCGAAAGCATACTCTCACGCTATCCCAGCCGCGTTTCGATCGTCGCGGCAATCAAACAAGCGGTCAGCGATGATGAGTGATTCGCTAAAACCACCCTAGCGCCACGATGCTGTAACGGACCACTAAGCCCGCAACAACCACGCTGACCATGCTCATCAACTTGATCAGAATGTTCAGACTCGGGCCGCTGGTNNGGGTCGCCGACCGTATCGCCAACGACTGCTGCCTTATGAGCGTCGCTGCCTTTGCCGTTGTGATGTCCCGCTTCGATATATTTCTTAGCATTATCCCACGCGCCGCCACTGTTGCTCATAAACACCGCTAAACAAAAACCGCAGGTCAAACTGCCGGCCAGCAACCCGATCACACCACCAACGCCAAGAACAAGACCGACGATGACGGGCAGCAGCAAACCTAACAAGCTGGGCAGGATCATTTCACGCTGAGCCGCAAGCGTGCTCAATTCGATCGGCCGCTCGTAATCAGGCTTTACACTGCCATCGAGAATTCCTGGATTCGCCAAGAATTGTCGACGCACTTCGATCACCATCCCTTGAGCGGCCCGGCCTACTGACTTCATCGTCATCGCGCAAAAAACAAAGGCACTCATCGCACCTAAGAAAACCCCGACCAACACTCTTGGATTCAACAGCGACGCATCATAAAAGTTTGAAAAGTCACGAATCGTTGCCGCCGACACCGCAACCACTTCCACACCCGAATTGCCGACGCGGCCGCGATTCCGGTCGCTGTCGATAAACGCAATCGTGTTGACGTCCAGCGGAATGCTTTGCGCCCCACCGCCACGCACCAGCAGAAATTTACCGACGGTTTCGCCTTCACGGTGCAGCAAAAAATCAGGAGAAACCAAATGATAACCATCATCAACGACGCTCGCAGCGACGTCATCGCCCCAGCGCTCAAAACCATCACGCACCCCTTCGAAGTAAGCTGCTAGCAAAGCCAGGGCGGTCAGCGCCGCCGATCCGATCGCAAATCCTTTGCCCGTTGCCGCCGTCGTATTGCCAAGGCTGTCCAGCGCATCGGTTCGCTGGCGTACGATCGGGTCTAGTCCAGCCATTTCGGCATTGCCACCTGCGTTATCGGCGATCGGTCCATAAGCGTCGGTCGCCAGCGTGATCCCCAAGGTGCTCAGCATTCCAACAGCCGCGATGCCGACACCGTACAAACCTAAAGGAAAAAGTCGCAAGTCTTGGAATTGCCCACCGGTCGCGAATCCGAACGCGGCCAATGTCGCGACACAGATAATCACGACAGGCACCCAAGTGCTGATCATGCCGCCAGCGATCCCGCTGATGATGATCGTGGCCGGCCCGGTTTCCGCCTGAGCCGCCAAATCTCGCGTCGGTTTGTATTCGTCGCTGGTCGAATACTCAGTCCATTTGCCGATCGCCCATCCGGCCGCCAGGCCCATGACGATGCTGAGCGATACGCCCGGCAGAACGCCAAAAATCATCGTCCCTTCGACACGTGGCATCAACAAAAACGCGAGCCCGATCGCCGCCGCAACGACCAGCGCCGCTGCGAGATTGATTCCCCGGCCGAGTGCTTCTAATAACGCTTTTTGCGATAGCTCTTCGCCCGTTCGCACTGCATAGATGCCAACAATCGACAGGATGATCCCAGCTGCTGCGATCGCGATCGGCAACAACATCGCCGACATCTGTGCAGTCGTCTGCGTCATCCCTTCTGGCACCAGCACCTGCGAACCGAACGCCGCCGCACCGAGCGCGACGGCGGCTAAGATCGATCCAATATAAGATTCATATAAGTCGGCCCCCATCCCTGCGACATCGCCAACATTATCACCGACGTTGTCCGCGATCGTCGCTGGATTGCGCGGCGAATCTTCCTTCAAGCTGTTTTCGACCTTGCCGACCAAGTCCGCGCCGACATCGGCCGCCTTCGTAAAGATGCCTCCTCCAACACGCGCAAACAAAGCTTGAGCGCTAGCCCCCATCCCGAATGAAAGCATCGCGACCGACAACTGCTGCAGGTTCATCGCTTCAGATTGACCACCGACGGCCGGAACGCCCCAGTACAAAATCGCGAACCAGATGCAGACAAACATCAACCCAAGACCGACGACGGTCAAACCCATCACCGCACCGCTGCGAAACGCGATCTGCAGACCATCGTTCAACGATCGCTCGGCGCCAGCTGCGGTTCGACTGCTGGCCCAAGTCGCCGTCTTCATCCCGAACCATCCGGCCAACCCAGAGAAAAACCCTCCGCTTAAAAAAGCGAACGGCAAAAACATCGTCTGTAACCCGAGCCCGAACGACGCGTAGGCCAACAACAGTGCGACCGCCAAAAAGACGATCGTGACCCATTTGAACTGCTGGCGCAGATACGCCGCCGCCCCTTTGCGAACGCTTTCGGCGATCTCACGCATCAGCGGAGTCCCTTCGTCAGCCTTCATCATTTCGACAAAAAATCGACGAGCCCAAAACAATGCGGCGACCGATGCAAGAGCCGCCAAACTGATCACAACAATGGGTAACACTCGACTGATTTCCTTCCAACGAGAACCAATGCGAACTGTGAAATCGTAACCAAACCGATCGCTCATCCGGATACAATGAGCGGAAACCGGCTGACCCAACGGTAAGCCGGCAGGGGTGGACTGATCCGCCTGGATGGCGAAACAAGCGACCACTGAGCTAGCCTTAACGGGAGTCTAGCTTCCGCAAAACTATTTACAACAGCACACTAGCGGCCGCAAAGTGTTTTTCCGGCCGCCTCCCCCCCTCCCAGACCACATCTCGTCCCGCCTTTTTAAGCGTTTTGCAACCATGTTCGACTGCCAAGTAAAACAGCAAAAAACGTTAACTTTTGCCGTCGCCATAGCCACCGCAATCTCCTCCGTCGGTCTCCACGCTGCAGAGCCAACGGTCGATTACGCACGCGACATTCGGCCGCTGCTTGCCGACGCCTGCTTCGCTTGCCATGGACCAGACGAGACGCATCGCGAAGCCGACTTGCGACTCGATCAATCCGGTCACACTGCGATCAAAGCGGGTGACCCTGATGCGAGCGAATTGATCGCTCGCATCACCAGCGAGGATCCAGACAGCGTGATGCCGCCACCGCATGTCGGCAAACCGCTTTCGCCCGAGTCGATCGAGAAGCTGAAGCAATGGATTGCCACTGGCGCTCCCTACGCCGACCACTGGGCGTTCACTCCGCCCAAGAAATTGCCGTTGCCCAAAATCGAGACTGGCAATCCTGCGATCGACCAATGGCCGCGTGGGCCGATCGACGCATTTGTTCTAGACCGACTGCTTCGCCACGAAATGACTCCGTCGGCTCCGGCCAGTCGCGAAAAACTGCTGCGACGCTTGCACCTCGACCTGACTGGTCTGCCGCCGACGCCCGACGAAGTCGAACGATTCTTGAATGACTCGTCACCGACCGCATACCAGTCCAAGGCCAACGAACTGCTCGACTCGGTGCACTACGGCGAACGCTGGGGCCGTGTCTGGCTTGACGCCGCCCGCTATGCCGACAGCGACGGATTCGAAAAAGACAAACCGCGATTCGTCTGGTTTTATCGCGACTGGGTCGTCCGTGCGTTGAACGCCGACATGCCTTATAACCAATTCATACTAAAACAATTGGCCGGTGACCTGTTGCCCGCTGCGACTCAAGACGACCGTATCGCTACCGGTTTTTTGCGCAATTCGATGATCAACGAAGAGGGCGGAGTCGACCCTGAGCAGTTTCGCATGGAAGCGATGTTCGATCGGATGGACGCGATCGGTAAATCGATGCTCGGTTTGACCATTCAGTGTGCCCAGTGTCATTCTCATAAGTACGATCCGATCTCGCATACCGATTATTATAGTTTATTCGCATTCATCAATGATTGCGACGAAGCCTGTATCACGGTCTTTACGCCCGAGGAAGAAGCGGCGCGGCGAGCAACTCTCGATCAAGTCAACCAAATCGTCCGCGACGCCTTAGACAAAGACGGCGATTGGCTCAGTCGAATGATCCAGTGGGAAAAAGATGCCAAGGAGGCGAGATCTTCGAATTGGCACGCCATCGATATCACCTTCATCGCCGAGACGATCGGTGGCCAGAAATTTTTACGGCAGGACGACGCCAGCTACATCGCCGCAGGATACGCACCGACAAAGTTCCATCCGACTGGTGATGTCGTCATCGATTCGCTTGGGCGCATCACGGCGGTCAAAGTCGAAATGATGAACGATCCGAACTTGCCACACTCAGGGCCAGGCCGCTCTGTCGATGGAACTTGGGCATTGAGCGAAATCGAGCTTCAGGTTCCTAAAATCGATGATGCGGGCAACGAAACGTGGCACAAAGTCGCGTGGGAATCAGCGACCGCCACGATCGATTTACCGCAATCAACACTCGGCGATCAATTCGCTGATAAATCGAAAGACGAACGATTGTTGGGACCGATTCAATTCGCGATCGACGGCAATTTCAATACCGCATGGCATGGCGATCATGGCCCCGGTCGTCGCAACGATCCACAAACGGCAATGTTCGTTTTGGCTGAGCCGATCGAGGCCTCAACGGTCGAAGGACAAATCGCGCCGATCCGCTTCCGCATCAAGCTTTCACAGAATCATGGCGGTTGGAACAGCGACGACAATCAAACCCATAACCTCGGAAGGTTTCGCGTCAGTGTTACTAATGACCCAAGTCCGGTCATCAAACCATTGCCGCCAAGCGTGATGGAAGCGATCTCGATTCCCATCGACCAGCGAAACGAGGCCCAAACGTTACAGAGCATTGTACCTTTTATTCGCCAAGATCATCTATTGAAAAATGTGGCTGATGCGATTGATAAAGCATGGGAAAATTATCCCACAGGCACGTCGCAATTGGCGCTAGCCCAACGTGAAACGCCGCGCCAAACGCGCCGGTTGGAACGAGGCGATTTCCTCAGCCCCCAAGAATTGGTTACTCCAGCGATTCCGGCGCTGCTCAATCACAGCGCAAGCAAACCGGTGCCGAGCCCAACGAATGGCCAACCGACATCGCCCGGCCGACTCG
>DIUH01000198.1:20226-25279 GCA_002428205.1 Planctomycetaceae bacterium UBA6163
GTGAGTTATTAGATTTCCTTGCAGTCAACTTCATCGAAAACGGTTGGAGCTTAAAAAACCTCCATCGTCAAATTGTGATGTCGTCGACCTATCAACAAGATTCGTCGCTGACGCCCCAGCAATTCGCTGACGATCCGCAAAATCGCATGCTCGCTCGTGGACCGCGAGTGCGTGTGCCGGCAGAAATGGTGCGAGATATCGCCCTGGCAGCCAGCGGATTGCTAAACCCAAAAGTTGGTGGCCCGCCCGTATTTCCGCCCGCCCCCGATTTCTTGTTCAAACCGCCGTCCAGTTATGGGCCCAAAACTTGGGCGACCAGCGACGGCGCCGATCGTTATCGTCGCGCGCTCTATACATTTCGCTTTCGCTCGGTTCCTTACCCAGTACTCGAAGCGTTCGATGCACCCAACGGTGATGTGTCATGCATCCGCCGATCGGCCAGCAACACACCATTGCAGGCACTGGTGATGCTGAACGAACCGATGTTTTTGGAATGTGCCCGCGAACTTGCAAAACATGCCAATGACTACACCGCAGCGCATAACGACGACGAAGCGATCAGAAACGTGTTCGCAGCCTGCACCAGCCGATTTCCCAACAGCGACGAACGGAGTGTGCTGTCAGAACTCTTGAGCGAGCAACGGGCGCGATTCGGCAATGAACTCGATACCGCCAAGAAACTCGCCGCGATCGATTCGGACCAAGCGAGCGACCTGGCGGCATGGACCGTGGTTTGTCGAGTGATTTTGAACTTGGACGAAACGATCACAAAACCCTAGCGTCACGGCGCAAATCAGATGGCAACTGTTATGACCGCAGACCTCACGTTCTTCCACTATTGAATAACCTTCCGATCCGGAAACACGCGATCGACAACCGATGCCACCGCAAAACAGACGCACGATGCGATCGCCGCCGCCCACCATCCGTGAACCTTCCAAGGTGCATCGGCCGGCGGAAAGATCAGCAACGTGGTCACCACCAACGCAGCGCACATCCCGATCAATCCGCTGCGTTGGGCATACTGGCGTCGCGTTTTGCCGAGGAAGAAAATCCCCACAATCAAACCGGATGAAAATCCGGCAACCGTGATCACTTGATTGACCACCGACCCAGCAACCAGCGACGGCGATTGAATCACAAAAATCGCTACCGCCATCTGCAAACATCCAAACACCACCGTCGCCACCTTACCGGCAACCGTTAAACGTCGGTCAATCTTGGCTGACTTATCTTCTATCGACTCGTTGTCCAGATTCTTATCTTCATCAGCCTGATAACGTGGCTTTAAAAAATCGTTCACCACAGCCGACGAACTGCTCGACAACGAACTCGACAACGTCGACATCGCAACGCTGAACACGGCCGCGAGCGTCACACCACACAATCCGACTGGCATCTGGTCGACAATAAACGCCGCAAAGACTTCGTCGCGATGATCCGTCGCTAGCGTTCCGCCACCATTAACCCAAGCGGCCAAAGCGACACCGACTAATAAGAACAACGCGAACTGAATCGCGACCAGCGGACCGCTCAGCCCCACCGCCCATCTCGCTTGACGCAATCCCCGAGCACAAAGATAACGCTGGACCATCAATTGATCAGTCCCATGCGACGCCAGGGTTATAAAGATGCCTCCGATCAACCCCGCCCAAACATTCGCAGATGCGAACGAAAACGCCGACGGTTCAAACAGGCGAAACCGCTCCGTCGCCCGGCCAAAATCGACCACACTCTGCAGCCCCTCGGGCAACCGCCCCGAGATCACAACGACCGCCGCGACCGCACCGATCAAATAGACGACCAATTGAATACAGTCGTTCCACGCCACGCTGCGAATCCCACCAACCGCTGCATAAACGACCGTCACCACGCCGATCGCCAACACACACAGCGTCAAGTCGATTCCGGAAACTTGCCCCAACACCAGCGCTGTCAAGTAAAGCCGCAATCCATCGGCGACCGTTCGCGTAACGATAAAGATCGCCGACGCGGCCCGCTGGGTCAGCCCGCCAAACCGCGTTCGCAGAATATCGTAAGCCGTGAATACCTCTTCACCTTGAAAGTAACTTGGCAAAAACCACACAACGACAATTAACCGTCCAATCACCAACCCGATCGCAAGTTGTAAGAATCCGAAGTTTCCATCAGTGACGAAAGCGAGTCCTGGAACCGACAGGAACGTCACCGCGCTGGTCTCGGTCGCGATGATCGAACCGAGCACCACCCACCATGGCAAATCGCGTCCACCGACCATGTATCGGCTGAGCGACTGTGGCCCACGGCCGATCCATAAACCGAAAAGCAGCGTTGCCACGACGTAGACCAGCACGATCGTGGTATCGATCGTCGAAATGCGAAAATCCAAAACGAATCACCCAGCAAAAGATGGAATTAAAATCGGTGGCGGCGGATAAACCCGTGAACACCCGCCATCGCCCTCAGGATAACGCCTTCGTCACACTCGCACTTCCGCCAGACATCGCCTAGCGTTCCATTTTCGCCAAACACGGTCGCCACTCGCTTCGCTAGCACTCCTGCTATAATCGCCCCTTCGCGCCCGTTTCCTACCCGATCCTCATCCCTCATCGAGATCCCGCATGCCCCCGCTGACGCTTCAACCGCTGACAGGCCGATTCTTTTTTGCCCCACTATTTGCCTGCTTGACGCTCATTCACTCCATCGCGCTTGCCCAGACCGCTGCCCCCGTCCGCATGGGCGCTGGCATCATGACCTTTGACACCGTCCCCGGTTGGGGATTGCGTCCCGACGGCAATTCATCGATCGGCCCGACACACGGCTCGGTCGTGATCGACAAGGCAGGCCACATCTACACTAGTGCCAACGCAGGCGTGTTCGTTTTTTCACCCGATGGGATCGTTGTCCAGTCTTACTTGGGTGGCGATTACACCAACCTTCATGACATCGAAATCCGCGAAGAAGAAGGTGTCGAGTTTATTTATGGTGCGAGGAACCAAAACGCCGAAGGGATTAAGTTCAATGCTCATACCGGCGAAGTTGTCCTGCGATTACCGTTCCCAAAAGAGTCTGGCCTAGAACTTAAACAATTCAATCCCACCGCAATCACCGTTGCACCCAATGGTGACATCTTTTTGTCCGACGGATACGCCAGCAACCACATCTTCAAGTTTGACAAGACCGGCAAGTACCTGATGCATTTTGGCGAAAAGGGAAACGGCTTAAAGCAATTCAATACCGCTCACGGAATGACGCTCGACACACGTTATGAACCGGCCCGATTATTGATTTGCGACCGAAACCATCAACCCAAAGGCCGCTTGCTACACTACGACCTAGACGGCAATTTCATCGAAGAAGTCATCACCGGCTTGGGGATGCCGACCGCGGTCGCGATCCAAGGCGACTACGTATCGGTCCCTGACCTGCACGGGCGTTTGGTGATCTTGGATAAGAGCAACACGATCATGGCGGTGCTTGGCCACAATGCCGATCCGTCCAAACGAGGCAACTTCAAAGTTCCACAATCCGAATGGATCGAAGGCATCTTCAGCGGCACACACGGCTCTTACTGGGACGCGCAAGGAAACCTCTACGTTCAAGACTGGAACGTTTCCGGCCGCATCATGAAACTGGTACGAGTGAAATAGGCCTTGTCCGAAAAGGGGGCTGACCCTCTGCGACATGAAGCGAAACAGAGGTTAAAACGGCTTACCTCAATCCACCCAAAGCGATTCACATCGGCCTAATTTTCAACGATCGCGAGGCGTTTGACAGCGCCGCGATCGTCGATAATAACTAATTCAGCTTGTTGATCATGTAAGGACAATATATCTGAAATACGACGATCGAAGTGATGTTCTTGGCACACCAAATCGCCGCTGCCAAAGTCCCAAATACTGATCATTCCAATGCCATCGCCTCCCACTAACCAACGTCGGTCTGAAGTGAGCGCGAACACGCGTGGTGAATCAGCCTTAAAGACTCTCAACTTCTCGCCGCTTGCTGTATCCCATATCGCAAGATCGCCACTCGTGCTCCGACCGATCACTCTCCCGTCGCCCGGCACCACCAAATCGTTGATAAAATGGCGACTGTCTTCCAGCTCACCGACGAATTGCCCGTCCAGCGAATAGGTGCGAATCGACCCGCGACGACCAAGACGCCAATCACCCGTTCCAACCGCCAATTGTCGGTCATTGATCCATACAGCCGACGTCACCGGCATTTCGCAAACAATCGTCGCTGACAACTCGTGCTTACTCGCATCCCAAATCATCGCCCTACCATCGTCGCTGGCCGTCAGAATTCGCGAGCCATCAGGCGAAATTGCGATTGCGTTGATCCGCTGAGTATGCATCCCTAATGAAATCGCCTCAGCACCAATCATGATCGGTTGCAGATAGACGCCGCCATTCAAATGGCCTGTTACCAAAAACGATCCCGACTGTGAACCGGCAATGGCACACACGCCGCTGGTGGAAATACGATAGTAAGCTCGATCGGTGAGAGACGAATCAACCGCTCTGGCATCAGAAACTTCATTACCCGGTTGCAAGCTGACAGAGCCATCGAGGTGGCCAACCCAATACAAGCCCGCAGTCTCAGTGGACGGGCAAATCGATAGCCTTCGATTTTCCGCAGCAGGAATCGAGTCACGGCTTACCAGAGAAACTGCACCCTGGTCGGTTAATCCCATCTCCTGGCGAAGCGAGCGAATGTCATCCTCCGTAATCTCAAACAATCGCATCGAATAGCCCGCAGACCCGATCGGCTTCCAGCGTTCAAAAAATCGAAAACCATCTGGCCGCGCCTTGGTCAAGTTTCCCTGCCCATCAGGTGCGATGAAACCATAACCCCGCAATTGATTGACACTGATCGCATAAAACCCAGGCTCCGGCACAATCAGGCTGCGACCACCTTGCCCATCGTCCACGGTTGGCGAAACATCCGGTGGCACATCGAAGTTTATCCCTGCTAGCCGCGCATCATATCGCCCCCAATAAACCATCCCCACGCGATCCCAACCACGCTGCTTCATCTTATCTTTTAAGAAAAACAGATCTTGCCCCCA
>DIUH01000054.1:0-409 GCA_002428205.1 Planctomycetaceae bacterium UBA6163
CCGACACACTTCGCACCACTCGGTTCGCCGTTTACTTTCTTGAGCACCTTGCCGAGCGTGTTGGTGTCGGGATCAACCAGGTAGGCGAGTTCGACATTGTCTTGCGACTGATAACCGCTAATGTGCGCTTGGCCGCGTCCGTTGACGCCGATCACAGCGACCCGAAGACGATCGTTCGCACCAATCACGTTGCCTGATGCCCGCGTGCCGGCCAGCAGCAGTGAACTGGTCGCGACGGCGGAAGTTTGAAGGAATCGACGGCGGGACTGCGATTGAATAGAAGGTTTCATAGCCGAGGCTCAGCAGGGGGGCAGGCGGGAAGGGTGAGGAGAGAGCATTTGAATGTGTCAGCTCGCTGGGGTCAAGAAAAATATTTCTTGTTGGCCCAAGGTAGTAGGCACACTCCGTG
>DIUH01000054.1:429-5412 GCA_002428205.1 Planctomycetaceae bacterium UBA6163
CTCGGAGAGTGCCTGCTACCTTAGCGCAGCGTTTTCTCGGCACCGGGTTGGGCCATCTGCGGTTGCTGTGGACCCGCGGGGCGGAACACATCTCGAATCACTTTCCAGTCCGAAGGTGGGCGTTCGTTGATAAAGAGCGCCCCCCAAGCGGCCATGCTCTGTCGCAGTGTGTTGCGTTCAACATCGATGAACTCATATTGATCATAGGATGGCGCTGCGACAGGATCAAAGTTCGGTCCGTACAGGATCAACGCTTTGGGTAGGAACGTTTGGTTGTTGATCACAATTCGGACAAAGCGATACTGAGCCCGATCGGCTTGGCGTTTCGGATGCGCTTCGATCACAAATACATCCGCTGGTGCCTCGATTCGACGAACCCAATAACGGTCCTTAATGCGGGCCGCGTTCAAGTTGAAGACGAACGGCAACGGGCTTTCCAGAATATCTTTGCCCTGCATCTCCGGTGGCAATTGTTGGATGCGGCATTCTTTCTTGCTGCGATCAAACTCCAACAATTCCTTGCCGTTGCAAACCCAGTGTTCGCCGAACTGGCCTTCGACCGATTTGTAAGTCGATTTGCCTTCGACTATACCAGAAAAAAACTTCAATTGGTCGACACGAAACAGCCCCATGTCGGGCGCACCATACTTGATCACACCCTCGGCCCAAGTCGCGTGAACGCCGGCCGGTGCGGCCAGCGGATCGAAGTGCCAGCGACGAAACTTCGCTTCCAAACGTTTGGTGCCGCTGCTCTGCTGTTCCCAAGCGGCCAGCAGTTGCTCCATTTCGGCCTGTTCGGCGTTGGACAACACAAACGGTACGCCAGCGAGAGGGTGCTGCTGTTGCCCACCTTGCTGTTGATTCGCCTGAGGTTGAACAGCCTGTTGCTGATTTGCTTGCGGTTGAGCGGCCTGGGGACTGACCGCTTGACCCTGTCCAGCCTGAGGTCGCATCGCTTGGGGCTGGGCCGTTTGCGGCTGGCTGAACTGGTTTTGTCCGCTTGCCGGCACGACGGTCCCGATCGTAAAAATCGTAGAAAACGCCGCAATTTTCGCCAATTTTCGCATCATCCGTGACGCCTTCTTGTCTCAATCGCTGGAGGGCAGAACTCACCTGGTCGAATGCACCATCCGACCCCGAATCGACCTAGTCACCTCTTTTCCATCGTAGAAAAAAGACGGCATTGATGCCGCTGTGACTAAGCCCACTCGGGTAAGTTAGCAAGATGAATGCCGTGACGGGAAGGTGAATCTGACGCGGAAAAAAATTGAAAAGTTGCGAGCAGAATTGTCGACGATGCAAGCGGATCATCCGACGCACAGCCCAAACGAACCCTGTTTCGAAAAATCAAACACGCCGCTCATCATTTCATCACATTTTCTCACTCGTCATTCGCTATGGTTGTCCGTTGTGGGTCACGTCCTTCTTGCGATAGGAAACCGAGCCGATGGCTATCGTCGATGAAATTGCCGCCCTATTCTCCCGCTCTGGCGATTCACAATACGGTGGCGAAGCGGTTTCACAGCTAGAACATGCCCTGCAATGCGCTTCGCTGGCCGAACAAGCCCAGGCGTCACCGGCGCTGATCACCGCATCGCTATTGCACGACATCGGCCATTTGTTGCACGACTTGCCCGCCGATTCGCCCGACAGGGGGATCGATGATCATCACGAAAACAGTGGCTACCATTTCCTGCGCCAGCGATTTGATGCTGAAGTCAGCGAACCGGCACGGTTACATGTCGCCGCCAAGCGATACCTCTGCACCGTCGACAACAGTTACGAAGACGAGCTTTCAGAGCCTTCGTTGGTTAGCCTTCGCTTGCAAGGCGGAAAGATGTCTGATGATGAACTGGACATGTTTCGGGCCAATCCCCATTGGGAAGCGGCTGTTCGGCTGCGTTATTGGGATGACTTGGCCAAAGTTGTCGACCTGCCGACACCGTCTATCGACCACTTCCTCCGTTACGTAGCTACTGTCGCAGCGACGACTGGGAAATGCGTCTGAGAATCGCGTGCCAGACTATTCAGCTTCCGCACCGATCGCTTTGCGAATAAACGGTTCGAACACGTCGGCTTGACGCATGAACCCAAGATCATTGGCGTGCGAAGCATCGGTTGCCCCTTCGGAATCATCGCCATACAGCCCGTCGCCTGGGATATAGGACAATCCGGTCACTCCGTCTTGAACCAGCGTTTCATAGGCCTGTTTCAAAGCCGCATGATTTTCGTCATGAAACTTCTTCTTTGCCGGTGTGATCCATTCATTAGTAAAGCGGCGATCTTCGACCAATACTATCGGCGTATCAGGCTTAGCGGAGCGAATCTGCTTGACCAGTGGGACACATTTTTGCGCAACATCCGCCGGCCCCATATTCGGCAAACAATCGATCACATAAGCCGCTGCGTCGACTTGTATCAGAAAATCACCAACGGCTTGATCCATCCGACCGTTGCCGGAAAAACCTAGATTCACCACCGGCATATCCAAGCGTCGTCCGAGAATCGCGGTATGAACCATTCCGGGTCGACTGGCACAGGCGCCGTGAGTGATGCTGGTGCCGTAAAAGACGATCGGCTTTTCCCGCGGCAACAAGCCCTCGAACTTGCTGTCCGGCTTGACACCAATGCTCATCGATTCGACACCGTTATACAGCGGTAAATAGGCTGCATATTCACGCCAGCCCGGCGCCAGGCCGCTGATGATTTCGGCTTTCACTTCCTGAGCCGTCGGCCGCGCCACCTGGACCCACCGCCACCGTCCTGACTGGTCGCGTGCATAAAGATCGACACCGCTAACACCCGTCGCCGGCATATGCGGCATCGCCAGATTCGCTTTTCGTAACTTGTAATGGACATGAATCGCGCTAGCATCGGTCTTGAACCGAACCATCATTCCGGCGCTATCGCGACTGAGATTCCAGACGCTGGGCGTCACCAACCCGTCGGCGGACGCGGGCAAGCGATCGAACCAAACTTTTCGCTCTTGATCGGGCAAGATGCGTCCTTCGACGCCCCAAGTCGTCACATCGTGCCAGACCAGCCCGTCCTTGGCGACTCGATTGACCGCCATTTCCGGATCGAGCGTCGTGATCGACGGCGGTTGTGCAAACGTTGCCAACGCGCACCAGGCGATTGACGCAAGTGCCAGGAATGGAACCGAGCAACGATGGCGAGAATTTTTCATGGCCGAAGACTGGGCGGGAGAAATTGATGGCAGTGGGAAGGGGTGCGGTTCAGCTCAACCGTACAGGATCTCGTGTTCCGGCGGCGTTGTCGACGCGGGGTCAAACTTTCTTAACTTTGTCCACTGCAAGAATAGCAGCGTCAAGTAATAAGGGTTTAACACAAGATACCGCTGCCACAGCCGAGTCGGTTCTTTCGTCAACCGATACAGCCATTCTAGCCCGAGTCGCTGCATCCAGTGAGGTGCTTGGGGAAGTTGGCCCGCATGAAAATTAAACGCAGCACCGACGGCCAACACTGGCATTCGTAATTCATCCTTGAACTCATACGCCCAGACCTCCTGCCGTGGGCAACCCAACCCTACCATCGTGATCGCCGCACCACTGGCCTGAATCGCTTCAATAACCCCGGATTTTTCCGCCGAGGAAATCTTACGGAATCGCGACGGCATCGTTCCTGAAATCTTCAAATCAGGAAACGTTGCCAACAGTTTGACTTTCAAGTCTTCTAATAATTCTTGCTTACCACCGAACAAGAAAATGCCCAATCCTTTCTCGGCCGCCGCAGCACAGGTCTTGAGCATCAAATTGGGGCCGTAAACTCGGTCGGCCAGCGCGGTACCATACAGCAAATTCAACGCCCACCGCACCGGTTGTCCGTCCGGCACAATCAATTCGAGCTCGTTCAAGCGGTGGCGATGTGTGTTGTCCATCGCCCCCGTCATCACTCCATGCACCGCTAACGCTGACACGCCGAAAGCACGTCGATTTTCGGCGGCATGGATGATTTTTGCCACCGCCGCCTCGTAATCAACTGCCGCTACATTCACACCCAACAGATTATGCTTACCCAGGTCAATCATTATGCCCCAGCCGTTTCCCAGCGAGACGTGTTGGCATGATAAATTTCGCTAAGGATATCGTGAATGTTTTTGGTCAAACGCCACTGAGGATAATGCTGAGAAAACTTTGATACGTCGCTGACATACCAGATGTGGTCGCCTGTACGATTGGTTTCCTGGTAGGAGTAGTTCAGTTTTTGGCCGGAGACTACTTCGCAGATTTCAATCGCCTCCAGCATCGAACAATGGCTAAAGCGACTGCCGCCGATGTTGTAAACCTCGCCAGATCGTGGGGCGCGATAAAAATGATCAAACGCCTGGATCAGGTCATAACTGTGAATGTTGTCACGGACCTGTTTTCCCTTGTACCCAAAGACGGTGTAGGGCGTTCCGGTCATCGTGCACTTCATCAGATAAGCGAGAAAGCCATGCAATTGGGTACCGCTGTGGTTTGGGCCGGTTAAGCAACCGCCGCGAAACACAGCCGTCTTCATGCCGAAGTAGCGACCGTACTCTTGCACCAACACATCGGCGGCTACTTTGGATGCGCCGAAGAGGCTGTGGATACAATGGTCGATCGACATGTCTTCGCCGATCCCATCGTTGTAAGTGTGCGAGGGGTCGATTTCCCAACGCAAATCTTGTTCGATCAGCGGCAACGAATTAGGGCGATCGCCATAAACCTTGTTGGTTGATGTGAAGATGAATACGGCGTCGGGTGAAGCCTGGCGAGTCGCTTCCAGCAGATTAAGTGTGCCGTTGGCATTAATGGTAAAGTCTTTTTTTGGATCGCGGGCGGCCCAATCGTGTGACGGTTGTGCAGCGGTGTGAACAACTAGTTTGATGTCGGTTCCATACTTGGCGAATAAACGATCGATTGTCGCGTCGTCGCGGATATCGGCGCTGACATGGACATAACGATCGCCCAATTCCTGTTGCAGGGTCTGTTGTTGCCA
>DIUH01000054.1:5425-18959 GCA_002428205.1 Planctomycetaceae bacterium UBA6163
CCTGCGGAACCGGTGACGATGGCGATGCTCATTCGCTGCTGCTTAGAAATCTGGGAAGTGACGGATTGATCAAGAAAGCGAACGGGTAACATGACCCGATAGGATTGCGTGATAACGCAAGCGGTGAATCGGGTTGAAGGTAGACAATGGAAGGCGTCTTTCTTCCGCCCACGAGCTTGTACCTGCCGCTCTAGTCTTGTCGGTCGGCTGGAAAATTCAACGCCATAAACACCAACGACTGACGAGAATCGAGTTAAATTGCTTATGCTCACCTGTCCAGCCGTCAATTTCCCTGGCGCTAAGTTGTTTTCAGTAAACGATTTTGTCGATTATCCTGAAAAAATCGCGGTTCACGGCAATCGACTTTGCAGTAACCGACCAAACCGTTCCGCCAGGGTGCCGTCTGAATGGTCGCTGTGAACAGTCGACCCTCTACCTCTGGCGGTGCATCCGGCAGTAAGCTGACCTCTGATTAACGGTGTGTTCTGTCACTTAAAGTGAGCGGCTTCGGCTATGTGATTTTGCAGTGATAATTTTTGACAAAAGGCGAACCGTGAAAGATTTTCTTGATTAATATGTGTTTTCGCGGCACGCCTTGGTCGAGCATTACGTTCTCCCTGCGATACCCACAGTGGTCGGTTGCAGGGCAATCATGCGGGCGACGATCGCGTTGCTGGATTCTTGTCAACGATCTGCTAGACACCCAATGGAAATGACAAGAAAAGGCGGCATTTGCGGCAGCAAATTGCCCGTGTAGGACCGTGCACGCGGCAGGTATCGCGACCGGTGGACATGCGGGCAAGTCTTATTTGGCTTCGACGGGTAGTAACTGAATGATGATTGCATCTTGGCTGTCAGGAATGGCGAGGCGTGTGGTATTGAAATCGCGTCTCCGATCTGACTTTCTGCTCACCGCCGACCAGCTTGGACACATGGCGTTGTGCGAGCGTTCGCGGGTGGATCGAAACGGGTCGATTTTGTCGATCTTGCGGACGACTGGTTCGTTAACTGCCACACCCCGTGCCAATTTTTCATTGGCCAGCGAGCAACTGCAACTGCGGTTGCGAATCACTGATTCGGCCGGGATTTCCGATGATGGCAGGCTGATGCTTTTGCTGCCAGACACGCCGATGACCGGCGCGATCCAAGTCGCGGACGACCTACGAAGGATTCTCAGCACTTCCCTTGGCGACATTCAATTTGAGATTGCGACCTATCCCGATGAGTATTCCGCCGATGACGATTCGTCCTCGACGCGCGCGTTTTCGGTTGAAAAAGAAGGGCGATGCCCAACTCCGCCTAGGGGGCTCGAGCTTTCCCACGATTCGTCGGCTTCCCAGGTGCATCGAATCGAGTCTGCGGAGGCTTTATTCGCATGGCGATGCCCGGCTTGGAAGCGAGCGATCGATGTGGTTGGCGCATCGGTCGGTATCGCCGCCGCTGCTCCCTTAATCGGAGCCGCGGCTATCTTGATTCGGGCCACCTCCCCAGGCGGTGCCTTTTTCGTCCAGAAGCGAGAGGGTTTAGGAGGCAGGGAGTTCAAGATCTACAAACTGCGGACGATGCGGCCCGATGCGGAGTTGCTTAAGTCGGAGTTGCGGGCTTACAGCGAGCAAGACGGCCCCGCGTTCAAGATGATGAATGACCCAAGAATCACGGCGTTTGGCCGTTTTTTGCGAAAGACCAGTATTGATGAATTGCCGCAGTTGTGGAACGTGCTGAGGGGCGACATGTCACTCGTTGGACCACGGCCCTTACCCGTGGACGAATCGCAAAATTGCCTGCAGTGGCAGCGTCGCCGCTTGTCCGTTCGTCCCGGCTTGACGTGCATTTGGCAAATCCGCGGACGCAACACCGTATCGTTTGATGAGTGGGTGCGGATGGACCTGCGATACATAAGGCGCCGGTCGTTCTGGTACGACTTGTATTTAATTGCAAGTACTGCCCCCGCTGTTGTGGAAAAACGCGGGGGTCGATAGTAGTATGGGGGTCTGGAATCACCGTTTGACGAATTCACCTTAGACTTTGACCCATGACCGTACCAGCGAATCAGTCTGATCGACATCGCGTTCTTATCGTGGCTTTTGCATGCCACCCGAACATGAATATGGAAACACGGATTGGATGGAATCGGGCCGTGGCTTCCGCGAAAGACTATGACACCACGGTTGTTCACAGCGCGGAGTTCTCGTCCGCAGAACTGGCACGTGAAGCCGAAGCGATGGGAATCCCGGCGGAAAGACTGAAGTTTATCGCGGTAAAGTCCTGGATGACATGGATGCCGATGCCCTGTGATGCGATTTACTGGGCCGGATACCGGGCGTGGCATGATGTCGCTTTGAAGATCGTCGCTTCGATTCACGAAAAGGAACCTTTTGGACTCGTCCACTTGGTCAGCTACTGCGGATACCGCGAACCAGGTCAGTGGTGGAAACTTGGTATCCCTTTCATTTGGGGGCCGGTTGGTGGAACCCAGAACTTCCCGGCAAACTTCTTTAAGAAGATCGCGCTGGGATCAGCAATTCGCGAGGCGATTCGCAATAGGATGAACGATTGGCAGTTATGTCGAAGCGGCAGGGTTCGGTCGGCGGCACAGAATGCTCACACCGTTTTCGCCGCATCTTCGCAAGCACAGCGTGACATGCTGCGTGGTACCGGAGTGCGTTGCTCGCGACTGCTTGAAACCGCCGTTACGCCGATGCCACCGGTTCCCAGTCGCCAGCTCGACACCACTCGCCCGTTTCGGATTCTGTGGTCGGGCAGGCTGCGGGAGTGGAAAGCTTTACCTCTTTTGCTCGAAGCGATTGCCGGCTTACCGTCGGATATAAAGTTTGAACTGCGAGTGATGGGAGTAGGGGCGTCTGAGAATCGTTGGCGGAAAATCGCGGATCGTTTCAAGGTTGCCGAGCATATTCAGTGGATCGGTTGGCCGTCATATAGCGAGGGACTCCGGCAATACAGCTGGGCTGACGCTTTCGCGTTCACTAGCCTTAGAGATACCTCCGGTACAGGCTTGCTTGAGTCGCTTGCCGCAGGCACTCCCATCATCGGCGTGGATCACCAAGGTGCACGAGACATTATGACGCCACAATGCTGCATTCCCGTATCGGTTGACGCCCCCGGGATAACAGTTGAGGGATTCCGAAGTGCTATAATCCGGATGGCTCGAGACCCAGAGTTTTGGCGACGACTGAGCGAAGGGGCGGTTCATCGGGCGAGTTTATTTTCTTGGGATCACCTTTCTGAGCAGATCGATATCGCATACCAAAACGCACTGCAACCACGGACTTTCCAGCTTGGCGATTGGGAAGAACATTCTCACAAAGAGAACTCTGTGCACACGGGGCAATCGCCGGTGCATTTGGTTGCCGCGATGCATCAATCATCGGAATGACGCGCATATCGATTGTCCACAAGAATGCCAACCGATTCACAAGTTATGATCGAGTTTCCCCATTAAGGTGGCTGGGGAAGTGCTTCGATTTACCTGCAGGTCTTGACCCGTCGCCTCGCGACAGCGACGCGTCATTCGGACTTAGCCGAATATCCGATCGTAACGAGTCATCCATTTAATTTTTCCGCCATTGCCGAGATAATCGATTTACAGAATAGAATCAGTTGCTTAAATGTTAAGGGGTGTGCAGGGCGGCTTGGCATGTGGTGAGCACTCACTTATCCGGGTGTATTCTCTGGCCCCCTGGTTCTTCGCACTTTTCTTTTTTTGAGAGCAACATGTCTTCGAGAATCGACCAATCGGATCCTATCAACACGGTGCTTGAGATCGCATTTCGGCACAAGTGGAAGATCATCATCTTGCCACTGTTGGTTGCATCTTTGGTCGTCCTTGTCGTGCTGTACTTTCCGAGAAGATACGTCAGCGAGGCAAGTGTTCTGGTCCAAGTTGGACGTGAGAGTGTGGGGATTGACCCAACCGCCACTACAGGCGCGATGATCAGTTTGATGCAATCCGGGCGGGATGACGAAATGACTTCAGCGATTGAGGTCATCAAAAGTCGTGAAGTCTTATCGCTGCTTGTCGATCGCCTAGGCGCAGATGTCATCCTGGGTGGAGGTGGTGAAGAGAAAGAAACGCACCCGCTGGTCACAGCCGTGTTTCAGAAAGTGGGACAAGCAATTGCCTTGCTGAAAAGCATCGATCCGATTAGTGAACGCGAAGAAGCAATCAATGCGCTTAGCAAATCCGTCGAAGTTAAGGCAGAACGTGGCTCCACGATCTTGCAATGGACTGTGGAAGCCGACGAGCCTCGACTTGCGCAGTTGATCCTTAAGGAGTTGATCGAGATTTACCAGCAAGAACACTTGCGGATTCACCGAAACCAGAACTCAAAGCAGTTCTTTGTTAACCAGCTTGAGAAACTGGAGCTAGACCTCGCGACCGCACAGGAAAACCTTCGCGACGCCAAAAATGAAATTGGGATAGTGTCGGTCTTGGACCGTCGGGGCACGCTTGAAGGTAAGGTGAGAGAAATTGAGATAGCTAAGTACGCCGCTGAGCAAGATCTGGCTAAGACTGTCGCGACCATCTCTGATCTGTTATCCCAAATGGAATCTGTGCCTTCGCGTGAAGTTGGTGATCGAGTGACGATGCCCAATGCCGGTGCGGATCAACTCAATGCCCAACTGTATGCGCTGAAGGTAAGGCGACTTGATTTGACCTCGCGGTTCCGCGAGGACCACCCAGCGGTCCAGGCGATTACCCGCCAAATCGTCGAAGCGCAAGAAGTGGTCGATGGTGAAGAGGAGACACGCGAGCAAGTCGTAAATCGGATCAACCCGATCTATGAATCAATGATCTTGGAATTGACGCAGCAGCAAAGCGTCAGAGCCGGCTTGGAAGGGTTGGTTAAAACACTCGACAGCCAGCACAAGCAGGTGATGACGGAATTATTGCAATTAAACGATGCGGAAGTTCGGATTGACAATTTGACGCGCCGAGTCGCAGTGGCCGAAAAGCAGTTCTTCCGATATTCCGATGACCTCGAACAGGCGCGTATTGATGCGGAGATGGAAGAGCAACGCATCTCAAATATCAGTGTCGTTCAGCCCGCAGCCTTGATTGAACGACCGGTCAGTCCATCCAAAGTTCTTGTGGTGCTGGGCGGATTTTTGTTCGCGATCGGAGGTACCTTGTCAGTCATTTTGGCGAGCGAACGACTTGATCGCAGCATTAAAACGGCCGATGCCGCCGAATCGCTTCTTGGCGTGCCCGTCGTCGCATCCTTGCCCAACGAGAATCGGATCGGCCAGCTAATCGGGTAGTTTTCCTCAACAGCTTCAGTTTTCCTTCTCCGATTCATTTCCGACCATTTTAACCGACAAAAGTATCATGCATACCGAGACATCGTGGCGTAGCGGCGACTTGGAAGACGATCTTCAGCCGGTCCTTAAATCGAATCGTCCAAGCGTCGCTTCCGAACCCGGTGGCGAAGATGATGTTAGATTGCGGTCAGGTGAAATGAATCAAGGGGCCAGTGGTTTAAGCGCCTCTGACACGGTGCAATCGAGGCGATATCCGACAATGCGGACGGGGACAAGCGAATACGACGCACTGCTCGGCCGAGTTCTCAAGCAAATCGAAGACCCTGGGTCCGCCGGCTTTGTCGGTTTTACCGGTTGTCGTCGCCGTGCTGGCGTATCAACGATCGCGGCTAACGTTGCCATTCGTGCCGCCGATCAACAAAATGGTTCGGTCTTGTTAGTCGAGGCAAATCTGATGTACCCGCGCCAACGCCAGCATTTCGGGATCGTTGAGATGCCGGGGCTATTTGAGGTGTTGGGCTCAGCGATGCCGATCGATAAAGCAATCGCTCCGACCCGCGTTGCAAACCTGTCTTTGCTGGGGGCCGGGATGGGTAGAATGCACACACCGCCGGTCATCATGCAAGACGCTCTTGAGGGATTTGTTCAGGAACTTCGAGAGCGATTTTCCTTGGTCGTCTTTGACTTGCCTTCGGACGAATCGCTCAGCCACTGGGCACCGTTGGTTGGGTATCTCGATTCGCTTCTGCTGGTTATCGCGAGTGAAGAAACGACGCAGGGCGACTTGCTGCGGGTTCAAAATCGCTGCGCCGTCGACGGAGTTAAGATTACGGGATCTATTCTTAATCGATATCGGTCGTACATTCCTCGATTCTTGCGTCGCGTCTAGGCTTTGTTTGGACACTTATGAACAAACAACAGTCGCCTGTCGATGTTGGCGAAACGTCGGGCATACCGCATCGATCGGTACGGTTGCACGGAATTCATTCGCTTGTCGATCAAGCCGTTGTCAGCGTTGCAAGTTTTGTGACGATGGTTTTGGTGGGACGTGTCGGGAAAGAGGAGCTAGGCATCTTTGCCCTGGGGATAAGCAGTTTCTGGCTGCTTGCAGGCATTGCCAATGCATTGGTTTGGACGCCCTATACGGCCCGTGCGGCTCATATGTCCGAATCGCATCGGAAGCGATTTCGCGGTGAAAACGCTGGGCTCAATTTCGCAATCGCCGCTATTCTGGCATTGTTAAGTCTGCTTGTCGCTGTGTCCGTTTGGGTCTGGTATGACTCGCAGGCATGGCTGGTTTCGTTTTGCGTTTGTTTTGCTCCGCTGTTAGTTTTGCTGACGATGCGCGAGTATGCCAGGCGTGTCTACATCGCTGACTTTGAAGGCGGTAAGCTGTTGGGTTTTGACGTAGCCATTTCTCTTGTAATGGTTGCGTTGGTGATGATTTCGAAACAATTCGATTTCCTCGGTTCTGAAACGGCAATGCTGCTTACAGCCGCAGCGGCTTTGCCGGCAATCGTCGTGACGATCAAGCACATCCGCGAAGGTGAGGTCTCGACACTTCGGATTCGCCAAACGTTGTTATTTAATTGGCCCTACAGCAAGTGGCTGTTGGTGGTCGCTATTGCATGGCTGGCTAGCGACGGGGTTCTGCGATGGATGCTGGCGGGCATTCAGGGACAAGAAGCGATGGGCGCGTTTGCCGGTGCCTTTCTTATCGTGTCACTGATTAATCCGATCTTGCTTGCGATGACTTCGTTCGCGCGTTCGCTCGCTTCGCGAAAACTGGCGACAGGTTCGCGTCAGCAACTATCCAATGGAACGATTCGTTCTGTACGCAGGGTAGCCTTATTCGCCACTTTGGCTTGCTGTTGCTTGCACTTTTGGGGCGATACCTTCATGGTAACAGTTCTGGGCCAAAATTACTCAAACCCAACTCTCGTAACACTTCTTGCTTTCGCGGTGTGTTTGGAATTGGTGGTTGTCCCGATCGAAGCAGCTTTCGTGGCTTTGGAGTTCGGCAGTCTAATGTCACTGATTGCCGTTGGACGGCTTCTCGCATCGATTGCACTTGGGATTTTACTCATTCCGCTTTATGGTGTTTATGGTGCTGCCTGGGCGATGCTAGGTCGCAGCCTTGTGGCAACGGCAATGTATGCTTTGGGCCTTCTGGTGGTTCACCGAAACTTTTCAATGCCAATTGAAAGCAGCGAAAACCTCCAAGCGGTAGATGACACAGAGAAAATTCCAGACCTAGAACCGATACAAGAAAAAGTCGAAAGGGCTGCTGTTTCAACATGACCGCGACATTAGCAGCATCACGCGAATACGCTGGTCCCGTCGAGGGCGCGAGATTTTTAAGCGGTACCGCATGGGCCGTTGCCTTTGCGTTGTTTTTAATGTTTACAGGGATGATGCATGATTTTCGTTCAACATCAATTTCGCAAGACGATTTGCACGAGGGCATGCGCAATGCGAGACAAGAGTTTAACTCGGATGTGTCAAAGGCGCTTCCCGAGCGAAAGCTTGCTTTCGTGCTCTCGGGTTTAATCGGTCTGTTTTGCTGGGCAACAGCTCGAAAATCAGGCATATGGGAATCAAAGCTGTCAGTCACCCTGATTTTACTAGGCCTTGGCTGGACGACTGCGTCCATATTTTGGAGTCAGTCGCCGGGTCTAACCATGCGGTCATTGTTCCGGGTGTTCGTGTATTGTTTTCTGTGTTATGGCCTTACATTACGATTCAGTGCACTGGAGCTGATAAAAATATTGGTAGTGGTTTCGAGTCTCTCGGTTGGTATCGCGGTGGCGACGGAAGTTTTCATCGGAGCGCCCGAAGACATTGAGGATGTGTATCGGCTAAGCGGTTCCATGCACCCCAATTCTCTGTCGCGATTCGCTGTGATTGTTGCGATCCCGGCATTCGCGTTTGCGTGGTGGATTCCTCGGGAAAGAGTGGCCTGGCTTTCGGTCTTATTCCTTGCAATGGTGGTGATTCACCTTTCTCGGTGTCGCACATCGTTGGCGACTGCGCTTGTTGGCTTCGGTGTGTTGGTGCTTTTGCATTTCGGCTGGAAACGTGCGGTGGCACCACTCGCATTGTCTTTGACTTTGATCGGTATTGTCACGTTTGCATTGGGTGCGGGGGGGCGATCCGCGATTGCTGGTGCCGGCAATACGGCCGCAATGGGACGAGTCGAGAGTGTTTCGACGCTTACAGGCCGGTTGCCACTGTGGAATGTTTTGTTTCGGAAAGCTGCGGATCGTCCGATTGTCGGTTATGGGTATGGCGGTTTCTGGGATACCCGAAACACGGAAGCGATTCAAAAAGAGGTAGGGTGGCAAGCGGGGCATTCCCACAATTGCTATATCGAAATACTGGTTAATGTCGGGCTGGTCGGCTTGTGCCTTTTTTTGATGCTTGGTGCAACCTGTTTCTTTCGATCTGTAAAAATCAGTGTTTCTCAGAATCTCGGAGCTTATGCAATACTCGCGGCGTTACTGGCATCTGCCGCAGTAAATGCTTTGGCGGAAGTCGGCTTTGTGCTACCCCGAGAACACGCGATTGTCTTAGGTCTGATTGCATTGCTGACAGTCCGGAGCGTTGACAGTGAGGATTTCGGCTTTGTTATCCATGAAGAATCAAACAATTTACCTGCGAGCAGGTCTATCGGAGAAACGGCATCTTGAGTAATCCTAAAGTTTCTGTCTTATTGGCGACGTACAATGCGATGCCGTTCCTGCCAGCGGCCGTTGAATCGGTTCTGCAACAATCCTTTCGCGACTTCGAATTGATTTTGGTCGATGATGGGTCAACCGATGATTCGGCCCAATACTTGGCGTCATTGTCGGACGAGCGAATAAAGTATATTCGTCAAGAAAATGCCGGTCTCGCAGCGGCACTCAATCACGGCATTACGCACTGCCGTGGCCAGTACATCGCCAGGATGGACGGTGATGACATATCGCTTCCTCAACGGCTTGCCGAACAGGTCGCGTTTCTTGACAAAAACCAAGACATCGGTTGTGTTGGCACTCAAACAGCACCGTTTGGTAGTGCGCGAGTCGGTGGTGATCTTAAGTTGCCGACGACTCACGATGAAATCTATCAAGCGCTTTGGACGGGAGCACACGCTATCGTTCATGCCAGCGTTATGATGAGGAGCGGATTGGTACGCGAGATTAATGGTTACTGGCCATTTCGATTGGTCGCAGAAGACTATGATTTTTTCCTGCGTCTGGGCGAAATCACACGTTTCGCGACAATTGATCGAGTGCTTTATCACACCCGCTTTCATATGGCCAGCATCAACGGAAGGGGGATGTTGCAGATGCGCAGGTCGGTCGACTACGCTCGTGACCGTGCCGTCCGCCGTCGTGAAGGGTTGCCAGAAATCTCGTTTGACGACTTCATCAGCGCGCGAACCGAGGCGTCACGGTGGCGACGATCGATCGAAGCGATTGATGCCTATGCCAGATCACAGTATCGCGCGTCGGTTGCGGAGTTCTGTGGTGGGCGGCCGTTCGTCGGCTATTCGCGTCTCGCTTGGGCTGCGATCTGTGCACCGTCACTGACCGTAAAGCGTGTCTTTCGATTATTGCGACCCGCGTCCAGGTGCTGACCTGGCATCTTTATAATTGCCCATTGTCCTATGCGAGCCAATTAGATTGAGTATAAGTTTGCTAGAGAAACCGCTTTTAAGATGCTGCCAGTCAAAGTTCATGGTGGCGTTGTGGATATTGATTTCGGTCGCCGGGATCGTGGTCGCGGCGTCGAGGATATCCGCTTACTATCAGACGCCTGGGCCATTTGACGGATCCAAGCAAGGTTTCTGCGACTTTCATAACGGGGTATATTTCCCCGCATTGGCGTTCCGTAGGCAGGTTAGTCCCTATTCGCAAGACTATGCGGATGCCTATCCGGTCGCCAGGCAAGTGCCGCCGTACTCGCCGCTGATCATTGCGTTGCATGTGCCATTTGCATTGCTTCCGTTATCGGTTGCGGAAGTTTGCTACTTCTTATTCATGATCGCTTGTGTGATTGCCATTGCATGGATTCTGGTGCGTGACACAATCGATCTGCCGAAGTCAACGGTGTGGTCGGCGGTGTGGCCTGTGGTTGCATTGATCATTTGGTCGCGTCCTGGTCACGTAACTTTGTTCAATGGTTACTTTACCTTCGAACTGGCTTTGGGGACGCTTGTCGCGCTTTCTGCGGCGAGAACTCGCCCCTGGTTAGCGGCGATCGGAATTGCGATTGCATCGGGCAAACCGACTTATTTCCTCCCGCTGGTTGGATTGATGTTTGCTCGCGGGGATTTCGCTGCGGCGGTTCGGGGGACATTTTTGGCGATCGCTGGTGGTTTGGCTAGTCTGTTGTGGATTAGCGGATTCAGCGTTGATGGCGTGGCCCAAATCATCAAGGATGTCTTGGGCGGACAGTCCGTTCATATGAACGACCCGTTCGAATCACCTGTAACCAGTTGGGTACGCATCGACATTGCAGCGGTTATGGCCAAGGCAATGAATCGCGATGTGAACGAATGGGTGCAGATTGGTAGTATGGTTTTGTTGTTGGCTTTACCCGCGTTTTTCTTATGGAGGAATCGTCTCCGATTTCAACGCGGCGGTGCCACGGACTTATCAGGTTCTCTTATTTTGATCGCCTCCCTTACGGCGATTTATCACAATGCTTACGACGCGATTTTGTTAATGGCGCCAATTGTCGGTTGGGCCGGGGGGCGATGGGATTACGCACAGAAGAATCGGTGGCTGGATCTTGCGATCGTCACGCTGTTGATGGTACCGATCGTTAATCCGTTCTCGACATATGCATTTCTTCAACGGGCCGATGTCAACCAGGTTGTTTATCAGATGGTGACCAGCAGCAATGCGGTCGCGATTTTCGTCAGTGGCGTGTTGATACTGTGGCGGATCAGCCGCCAGAAAAGCTCTGAAGTTCAGCCGATGATTCTGGTAGAATGAGATCGACAGACCGCTTATCTCCCAGACACCCGGAATCGAACTGTGAACTCCGCCGCTCCCGCATTGACCGCTAGTAATCTTGGCAAACGATACGGAAAAAACTGGGTACTTCGCCAGGCGAGTCTTGAATTGCGACCTGGCCAAGTGCTGGCGTTGTTGGGTGAAAATGGCGCGGGAAAAAGCACGTTTGTTAAAATCTTAAGCGGAGCGGTTGCGCCGGATACTGGGACGGTGCAGATCAATGGTCAAGTGATCCAGCCCAGTCGTCCGGATTTGTCACGCAAGGCCGGACTGGCAATCGTTTATCAGGAATTGAGTATCTGTCTTGACCTGAGCGTTCAGGACAATATCTTGCTCGGGCGCGAACGAACACATTGGGGGTGTCTGGATCGGCGTCGACAGAAATCACTGGTGGCGGATGTGCTGGGCCGATTGGGACACGCCGATATTGCCCCTGACACGCCGCTGGCCGCACTGTCGATCGGCCAACGACAAGTCGTCGAGATCGCTCGTGCCCTGGTCGATGACGCTCGGGTTTTGGTCCTCGATGAACCGACCAGTTCGCTCGCTGCGGCCGATGTGGCCAAACTGTTTGAGACGATTCAGCGATTATCCTCGCAAGGGATCGCGGTGATTTATATCAGTCATTTCTTAGAGGAAGTTAAAAAGGTTTGTGACAGCTATTTGGTGTTGCGCGACGGTGAAGTCGCTGGCCAGGGTGATTTGGCCGGCGTCAGCGAACGCGAGATCGTCGAACTGATGGTCGGCCGAAGTGTTGATGATTTATTTCCCCAGATTGATCACACGCCGGGTGAGCCGTGGCTGGTGCTTCGTGATGTCGCTGGCGATCCGCTTCCGCGTTCGGTGTCGATGGTGGTCCGGCGTGGTGAGATTTTTGGCTTGGCGGGATTGGTGGGCGCGGGCCGGACCGAGACGCTTCGATTGATCGCTGGTCTAGACCGCTGCAAGCAGGGAGCGATCATCGCCGGTGGACAGCCGCTTGTCGGTACTGTGGGCGATCGCATTGATCGTGGCATTGCGATGGTCAGCGAGGATCGCAAGCAAGAAGGTTTAGCACAGATTATGTCAATTTCGGATAACATTGTGCTGAGCCACATGTCACCGTATTCCAGCGGTGGATGGCTGCAACAGGGAAAGCGACGCGACGCGGTCAGTCGGATGATGGAAAAGCTTCAGGTTAAAGCCTCCGGTCCCGAAGCAGCCGTGGCGACACTTTCAGGCGGTAACCAGCAGAAGGTCGCGATCGCCCGAGTCCTGCATCAAGACGCCCAATGTTTGCTGTTTGACGAACCGACCCGTGGTGTCGACGTCGGGACAAAAGCTGAGATCTATCGGTTGATGGGACGTGCCGCAGCAGAGGGCCGCGCCGTGGTGTTTGTTAGCAGTTACTTTCGTGAACTGCTGGAGTTGTGCGATATGATCGCCGTGATGGCCCGAGGCGCGATCGTGGCCGTAAAGCCAGCGGAGCAATGGACCGAGCACGAACTGTTGCTCGCCGCGATGGGAACCAGCGAATCAGACTAACGAATCCGCCGCTGGCTGAGATTGGCTTGTCGTAAATCGAGCGTCACCGGAAACGGATCACTGGACGTCAGCGGTGATTCGGCTGGCACTTCGATTCGCCCACCAGTTAATCCATCAGCACGGAAACGACTCGCTCGACGCGCTTCGGCTTCGCTGGCATTGATCGGGAACGACGAATAGCTGAGCCCACCAGGATGCGAAACGTAATAAGTGCATCCGCCCAGCGACATGCCGGTCAATCGATCAACGACGTCGAACCGCAGCGGCGCATGAACAGGGATTGTCGGGTGCAAGCAGCTTGGCGGTTGCCAGGCGCGATACCGAATACCGGCGACGAATTGCGTCGGCACACCAGTGCCACGCATCGGCACGCGAACGCCATTGCACAGCACCGCGTGACGTCCTTCGACATAACCGTCGGCCAACACTTGCATCCGTTCGAGCGACGAATCGACGAATCGAACCGTGCCACCGCCTCCGGGTTCTTCGCCCAAAACATACCAAGGCTCGATCGCCGAACGCAGGCTCAGCTTCACATCGCCACGGACCACCTCGCCAGCTAGCGGGAACCGGAACTCGAAATGCGGCAAGAACCATTCGGGCTGCAACCGTGTGCCACGTCGCGCCAGTTCGTCCAGCACGTCACAAAGGTCTTGCCAAGCATAATGCGGCAGCAAAAACCGATCGTGCAATGCCGTTCCCCAGTTCACCAGCGGTTGGCGATA
>DIUH01000054.1:19008-23273 GCA_002428205.1 Planctomycetaceae bacterium UBA6163
GTGTTGCCGGTCAAGTCGATCAGCAGGTTGCGGAACAGTCGGTCGACCATCCAAGGTTGCACGGCGACATCGCGCGAAGGAACTTGATCCAGCGCGATCTGCATTTCATAAACCGCATCAGGCCGGCCTTCGTCAAACCGCGGCGCTTGGCTGGTCGGGCCGATAAACTTGCTGCTGAACAGATACGACAGCGAAGGGTGGTTGTTCCAAAACGTGATCATGCTGGCTAGCAGATCGGGCCGACGCATGAACGGACTTTCCGCTGGCGATGCACCGCCGAGCACGATGTGATTGCCACCGCCGGTTCCGGTATGCAAACCGTCGAGATCAAACTTTTCGGTACCCAAACGGCACTTGGTCGCGTCTTCGTAAAGCCCTTCGGTGATCGAAACGAGCTGATCCCATGATGAAGAAGGTTGCGTATTGACTTCGATCACGCCCGGATCCGGAGTCACCTTGAACAGCGAAATGCGGTGATCGTGTGGCGGCAGATAACCTTCCAGAATCACCGGCAATCCGGTCGCTTCGCAAGCTTCCTCGACCACCTCAACGACTTCCAAATAATCTTCCAATCGCTGTGTCGGAGGCATAAACACATACAACCGACCATGCCGCGCTTCGACAGACAACGCGGTTCGCACAACATAGGTCGGATCGACATCGGCTTCGTCCGAATCATCCAGTTCGGGCTCGGTCTGCAAAACTTGTGGGTTGATCCGCTGGGGACCGAAATCGCTTGGCGACGCGGTTGGCCCGGGCGCTGGTGCGACGCTCGCTTGCGGTGATTTTTGGCCCTTGATCTGCGGAGTCGGTTCGTTCGAACCGCCGCCTCGACGTGGCATCGGCAAATTCCCGCGCGGGGCGGTTGGGTCAACCGGCGTTGTGTACAACGCGGCGGCGGCCGCGCCGGTATACGGCAACGAATCGAGCGGCAATCGCAACCCGATCGGCGAATCACCTGGCAACAGATAAACCTTCTCGCTGCGCACCGGCCAACGCCCCGTAACCCATCCGGATCGGGGTTGCAACGATTGCGATTGCCACCACGCGCGTTGCAGCGGCAGCACGAACCCGACTGGCTTGGCCAATCCGCTACGAAAGACGCGGATCATTCCGGCGCGTTCGTTGGGGTCTGACAGTTTCGGATCTTCTGGCTTGACGTCGATCGGCAACCGGTTCTCTTTCCATAAGTAATGGAAGACATCCTCATAAACCGGAAAGCGTGCTTTGGCCGAAACTCCCAGCCGTTTGGCCAATTGAAAGACAAAGACTTCGGCATCCTTATAAGTATGGCCATAATCTCGGCCTTCGTCGGCAATCATCGCCGGGTTGTGCCACAGCGGCACGCCATCGTTTCGCCAAATGCAAGTCAGCGCCCAGCGTGGCAGCGATTCACCGGGATACCATTTGCCTTGGCCATAGTGCAGCATCCCACCGGGTGCGAATCGATCGCGCAGCTTCAACAACAAGATGTTGCTCATCACACGCTTGTCGGGCCCGACCGCTTCGGTCGTCCACTCGGGCGAGTCCATCGAATCGATCGACACGAATGTCGGCTCGCCACCCATCGTCAAGCGGCAATCCGAGGCGACCATCTTTTTGTCGACTTCCGCGCCGACCTTCATGATCGACTGCCACTGAGCGTCGCTGTATGGTTTGGTCACGCGCGGATCTTCTTGAATCCGCGTGACGGTCATCGTGTGCTTAAACTCGACTTCGCACATCCCCAGTGTGCCGCTGATCGGCGCCGCATCGCGCGGTTCGGGCGTACAGGCCAGGGGAATATGTCCTTCGCCACAGAACAGCCCGCTGGTCGCATCCAGCCCGATCCAGCCTGCACCAGGGACATAGACTTCGGCCCAAGCATGCAAATCGCAAAAATCTTCGGTCGGTCCAGCCGGTCCTTCCAGCGGTTTGATGTCGGCACACAATTGAATCAGGTAGCCCGATACGAACCGCGCCGCCAGCCCCAGTCGCCGCAGCGTCGCGACCAGCAACCAAGCCGAATCGCGACACGAGCCGCTGCCGATCGCCAGCGTGTATTCGGGCGATTGGACACCCGGTTCCAGCCGCACCAGGTACTCGATCTTCTTGTGCAGACGCATGTTCACGTCGACAAAAAAATCGGTCGTCCGGTCACAGCTGGCCGGCAACGACGCGACCCACTGATCCAGCAGCGGTGTCGGCTCGCCGTCTTGGGTGAACGCGTCGCAATCGAGATACGGCTGCAATTGTCGCCGCAATTCCTCGGGGTATTGGAACGGGTACTTTTCCGCGTATTCCTCGACAAAGAAGTCGAACGGATTGATTACCGTCATGTTCGCGATCAAATCGACCGTGACCGTCAGGTGATCGGCGGGCTTGTGAAAGACATAACGCGAGACGGGATTGCCGTGGGGGTCCTGTTGCAGGTTCACAAAATGGTCCGCCGGACTGACTCGCATGCTGTATGCGTCGATTGGCGTGCGGGCGTGAAAAGCGGGGCGAAGCCGAACGCTTTGCGGGCCCAGCGATGTCGGACGGTCGTAAAAATACTCGGTTTTGTGATGCAGAGCGACGCGGATCGTCATCGGTTATCGATTGTCAAAAGGACGCTGGAGCCGCCAAAACGACGCCCAACAAGAAAAAACCACCAAAATCGGCTTGCCAAATGTTCACCGGGTGCGAGCAAGCCACGCCATCCGCCTAGGAACGACGATACCCGCAGAATTGCCTTTTGCCAATCAACCACCAGCAAAAGTAGGCGAGCGGTCAAAATCGCTCTCAGCCCACTTAAGCAGCTCAGCAGCAATGGAGTGATGGCGAGCAACCGAAGCCCGACGATAGGGATTAATCGAGAAAAGCAAACCCCAGGTTACGTTCGACGCGCGGAGTTCATCATGGTTAACCCAGGGCTACAACCTGCCGCCAGTCTCGCGGCTAGCAGAACCATGCTGTCATAAAGTTGCATGGCTTTTTTCTTAGAGATGCCTACACCAGTAACCAATCGCAGCTAGGCCCTGCCTGAAGAAGGGCGCGGAAGCTTTGGAGACGAACCGATTTCAGACGCATTTCCTGCCTCGCCGGCTAGCCTCGGGCTTCTTTTCAGACAGAGGGGGGTTCAAGCGGGCCGATCTCAGTTGAGATCGCGTATGGGCGTTCGTGGACAACGGGCACTTCAGTCGGATCGGAAGTTAAATCAACGACGTCCGCATTTCCTTGGCACGATCTAAAGCGGAATTCTTCCAACTACAAGCATACAACCCTGAAAGGATGGCGCAACGCCCCAAAACCAGGTATATCCTCGATGCGGCGACCTACCTATTTATACCGAAAGATGCTGATGGGAATCCCATTCTTTCTCAATCTGAGTCATATGACGAATTGGTTTCAGACAGCCAGGCTGTAACGCTTAACGTCTATAAACGCCGCGCTGAGCAGGTTTGATTATGAAGCGACAAATTAACTTAAAGCTCCTTTTGGTGGTGGTCAGTATCGTCGGCGCGGGAACCGGCTTCTACGTTCGAACTTTGCAACTCGAACCGATTCGTTACTCCACGCTCGAAATGCTTATTGCCAAGAAGAATCTTGAAGGAAAGGGGATGGTGCGTGGCCTGCAAGAAATCCGAAGTGAGAGATTTGAGGTCAGGGCGACTGGACCCAGGTCAACGATTTGCGTTTAGGCCCTGGAGCTAACGCGGTTACTACTTCGAGAGAGGCGGGGTGGCGGATATGCCGCTATCGGAGCGAGCCGATTTTTTGGATATAGACCATATCTATGCTGCCTTTCTTGTTCGGCCAGAGAATAAAGATATCTTCCACTGGCTGATATTCAAAGGTCCAACATGGGACGAATTGAAAAAGCAAGATGTTAGGCTCTGTTTGAATTCCATATCCGCAAACGTTGCGGACGATGGCTTCACGGGGGTCAGACGCGGAACTCGGGATCGGCTGGCTCTGAAAGCCACGAAGCTGCTATCTGCGTGGTTACTGACCGGCGGAGCGGTCAGCGACATTGCGCGTTACTTGAATTCCTAGCTTTCGCATCTTTCCGTATAAGGTTGTGGGCTTTAGTCCGAGCGCAGCGGCGGCTCCTCGGGGGCCATAGATCCTGCCGTCGTGTGCGTCAATCGCATCCAAAATCGCTTGACGTTGCAGATCGGCAAACGAACGACCAGCATGACCGGCGAGCGCTGTGGCTCCGCCGTCGCCGGATCGAGACGGTTCGCCATCAATATAACTAAGGTTTGCACCGTGGCCTTGAAGCCAGGTCGCATCGATCAACA
>DIUH01000030.1 GCA_002428205.1 Planctomycetaceae bacterium UBA6163
CGGATATCCTCGTCGCCTGTTTTTGGTCGAAGACGAATTTCCTTGGTCTTCGTTTGCGGCGTGTGGTTGCTGTTTTTCTTTTTGTTTTTGTCGTACTTAAACTTGCCGTAATCCATGATCCGGCAAACGGGAGGCCGCTCGTTAGGAGCCACCTCAACCAAGTCCAACCCGGCTTCGCGAGCCCGAGCCAACGCTTCCTCAGTGGGGATAATCCCTAACTGCTCACCCTCTTCACTAACGACTCGAACCGGTGTGATTCGGATTTGAGAATTAATGCGCGTCGAATCGCGCTGCTCCGGTTGGAAGCTTCGTCGTGCCAATGCCACCAAAAACAACAACCTCTGCCAGGCAAGGACCTGGATCAAAAAAGTTACAAATCGCAGGCGAACTCACCGCGGTAATCAACCACCGTCGATCCCGGCCGATTTACTCGCAGATGAGTTTGTGGCGGGAAATCGCTTCGGTTTTGGTGATTACCGGCGTAGTGATTGGTTCCCACCGCAACACACGGGGGAATATCGCCTACTTAGCTACAGTAAGTATTGAGCGGTAAACGCCCTCGCGTCAACCGAGTTTTTCGGAAAATCCGTATTTAAACGCCTATTTTGCCCGATCGTGACACCCCGAATGGAAATCGGCGCTCCCACGCGTGGCGAAGGACTACTTGCGTCACTTCGATGTCAGGCCCGGGATCGCGAGCAAACGCTGGGATTCTTTCAATAAGAATTCGATGTTATTGAACGGTTCGTAACCAATGTCTTGCCAACGGACTTGGCCTGTGGCGTCGATCAAGAATGTGCCGTGCAGCGGTTGCGATTCAAAATCGTCCCAGCAGCGAAATGCCTTGAATGCTTGCTTTTCAGGATCGGCCATGATGGTGATCGGCAATTCGCTGCCATAACCGGCCAACCCCTTTTGCAATTCCTCAAGCGTCTCGGTGCTGATCGCTAACACTTCGATCCCGGCTTCTTTAAACGCATCAACCTTAGGATTAATCGCTTTGAGTTGCTCGACGCAGTGAAGGCACCCAAAACCTAGATAGAACACCATCAGCTTCGCTTTGCCCTGATAAGCATCTTCGGTGATTTTGTTATCGTCAGCCGTCTGTGCTTGCCACTGTGGCGATGGGTAGGGTGCCCAAACGGCCGGGCCGAGCGTATCCAGTTCGGGGCGTTGGCCGATGTCGCTGGCAGGCTCTGGGGTGATTCGCCAGTCCTCGGGGGCACCCGCTTTTTCAACGACGGGCTTGATCCGCACAAACAGCGGAGTTTGCAAATCAGCCGTACCGCCGATCTTGCGAAGCGATTCGAAATGCTTGACCGCGTCGTCCTTGCGATCCGCCTTCCAAAGTTGATCGATCAAGATTGCCAGTGGTCTGACCTGCGCCGGTCGGCTGGCCAGTAACTTTTCCAGTTTCTCGATCGCCGCGGCGTGATCGCCCGCTTGGCCGATCCAAGATGCTGCCAGAACGTCTTCGATACCGCTGGCTCGGTCGATCGCGAGCTTAGTTTGAGCGGCGTCTTTCGCGGCGACCGCGGCGGCGGCTTCGCATTTGGCCAGATGACCCTTCAATGTTTTTAACTTCGCCTTTGCTTTGCTGAGTTCGTCAGTTCGCTTGTCCGCTTTGCGTTCTTCAGCCTTTACGGCTTCGAGTCCCTCTTCGAGATCAAGGATCTCGGTTTCTAGCTGCAGGCGAAGACGCTCGAGTGGACGAATTGTGCGGGCTGCGTCTTCTTTTGCGCCCGTTAAGTGATACGCCACCGTCAACCAAACGAGTCGTTCATGTTGTGTTTCTTCTTCGCTGGTGGGATCAAAGAACGGGCCATTGGATTCGGTGATTAACCGATCCCACAGTTCGTATTCGGTCAACGTTTGTATCAATCGAATACGACCATAACGATAACTGCCGCGTTTGCTGTGACTGTTGTATGCTGGGTGTTGCGGCATCGCGATCAGGTTTTTGCTTTGGATAATCGCATCATCGACATGGCCCAAAAACAGGAGATTGCGAACCAGCCATTCGTTGTTGTGCGCAAAGTTATGAATCTGGTCAGGCATTAGCCGCGTTTGAACCATATGAGCATGGTCGGCGCGGGCCGAAGCTTCTTGTTGCCAGACCGCATCGTGATAACGATTCAGTTTCGAATAGATGTGGCCAGGCATGTGCCACATGTGCGCGATGCCGGGTAAGGATTGCCCACAAAGCGCGGCCGATTCCAGCGCATTCTTAGGCTTCGGTCCGTCCCACAAATGGATCCTATAATGATGTGCCGGATGCAACGGGTTAACAGCAAAGACTTCGCTCATCAATGCATTCACAGCATGGTTGCTGACAATCGGCACTTCCTTGCGTCCCATCCACATGCGCAGCGCCAGTAGCGCACGCGCTTCGATATCATCGGGAAACTCGTCGACTAATTTCTCAAGTTCGTCAAGGTATTGTTTCTCTCGTTTGACCTTATGATCCTTGGGCGGTTTGTCGAGCTTGGTCAGATAGTTTGATAATGAGTCGATATACATCTGCTCACGCCGCGACGCCCCTTCACGACGTTTGACCGCTTCGGCGATAAAGTCACGTGCCCTCGATTCGTTATTGGCATTGGCTTGAGCCATGCCCCAATACGCGATCGCTAAATCGGGCTCCAACATCGCCGCTTGCCGAAACGACCGTTCGGCTTCGAGGTACCAGAATCCGTGCAGTGCTGCGACGCCTTGGTTGATGAACGCTTGGGTCTTTTGATCCTTGGCGGACGTCTTGAAGTCGACGTTCCCCATCCCGGGCAACAATACGGCGGCCTGCCGAGGCCCCGCGTTGAAGGCTTCGCCGTGGTAACTGTGGCCCGCGGGTGTGTCGTCAGATGCCGCTTCGGAAGCCGGGCCGGGAATCGATTCCACGGCCATCGCACGTGGCGAAGCGAACGGGATCAAGATTATGGCAGCGACGACAAACGCTAGGCCTGAAGCAGACGGCGAAAACGTTGCAAGAGTACGACAATTCATGGCGATCGGTTGGGTGGTGGAACTGAGGCGGGACCGACTGGACCCACATCATAGCGTCAACCGAACGCCGGAACACAAAAATGATCCCAATCGGTGAGCCGCCCGAAGCGAACGCACCGAATTACCGCTTTCACTTGCAATCTTTACAGTGACCGCGCAACAGGATCTCGGTGATTTCACCGACCGTATCACTCTGTTTACGACTGCCCGCAGTCAACTGCACGTCATCCATGCAGGTCACGCTGCCGCAATCGACGCAAACGAAATGCGGATGCGCTGGCTTGTGGCGATGGTTCAAGTCGATCGCTTCGAACCGCCAAACGTGGTCGCCAAGCTCGGTCCGCCGCAGCAGTCCGCCGTTGGTTAAATCGTTCAGGTTCCGAAACGCCGTCGCCTTGTCGAAACCGCCCGCCGCCAACCGATCGGCAAGTTCGGCGTGAGTCATCGGCGACTTGGATGCACGCAACTCAAGCAACGTTGCGATGCGGGCAGGAGTAGCACGAAACCCCGCACCGCGGATGTCCTGGCGTGCCTTCTCAAGATCGCTTTCCGGAGCTTGGTCGGGGATCACGTCAGTCGCTTCTGGATCCGTTTCTTCAACAGCCATTTTGGTAGCCACCGCGGCTTGTATCGCAATACTCATTGGAAGCACTCACCCAGATCGTCCGTCACTAAAATCATACCAACTGGACTGGGCCATGGTCGTCACAATGATTTCCATGGGGGTGATGCAGATGACCGTCGACAAGATAGTCGATATGGTCGCCGTGAGGAACTGGCTGGTGTCCGCAACCAGGTCCGTGGACATGGCCGCTGTCATGCCCCGTGCAGGCGTGGCCAGACGTGCAGCCGTCTGGGTTGACGTCCGATACTTCCAGTGCATGCTCTTCGACGGTCCCGTCAGCGTTCATGTGGTGCATATGGCCGTCGTGCAAGTAATCGACGTGATCGCCGTGCTTGACCGCGGTGTGTCCGCAATCAGGGCCGTGCTGGTGATCATGGTTTTCGTGAATGTGAGTCATCGAATCGTTCCTTAGAGAAAAAGGGTTAAATCCAAAGTCAAAACGTTGCGCGGGTAAATGGCCGTCGGCTCAATCGCATTCGCGACAGACCTCGGGCGAGTGATCTGGTGCCGCTTGCTCAAGCGCGTGCAGCAACCCGTTGGTCACCAATCGCGAAATGTGGGCATCGGCCAATGCGTAATAAATGTGCTTTCCTTCTCGCCGCGATCGCACCACGCGTTCGGATTTCAGCAACCGCAGACGCTGGGAAATGGCAGGCATGTTGTCGTCCAACACGACACAAAGTTCCGAAACGCACCGCTCGGACGCTTCCAAAACCAACAAAATCCGCAATCGTTGGGGGTCGCCCAGCGCCCGGAAAATCGCTGCAGCCCGTTCACAAGCTGCCGTGTCGATCGCCATCGCACCACCGGCATGTTCGTGCGCAGCGCACGTCGCTTCGGTTTCAGCGGACAATTCGCAGGATTTCGGTTCAACGGCCACGGCTACGATCTTGAATCGAGAACACTTAATCAGTTAATCGTTTGGTTAAGTGTAGTTTTCTGTGAAGTGGCTGTCAAGTTGAGGTGGTCCGATTAGGACGAATGGCGCATTTGCATTTAATGTGCATTAGCGTACGATGGCGACGCGGCGCAGTGACGACGCAGCGTTTGTTTGGTACCACAACACTTTCATAGCGCGGGCACCCACCCGCTCTCCGTTCTCACCACCAGGGCGATGGTTTCCATGTCGATTGCCGGACTGCTAGCCGTCTACTGCGTGCTGATCGCGCTTGCGTCGGTCGGTGGCGGGTGGTTGCCCGCGATGTTGCGAATGACGCATTTGCGAACCCAGATGCTGATGAGCTTCGTCGCCGGATTGATGCTCGGCATCGCGACCTTGCACTTGTTGCCACACGCGATGGAATCGCTCGGATCGACCAGCCGCACCGGCGCCGCGACGTTGGTCGGTGTGGTCGCGATGTTTCTGCTGCTGCGGGCGTTTCATGTTCATGCACACGATGTTCCCGTCGCAATCGATCCGGTCGCGACCCTTGCGACCACCGACGGTGAAACGCTGGCCGATCCATGCGACCACGGTGACGAACATGGTCACCGCCACGCGCACGCCGATGGCGATTCGCCAACCAAACCGGCACGCGGGCTCAGTTGGATGGGGATGCTGTTTGGCCTCGGGTTGCACACGGTGATGGATGGCGTAGCCCTTGGGGCCAGCGTCGCTGCCGATGTCGGACACGGCGCATGGCTAGGCCTCGCTGGTCTGGGCACTTTCCTAGCCGTAGCGCTCCACAAACCGCTCGACGCCTTCTCGATCAGTTCGGTGATGGCAAGCAGCGGCTGGTCGCCGACACAACGGATGCTGGTCAACTTTGCATTCTCGCTCTGCTGTCCCATCGGTGCCGGACTGTTTTATTTCGGCGCAACCCAGTTGCAGGTCGGTCCCTCGGTACTCGGCTACGGCTTAGCGCTGTCGGCCGGATTCTTCATCTGTATCGCACTGGCTGACTTGTTGCCCGAAGTTCATTTTCATGACCATGATCGCGGCAAGTTAACCGTTGCGCTGTTGGTCGGCATTTCGCTGGCCATCGGAATCGAAAACCTTCCAGGCCATTCTCATAACCACGACCACGACCATGACCATTTTCATGATCACGGACGAGTCACGGTGACCGAACCACAATCACCCGCGGACAAGTTTCGTGCGCGAATCCGGGCCGAAGCATCCGGTGGACATGATCATCATGGTCATGATCACC
>DIUH01000279.1 GCA_002428205.1 Planctomycetaceae bacterium UBA6163
TCGGACAGTGGGCGGCAATCTCAGCAATCGTGATGATGTTAGCCGCCGGCACATGGATTTACGTCACATCGCGGCAAGACGCCAAAGCACGTGCCCGGCGCGAACATATGACGAACGATATCGCCTCACTGGGCGACGGTCCGAACCATTGATGGCTGACACCCCGCGACTAATTCTGCCAAAGATTCAAAAGCGCTTTCGCGCTGTTCGCCTCACCAGCAGTGCCAGATTCCATGATCCGCTCCAGCATTGGTACGAATCGCTCACGCAGGTCCTGCGGGACAGTTCGAAGTGGTATCAAGCTCATATCGCGAAGTGACGATTCTCTCTGTTTCCCCTCCTTGTCGACGGAGGTATTGAAGACAATGTCTAGTCGAGGGTCTTCAAGCAGATCAATCAATCTCTGGCTCAAGTCGGGCTGCCACTGAAGCGTGGATACGAAACGATCTAGCAATTGCCACGGATTTAGACGTCCCACCTCCGTTACTGGAAACGGGTCTTTGACAAAGCGAGCGGTCAAAAGTTCAAACATTTCATCATCAGCGGCATCAATTTCCGCGAGGCCGAAAATCGCCTCGTACCAAGTGGGGGCGTCGGCAACGGCCAAGGATTGGTTGAGCAGATTACGATGCTCACGCTCGCTCAGCCATTCGCGAATCTTATTGATTGGCATTCCAGAAGCTGTAATCGGTGACTTGCCAATCAATGCCATGGCCATCACCAGGCTTTCCGACTTCAGCGAAGGTTCCAGTGTGTCCCAAATTTGAAATGCAGTTTTCAGATAGGCAACAGAAGCTTCATCTAATGCCCCCGATCGTCGATCCGATTCTTCGATATTGTAAAGCCGGGTAAATAAAGCATTTAGCACCTCATCCGCGTCACCAGATTGTGCCAGCAACTCGATCATTTCGATTTGGATTTGCAATTTACGAGGAGAATATGGACGGGGTGCGTTGGTCGCATCTCGATGAGCGATCGATCGCGTCGCAGCCTCCCTTTCAGAATCGCTGGCCACCGGAAGCAAAAGCCTGGCAATTTTGACTTCGTCTTTCGGCGAAGATAAGTTGTTTGTAAACGCATCCGTGTATGCCTTGGAAAGGGATGTACGGTCCACTGTCCAGTGCAGTTTTTCTAAGTCGCGATCCCATACTGGCTGTCTACCAGTAAGTTGTTTAATGGCCATTTCTAGGTAAGCTGTTTCGCCCTTCGGAGTTGCCGTTGTTCTTGCAATCCAAAGATCGGTAAGGGCAGGAACTGCGGTCGCGTTTCCGATTTCGCCAATCGCCTCAATCGCTGAGTTCTTCACGCTTGCCTTACGCCCAAAAGCTGACTGGCTGTGAAAGTATACTGGCGCCAGACTTACTTCGTTATTATCATCTTCTTTTACAATCGATATCAATTCCGGCAACGCAGGCTCGGCGGCACCGGCAAGGTCTCGCAAACGAAACGCAGCCTCTGCTCGATGTTTAAGTTCACCCTCTTGAACCAGTTCGCGCAACTTCGAAACAACTTCGTCAATATTCGACTTCATCCCAATCAATTTCTCGATTGCGAATAATTGCACACTCGGATCAGTATCGTCTAATGCAAGTACCAATTGTTTCGCGACTACATCCGGGCCAGTCAAGAAATAGACTGCGTTCAACGCATCGATTCGACGTTGTGGAGTTTCGTTGCCGGCCAATTTGATCAAATGGTTTTGCAACTTCTCATCAAGATGAGGTCGCAAATGAGCAGAGGTCGGAACAAGGCTCTTAAGAATAAAGTCGATACTGTTTTCGTTTCCTTGGTCCAGTTCATTCGATATGGCGTTAATTAAAACCTTTGGGTCTCGCCCGTTCCAAAAGTCGTTTACTACGGACGATACCAATTGCTTTTTCCCGCCATCGTCTTGGAAATCCGCGTGCCGTTTGTGAAATCGCATCGCTGTTAACAATGCCGTGATCGCCTCTCCCTCACGCGGGCCCGTTGCTAACTTATCCAGCGCCCGTGTTGCCTCATAAAATTGCTTAGGACTGCGATCCTGCAGCAACAATGCGATCCACTGATCGAGTGTTCGTCCGTCATAGGTTGGCCCCTCGGTGCGAGGTGCTGCCGCAACGGGATCGCCTTCCTTATGAACAATTTTTGCTAACCATGTTTCGCCTCGTTTCAATGTGAAACGCCCGTTTTCGATCTGCAAACCATCGGCATCGCTGGTGATTTCGATGTCGTATTCACCCGCAGCCAATCGCAGTGAATTGGCCGTGTGGTTCAAAGTCAATTGACGATGCGGTTGACCCGCCTTCAAGATTCGAACTTCGACATCAGGCGTCGAAGTTTCGATCACCAATTGGCCCGATGTCAGTTGCAACGTAATCACGGCACCAAACACCAACGCCATGCCTATCAAACCGGTGGCCACAATCGCCGCCCAGCGACCGCGCCAAGGCGACGTGCGCACGACTGGCGATCTTGTGGGCGACGTCAACAAGGCACTGGGCGAAACATGTCTTGATGATTCATCGCCCCCAGTGCGTTGCTGATGAACTCGTGACGCTCGGCTGACTCGCTCGGCGAGATCGGCATCCTTTGTCCATGTCGCCAGCGACTCGGCGATCGATTGCATCGTGGTGGGGCGGTCCTCCGCACGCTGCGACAACATGCGGTCGACCAGTTCGCAAAGGGCGGTTGGCAAGTCGCTGCGACGATTGGCAATCGGCGTCGTTGGTTCCGAGGCGATTCGACGCAGCGTTGAAACAAGCGGCTCTCGAGGCGGCGTCGTATGAGGCGTCGTCCCGGTCAGCAGTTTATAGAGCGTGGCTCCGAGCGAAAAAATATCGGTCCGTTCGTCGACTTGATGAGAATTTTCAAGCTGTTCAGGAGCCATGTATTGCAGCGTTCCCATCAATTGGCCCACCGTGGTCAGCTCGTCATCGGCCAGTTGTTCGCCGGTAATTCTTGCCAATCCGAGGTCGAGGATTTTGACTTCTCCGGCAACGGTGATCATCAAATTGGACGGCTTGAGATCGCGATGAATGATTCCGCTGGCATGAACATAAGCCATTCCGCTGGCCGCTTGGCGGACGATCTCGCACGCGTCGGCAATCGGCAGGGGGCCGCAGCACTGGACCAGCCTCGACCCGTCGACGCCGTCGACCAGTTCCATCACCAGAAAGTGAACGTCGTCCGCTTCGCCTCCATCGGTGGCTTGGACGATGGCCGGATGTCGCAATGATCCGACAGCCTGCATTTCACGCTCGAATCGCGCAACCACCGTCGGGTCCTTCAGCCATCGGGCCGGCAACACTTTGATCGCGACCTGGCGATTCAGTCGCACGTGACGGGCTCGATAAACGGTCGCCATTCCGCCGCGAGCCAGCGGCTCAATCAACTCATAGTCACGCAATGTTTGCAGCGGCGTGCTCGGGTCGGCAACCTGCGACGGATCAGGCGGCAGCGCGGCAACACGCTTGGCGGCCAATCGATAAACCGACACGGGTTCCGGCTGCACGACCGGCGTTCGCAGCGATTCGATCAGCGTGTCGGACTCGCGATCCAGCGCCGACACGGTCGCTTCGCAATCCGGACATGCTTCAAGATGCGATGAAACCTGCACAGACTCCGGTTCCGGCAGTTCACCCAAGACGTAGCTGCGAAGCTTTTCCGGCGCGATGCATTGCGTTTCGGTCATGAGATTCTCCAGTGCGCGTGATCATGGGGGCGAGCCAACTTAAACCACGCAAGAGCGCGACACGAAAATGAAAAATTACCGCGTATCGGAAAGTTCTGCTCTCAATCGCCGCAAAACACGCGACTTTGCTTGACGAACCCCGTTGGCGGTCAGCCCCAGCAGATCGGCGATTTCCTGCGTCGACTTCTCTTCAACAACCGCCAGCCAAAACGCTTGCCAAGTCTGCGGTTCGAAATCGGATTGAACCAACATCATCGCTCGATGATACAACGCCTGCACTTCATGACGCGTCGCCGCCGAAGCGCCGTCCTCCCATCGCTCGGGAAACTCCTCCGCTGGCAACTGGCCAAGTTGGTAATTTGCGGTGTCACCTCCTCGCGCCTCCATCGGCGTCTTGCGGCGATAATGGTCGCGAAGCTTGTTGCGGGTGATCGTCCACAGCCAACCGCGAAACCGACCTTCTGCGACGGGATCGAACCGAAGGATCGCCTTGGATACCGACAAGAAAACTTCCTGCATCACATCAGCGGCGTCCTCGTGCGTTAGCCTTGCCCGGCAACCCCAACCGAAAACCAGCGGTCCGTACAGATCGACCAGCCGTTGCCAAGCCGTCGAGTCATTCGCACGGACCCGATCGACAAGCGAAAGCGAAGTTGAAAACGATGAAGGGTGTTTGGGTGAAGGGTTCATCATCGATGCTTCCGATCGCTTGGCGATTGAGAGGGCATATCCTTGCGATCGTGTTCCGGCGCGACGAGCCGATTGCGGGGTAAAACCGATCAAACCACCCCATCATGATGCATTTCGCTCAATTAGCGAAGTTTAACTCGAAAGACGTTTACCGCGAATTGAAGCAGCCCTCTTGACCGCAGCCGCTTTGGCCTCAGGATATCGTCTCTACGCCCCGCCATTTATGCCCCAACCCACTGAGGATTCATTGCTATGCGACGTGCCAAAATCTCGATCATCGGCGCCGGAAACGTTGGCGCCACCTGTGCCCACTGGTGCGCCGCAGCCGAACTCGGCGACATCATCCTGCTGGACATTCCCCAGACCGGCGACATGCCCAAAGGCAAGGCGCTGGACTTGATGCAGGCGTCGCCGATCGTCGGCTTTGATTCCAATATCGTTGGCACCAACGACTACGCCGACACCGCCAACAGCGATGTGATCGTGGTCACCGCCGGGATCCCACGAAAACCGGGGATGAGCCGCGATGACTTGCTGAGCACCAACGCCCGGATCGTTTCCAGTGTGGCAGAGCAGATCAAGGCGACCAGCCCGAATGCCGTCGTAATCGTGGTCAGCAATCCGCTCGACGCGATGGTCCAGCAGATGTGGAAGGTGACCGGTTTCCCATCCGAACGCGTGATCGGCCAAGCGGGCGTTTTGGATACCGCACGCTATCGCACGTTCCTGGCAATGGAATTGGGCGTCAGTGTCGAAGACGTCAGCGCCCTGTTGATGGGTGGCCACGGCGATACGATGGTGCCGATGCCAAGCTGCACCAGCGTCGGCGGTATTCCCGTGACCTCGCTGATCGCTCCAGAACGTTTGGAAGAAATTGTCGATCGCACCCGCAGTGGTGGTGCTGAGATCGTCGCCTTGCTGAAAACCGGCAGCGCCTATTATGCCCCAGCCGCCGCTTGTGCCCAAATGGTCGAGGCGGTGGTTCGCGACAAGAAGCGTTTGATCCCCGTCGCCGCTTATTGCGATAAGGAATACGGCGTCGGCGGTTATTACGTCGGTGTGCCGGTGATCCTTGGCACCGCAGGCGTCGAGAAGATCGTCGAATTGACCCTGACCGAAAAGGAACAAGCCGCTTTCGACCACAGCGTTTCGGCCGTCAAGTCGCTGGTCGCATCGATGGATACGTTGCTCGCTGGTTAATCCAACCACATAGGATGCGATGGACAATGTAGAGCGATTGTCCCCAATCGCTCATGCTGCAGAACTAGAGTAGGGGATCACTTTTCCGCTTGATAAGTCGTTTTGCGTTGGTCGCCTCTCTTCTGGGCGATAGACGACTTCGGCGTCGTTCAATCCACACTATCCCAGGAGGGCCACTTGTGCCCCCTGGTGGAAGCTGTGGGGTTTGGTAATTTGATGTTGCGAATCGTCGTTCAATCCGAACTTCAATCGCTCATCAATAATCTCGAAACGCCTTCTCAATGGGGAGTGATATTAGATGGATCCAGTGGGCCTGATTCTCGCTGCAGCCGGCGTGTTTGCAATCTGCGGCGCGGTCTTTGATTGGTCGTTTTTTATCGACAACTACAGAGCAAAATTCTTGCTTTTTGCCCTTGGTCGCAAAGGGACCCGGATCTTCTATGCGTGTTTAGGGTTATTTGTCCTGATTGGTGGTGTATTGATGGCGCTGGGGCTGTTGCCAGAGGCAGGATAGCTTCACAGCGACGCGTACACAGCGTTTTCATGGATACTCTCGCTTCGCCGGTGCGAACACCACACCCCATTGTGGCGGCAATCGGCGAACTTTGCCCGTTCGGTCGACGCAAGCGATCGTCGAATCGGCTTCGACCAAAACCTGGCCATCGCGATCGATTTCGTAATGGTGACGAATTCGCACGCCGCGCACTTCCGTCACAGTCGTCGAAACTCGTAACACGTCATCAAACTCGGCGGCGCCACGGTATCGGACATTCATTTCCGTCACNNAGCATCTCGACCCGGCTGCGCTCAAAGTAGTTCAGATAATTGGCGTGGTGGACCCGCCGCTGGCCGTCGGTCTCGTAGTAGCCGACTCGTACCATCAGTTCGAAAGTGGTTACCGGACCGTTCGGTTGATCTGTTGACATCTGAACCCCACAAATGAAATCATCGCCCTAAACGGCTTTTTGTCAGGCGGACGACCCGCTATCTGGCGTGTGCCGAATTGACCACGGCGAATCGACACGCCTACACTTTGGCGATCATTACTTTGCCGACAAGGGGATACGCCCCAATCGTTTTCTAGCGCGGAATTGTGCCCTTCAATTGATGACGAGACCAACATGAGCTTTGGAGAAGGTGCAAGCACCAGCTTCGAGACGATCCGCGGACGCAATTTCCCCGCGATCCGCCAGTTTACGATCTTTCTAGAAAACCGCGTCGGCCAATTGCTGGAAGTTTTAAGACGCTTCGAAGGCTCGGGCATTCGTGTCGTTGCCTTGTCGATCAATGATGCCGCCGAATGTGCTGTGGTGCGGTTTGTGGTCAGCGATTACGAACGGGGCCGCGAAATCCTGGAACGGGCCGGTTTGGCAATTATCGAAACCGACTTGGTGGGGGTTGAATTGCCCGATGGTGCACAGCCGCTGCTGAGGATTTGTACCGCGTTGCTGCAAGCGGAACTGAACATCCAACAAGCCTACCCGCTGATTCACCTGCCATCGGGGCGTCCGGCCATGGCGATTATGGTCGAGAATGTCGAACTGGCGATGGAAACCTTGGCCGGCAAAGGATTTCATTTGATTACCGAAGGTGACCTGGACGGCGATATGCAGTCGGGATCCTGAGCGATCCGGCGATCGCTTATTTTCCGAACATCCGAAACAAACGTGACAATTGTCGGTTTCCACCGGTAGAATGCCGCACAGATGTCGGCTGCCGTGGTCAGTACCTCGACGGGTTTCCGCCCGCTGCTGATCCGGCAAAGTCTCTCCTACCCCCTTCGGAGAATCTCAATGTCGTTACGCCCCCTTTCGTTTCGCGCCACCGCGCTGCTCGGCCTGCTGGTTTGCTTGGGTTCCAACGCAATTGCCGCAGATCACTACGATTTGAAACCACAGTCGATCGAATTGACCTCCAGCGGACCGCTCGCATTCGGTCCCAGCGGCATCCTGTTCGCCAGCGATCCCAAAGCCGCAACCGTTTATGCCATCGATACGAAATCGCTACGCACCCAATCAAAGGTCGATGCCACTGATTATGCCAGTGATGATGTGCGGAAAGCGATCGCCGAGATTACCGCAAAGTCCGAATCCGACGTTACCGTCGCCGACATGGCGATCGATCCCGAATCGGGAGCGCTGTTTCTGTCGCTAGCGGTCGCTGGCGAAGCCAAATTGGCGGTGATGACTCCAGGGGTCGAAGCCAAATTGGTCTCGTTGGACAAAGTGATGGCGGCCTCGACGACGCTGCAAAACGCCCCGGAAGACAAAGTGACCGGCGAAGGTCGTCGAGCGTCCAACAAGCGACTCGAGTCGATCACCGACCTGGCATTTGCCGAAGGCAGATTGCTGATCTCTGGGTTGACCGGATCGTCGCCCGTATCGACCGTCCAATCGTTTGAGTTCCCGTTCCGTGACCCCAGCACGTCGGCACAGGTTGAAATCTTTCATGCCGCTCACGGCCGAAACGAAGATTCCGCGGCAATCCGCGCTTTCATTCCGCTGAATATCGACGGCAAACCGAGCCTGTTGGCCGGCTACACATGCACGCCACTGGTGCGTTTTTCGCTGGACGACCTCCAAAGCGGCAATAAAGTTCGTGGCACGACCGTCGCGGAATTGGGTAACAGGAATCGCCCGCTCGATATGATCGTCTACGAGAAAGATGGCGTGTCTTATTTGTTGGTCACCAACACAGCCCGTGGCGTGATGAAGATGAAAGCCGCAGACATCGCCGACCAAGCCGAAGTGACTGACAAGGTCGACGGTGGCGGCACCGCAGGTCTGCCATTTGAGCAAATCGAATCGCTGACCGGCGTCGTTCAATTGGCGAAATTGAACGACCAGTATGCTGTGATCTTGACCGAAACCGATAGCCAATCGCTTAAGCTTTCGACGATCGAATTGCCATAAAAGTTGTTTGTCGCAGTGTGTCCGAGACAGCCGAATGTAAATGTTTATCCGGGCGAGCCACGAAGGTTCGCCCGGATTGTTGAGACCACCAGGGATTCAATGCCGTTGCATCATCGATGCAACGTTCCATTGCCCATTATTCGTTGGCTATGGCTTATCCAATTGAAGTTTGATTTCAGCCGCGCGTTCGTACTCTTCCGCTTTGATCGCATTGTCTAACTCAAATCGCAAACGCTGCTCACGGTCCATCGTCTGGAACAATTCCAGTCGCCGACTCTTGTAGGCCGCCAGGCAGTTTTGCAAGGTTCGATAGACACTCATCGGGGTCATGCCGACCGATTCGATGCTCGCAAAGGTCGGTGGCATTTGTGGAAACTGCGATACGATCCGCTCCATGATTTTGATCTGCTCTTCGGTTTCAGCGATAAGCTCATCAGCGTCATCCACGGATCTTATACTTGCCGCTTGTCGCTCAGCCGCACATCGTCCACAGATGATTTCAGCCGGGGGCGCGCCATCGGCTGATGCAAGCGTAACCGCACCATACGGCGCGGGGTCTCGTCCACAGCGCGAACAGACAGGTTTTCTGTCCATCATATTCCTCTTTCAACTTTGACAATCCGCATCAGCACTGTTAGCCGTAGCACGACAA
>DIUH01000294.1:0-14989 GCA_002428205.1 Planctomycetaceae bacterium UBA6163
TGTCGCGCAGCCTTGAAGTGGAATCAGCACAGATTCGTGGGATCGAGTTGTTGCCACGTAAGAGTGATATACGATCGTTCAATGAAGAGTTGGACTGTGTCAAAGAGGCGTTTCGCGCCGAAAACGAACGGCTGGCCGAGGTCAGCGCCGAATTGAAACAATTGGGTGTGGTGGTCGATTCGATCGAAAAAGGTGTGTTCGATTTCCCAGCGTTCCGCGACCGACGACCGATCCGACTCTGTTGGCAAATCGGCGAAGCGGAAATCGGTTATTGGCACGGGGTCGGCGAGTCGTTCAGCGACCGACGACCGATTGCGGAGCTTTAACCAGCGGCGATTTTGTAGTCGGGATCGATCAATCCGCGTTGCTTCAGTGTGTTCCAGACCGCAGCGGGAAATTGTCGGTGGACCGAAGCGACCAACGATTCGACGCGATCAGGCCGACTGGTGCTGAGGGCGACCGATCGGATCGCTGGATGTGACAGCCCGAACGCGACCGCGACGTCGAACGGGTCGATAGCGAGTTCACGGCAGACTGCGAAATAGTCCGATCGCCATTTCAGTTTCTTGGCGTCAGCGGCAACCGCCGGGTCGAGCGGACGGTAATCGCAGTATTGGCCGCCGGTTAAAAACCCACCGTGCATGAGTGCCGAGTTGATGATCGCAACATCTTGCGACGCCAGTTGATCGATGAACAGCACCAGTTCTTGCGGATGATTCATGATGGTAAAGCTGTTGGCCATCATGACCCAATCGAAGTCGCAGTATTGATTCAGTTCGCGGATGGTTCGCCAATCTTTCGCCCCGACGCCGATCGCCGTCGCTTCGCCTTGATCTCGCAGGTCGGCAAGCGTCTGGTATGCCGCGACAATGTCGTCTAGTCGTCGCCGGCGGTCGTCAGGGTCGGTTGCGGCGGCGAGGTATTCGTCAGGGTCGTGAACCGACAGCAGGCTGGCGCGATACTGGCCCAGCAATTCGTTTCCTTCCTGCCAACAACGCAAGATTCCGTCGCGGCTGATGTCTTGCACCGCATCGTGATCGATGTCGATCCACGCACCGGGTTCGAAAGTCGGCTCGGGAGACCGCAGCGGCACTCGTCGCCAACCGAGTTTATTGCTGATGATCACATCGCTGGCGGCGACCCCGAGCGATTGCAATTCACGGCCGATCACCTGCAGCGAAAGCCCCGCGCCGTACTTCCCTGCGGAGTCGATCACGACCGGCAATTCGCTGTGACGGAACCACTGGACGATCAAATCATGCTTTTCTTGATCGCTGCGGGCGACGAACAGATTGCCGAGCGTCGTGGCACCAAAAATCAGTTTCGGTAAATGAAGCGGCATGGCTGGAAAGAACGGCAGGGAGGATAGCTGGGCGAAGCGGCTAGGGGTCTGGGACAGCTAAAAATTAGGGTTGGTCCGTAGTGGGATTCGNNATTCGCCAGAATTCCCCGAGTGGGAGGAATTCTGGCGAATCCCACTACCCTAAAACTAAGATGTCACAGACCACTCGCGCACGACGGTCAAATGGTAGGTATCGATCGCGGTTTTTGAGAACAATTGTGTCTGTTCAGCCGGCGACAACGAAGCGGCCAGTTCGCGGACGGTTTCCAGCCAGCGACTGTGCGACGTCCGCAGCAAGCAGACCGGCCAATCGCTGCCAAACATCAGCCGTGATGGCGTGAATGCTTCTAACGCCACATCCCAATACCTGCGAATGTCATCGATCGACCACTGGGCGGCTAAATCACTGAGATTGCCAGAGCGAATCTCGGTCGCCACTCCGGAAAATTTGCAAGTTACATGCGGCCGTTTGGCCAGTTCGCGAAAGCCCTTTTCCCACTCCAAATCATACGATTGCGGATCGATCGTCGGCTTGGCGATATGATCCAGCACCATCGAAATGTTGGGGTGTCGATCGGCGAACTCGATCGCCGCGGGCAATTGCCGAGCGTAGATCAGGATATCGTAGACGAGTCCGAACTCGGCCAAACGTGCGACTCCGGCGTTGAAGTCGGCACCGAGCAGGAAGCGGTCATCGGGTTCGTCTTGAACGACATGCCGCACGCCTTTTAGCACCGGCGAATCGGCTAGCGCCGCCAAGTGATCAGCGACGCTCGGATCGGCCAGCGGCACCCAGCCGACGACTCCCAGAATGCGGCGATTTTGGCGAGCAATATCGATCAGCGTTTCCGTTTCGGCGATCGATTGACGAGCTTGCACGGTGACGAATCCGTCAACCGCCGATTGTTGGGCAATGTCGGCCAGTTCGTTGCTGAGAAAGTCATGGCGAAGCATCGGCATTGCGTCGCTGATCCAGGGATACTCCGCTGGCGAATAGGCCCACAGGTGATGATGGCTGTCGATCAGCATGGCGGTGGCGGATGAGACGAGAGGCGAAACGATTGAAGACAAAAGGCGCACGGTAAAACGAAAAAACCTCGCGGCAATCCGGTCCGATCGTTTCGGAACGGTTGCCGCGAGGGATTGTAGCAAACCTTTTGTCAATCGAGTTGACCTAGCGAGGACGATCCGCGATCAACCTTTGGCGTGCGTGAACAATTGGTTGACAAAGTCCCAATTGACGACGTTCCACCAGGCGGTGACATAGTCGGCGCGGCGGTTTTGATAGTTCAGATAGTAGGCGTGTTCCCAAACGTCGACGCCCAGCAGTGGCACTTTGCCCATCGACACGGGCGTGTCTTGGTTTGGTGTGGCGACGATTTCCAACTTACCGTTGTTGGCAACCAACCAAGCCCAACCGCTGCCGAACTGGCCCGCGGCGGCGGCTGCGAACTTCTCTTTGAAGCTATCGAAGCTGCCAAAGGTCGAGTCGATCGCTCGGCCGACCGCGCCGCGATCCTGCTTGCCGCCGCCCGGAGCCATCATTCGCCAGAACAACGAATGGTTCAGGTGGCCGCCACCATTGTTACGAACCGTGGTCCGGATCGATTCGGGTACGGTGTCGAGGTTGGCCAGCAGTTTCTCCAGCGGCATCGCATTCAAGGTCGGCTGGTCGGCGAGCGCCTTGTTCAGATTGTTGATATAGGCTTGATGGTGTTTGCCATGGTGGATTTCCATCGTCTTAGCGTCGATGTAAGGCTCCAGCGCATCAAACGCATAGCCCAGCTCGGGCAAAGTCGCTTCGGCCGCGGTTGCGGATTGGGCCGTCGCGCCGAACATCAGGGTGGTGCCGGCGGCTCCCATTACGGCCATCATTTCACGTCGATTCAACCAATTCATGCTTAAACATTTCCGGTTAGGGGGCAGGGGTAAGGCTGCGAAAGTCGAACAGCCATTGTACACGCCAGTTTTCGCGCCGTGGCGATCAGATACCGAGGCAACACGTTTTGGACACGGATTCTGAACAATCGCCCAAATCGATGCGGCAGACACTTGGCAATGTCGGGCCAGTGGCAATGTCGGGGCGCCGTGAGTTCACTTGCGGCGAATGTGCATGTCGGTGGCCGTAATCACCATTGCCCTCAGTTCGCCTGCGGCGGCTTGCCCGCGAATCACGACGACATCTTTTTTGTCGACGCCGAACAATTTGCGAGCGTCGATCGGGATCACCTGGCCGGCCGCATCGACAAATTGGACGATCGCCGTCGGAGCTTTCGCGGCTTTGCGTTTGCAAAATGGGCAATTGTCGGCATCGTGTCCTTCGCCATGCCCTTCGTCAGGCAATTCGGCGATCAGGAAGGACGCCTTGCCAGTGTCCCACGGTTCCATATCGCCAGCGAAAATGCGTCCGACGATAACGACCGATTCGGCAACCGGCGGCGCCAAATCGGGGCCAGTTGCTGTTTCGCCAGTTACTGTTGCATCGGGTGGTGCTGTGGCAGTGTCACGCTCAACGGTTGATTCGTCATCGGGTTTGATGACGCCCAATTGCGTTGCCAATTCGGTCAATGTGACAGCACCGGCCGGTTCTGTAGCGACCAGAAACTGCTGTCGCAGTTCGGCGGTTTCTGGGTCGACTTGTTCGGAACGACAGCCGATCGCAACCAGGCAAACGAGCATGCTGGCGACGAGAAGTCTCAGCAGATTCCGGCCAGCAGCGGGTTTGGGCGACTGTGATTTAACGCAGAATCGGTTCAGAGCGAACATTTTTTCGGTCACCAAGTAACGAAACGAAGGTCGAAATCACTCGGTCGCTGGTGCTTCGGCTTCCGGTGCTTCGGCTTCTTGGGCTGGTAGGTGCTTTCGCAGTACCTCCATACTCGAATCGACGTCCGCCTTCACTTCGTCGTAAGTTGCCCCTTCGCCACCATGAAACTTCTCGTCAACCCTACCGAACGCATCGAAAAGTGTTTCGACTGCGGAGCTGATCGCGGAAACGGCTTTACCGTCGAGCCCTTGTTTCTTGGCCAAGCCTGGCAATATATCCAGCACGTGCCCGACCTCGTGCAACGGGTCGTGAGCGGCATCGACGTCGTTGTTCGCGAAGGCCGAAGCGATCGTCTTGTTCATTTCTTCCAGCTCCGCGACCGCCTCGGGATAGGTCTCCGCATGCTTGTGGCCAGCATGCCCGTCGGAATCCAATTCATCGATCGAAATCGGCGGCCGTTCGGAGTTCATGTCGCTTTTGCCGCAACCGACAAAGGTAAGCGTTGCGGAAGCGAGGATCGCGACTGGCAGAAGCGACAGCCAGCTATGGCGGAAAAAACGTGACATCGAATCAGTCCTTGCTCGGGGGTGGTTAAAGTTGTCCATGTGGTTGACGATTGTCCCAGCGAATCGCGTTGATACGTCAGCAACCGCTTCCTTGGTTCGCAAAATTATTGCAATCGTTTTGCATGAAACTAGTCGCCTCGTCAATCCGATTCTGTTTATACCTTGCGGATGAAGTCTTCGGCATAGGATCGCACGTGTTTGCCGTTGAGTACGTGGACGACTCGCAATTGCTGAATTTGTTCGTCGCTGAACGAGTTCATCGGGACGTGAATCAGGTGTTTTTTGAACCGCCGTGCGATCCGTCGCCAGGCGGCACCCGGTGGCAGTGACGATAGCAGGGCGATTTGTGGGCCTCGCGAGTGAAGGCACGCGGCCGCGATCAGCCGTTCTTCCAGCGTCGTTGCGAAGTCGATTTTGCGGTTGTCCCAAATGTCAGGAATCGGGATCGGCGGATAAAGAAACATCGCTCCGCCGTAGGTGGCAACGGCGATCCCCGGGCCGATCAATTCGTCTTGAAAATTAGTGGCATAAAAAGCGAGCGTCGATTCGTTGGAATGTTCGGCAAACCATGTCGCACGCCAAGGATAATCGCGCGGGTCGGCGGGACTGTCGAACAGCATCACACAAGCATCGAGTTTGCCGCGTTGGGGCGGCATGACTTTGACATAAATCTGTTTTTCATACCAATGCCGCAGCGTGTCGCGGATGTCGATGCCGTCTTTTACGCTGGTCGTGAACTTTTCGGTCCGCGCCAAATCGGCACCCGCTATCGCGCGGGCTCGATCAAAAATTCGCGTCCGAAACGATTCGATTCGGACGTCTTCGGGCGGATAGCTGCATTGGCCAAACGGGTTCCACTGGTAGGCCCATTTGTCACGTTCGGTCTGGGTCGGACGACGATTCAGCTTGATCGTTTGCCAGTACCTTGGCGGTCCCGGCAATCGATTGACCAGCGACACGGTATCTCCCGTTGGCAAACGGCCCATGTCGATGCCCAGCGTCACCAGCGGCGTGTCGAGCGGTTCTGGCGTGCCGACGACGCCAAAGTAATCGCGAGACCGTTCGACGACATGAATCGCGAATTGGTCGCCGAGGATCTGTTTGGCCGCAATCACGATCGTCGCCAAATCGGGCGTCATGCGGCGCTGGATCAACGAGAGATTGCGGATGTACTTCAGGCACTGGCTCAGCAGCAGTGGTGGCGTCCGCCTGGCGCGATTGCCGAACTCTGCTTTATAAGAATCTCGTGCTGCCAGCAATAATTCTTTCACACCGTCGATTGAAAGGTTTTCATCATCTTCTAACTCGGCTCGCGCTCTTTCATATAACCCAGTAATGAAAGGCAATTCGTCGAACAGGAACATCAGCGACTTGGGCGAGACGTCGTACACCTGAGGCACCAGCACTTCATCGCCGACCGGCGTTTCGGGCTGGGAAGCACGATCGTCCAGGCCCGTTTGTGTGAGCTGGTTATAAGCTTCGCGAATCCATGGCCAGTAAAGCACACTGACGACCAACAACACTCGCTGGTGCTTCTGTTGCAGTTCTCGCAGACGCATTGCCATGTGCAAGATGCGTTGCCGCGTCTGGTCGTCAGGCGGCCGAGCGATGCTGGGCAGCAGCGCCGCGGCGAACCGTTCGGGCGGCACGTTTCGCAGCGCAAACGGATCTGGCATCTCGGCGGCATACGGCAAGAACGGATCGGTTTCCAGATCGATGTACTCGCGCGGCATGTGTTCGCCCATCGCCGCGCGGATCGCCATGATCACCGGTTGGCAGGGGTCGATCGGCACGTAACTGCACAGCGGCGGGTCGCTGTCTTCGTCGTCTTCCTCATCGTCATCGTCGTCATCTTCATCACCCCATGCCGATGCCGGACCGGAATGCGAGCTGCCATATCCTTCGGTGTCATAGCTCGGGATGCTCGGCTGGATCACGATCGAAGGTTTGGGCAATTCCAATACCGCCCGTTCGACACAATCTCGAAACGACGGCGGCAGCGGCACGGCGACAACATCGAAATCGTGTTCCAACATCCACCGACGAACCAGCAACGCACACTGGCCGCTGCCATGAATGATCGGCAGCACCGAAATGCGGTCGCCGATCTTCAGCAGTTCAGGAATCGGTTGGGAGGTCATTGGGTTCTTACGTTCTTAATGCTTAGTGCTTGATTTGCGATCGGAAAATTGAAATCTCAATTAGGCACCTTCGACTCTGCCCCTTCGATTTCGGTGACGTAAGTTGGCACGGCATAGCCAGGGAGCTCGGCTCGCAGCGACTCGATGATCGCTTTGCCACGTTGCACCGGCACCTCGAAATGAGCCGCTCCGGCGACTCGATCGAGCTGGTGCAGATAATAAGGTTGTACGCGACGATTGACGAGTTCGCGACATAGCGACGCTAAAACGTCGACGTCGTCGTTCACGCCAGCCAGCAACACCGCTTGATTGAGCACCGGAATCCCGTGGTCGACCATCATCGCGATCGCCGTATCGACGGCCGAGTCGATTTCTTGCCGGTGNNGGAATCACGATCGGCATTCGCGAATGGATCCGCAAACGTTTGACGTGTGGTATCGATTCCAGTTCGCTGATCAATCGATCCAGCCGCGAATCGGAAAGGGTCAGCGGGTCGCCGCCGCTGAGGATCACTTCGTCAATCGAATCGTGCTGGCGAAGATAATCGACCGCATTGCCCCACGATTGGCCGGAGTGGTCGGCTTCGAAAGCGGGTGTCGCGGCGGTCGAATAATCGAACTGGCGTCGGAAACAGTAACGGCAATGGACGCCGCAAACGCCGGTCGTGATCACCAAAACGCGGCCAAAATATTTTTGCAACAATTGGGGGGCGACCCGCGCAGCGGTGTCGCCGACGGGGTCGGAAACGAATCCTGCGGACGCTATTGTCTCTTCGATCACCGGCAAAACTTGCAACAGCAACGGGTCGCGCGGGTCGCCGGGGCGGATCCGGCTGAGGAACTCAAGCGTCACAAATGTCGGGAAATCACGCTCTGCGGCAGCGATTTCCGCCGATTGCGGTGGCAACCCGACCCGCTGCCTCAGCTCCGCGGCCGTGCGGACGGCTCGTCGCATCGACTCGGTCCACGGCATCGCCGATTGGGGTAAATCGTCGGTCGACGGTGTTTGGCCAATCGATTCCGAAGCGGCGCGGACAAGACGGCGATCAGCGGTTAGAATCTCGCCCAAAGTTTCCCCCACAAACATTTCATTTCCATTTTCTGATGACGGAGTCGGCGCTGACGTGGCAACGTACAATACTAGCGATTTCAAAAAAGGCCTGAAGGTTCAAATCGACGGCGAGCCTTACGTGATGGTCGAAATGAACTTCGTCAAGCCTGGTAAAGGCAACGCGCTCTACAAGTGCAGGATGCGTAATCTGATCCGCGATACGATGCTGGATCGAACTTACAAGGGCGGCGACTCGTTGGAAAGTGCCGACGTGGAGCAGACCGATGTCCAATATCTGTATCGCCAAGGCGAAGACTACGTTTTCATGGACAGCGCGAGCTTCGAACAATACGAAGTTAAAAACGCAGTCGCTGGCGATGCGTGGAAGTACCTCAAAGACGGAATGACGTGCACCGTCACACTGTTCAACGGGATACCGATTGTCCTTGAACCGCCGACCCACGTCGAATTGCTGGTGACCGAGACCAATCCCGGTGCCAAGGGCGATACGGCGACGAACGTCACCAAACCGGCCAAGGTCGAAACCGGTGCGGAGTTCAACGTGCCTGGGTTCATCAAGGAAGGCAATGTCATCAAGATCGACACGCGAATCGGTGAATACGTCGAACGGGTTAGTAACTGATCGCAGGACGAACGCTGGCAGTTGGCAGTTAACCGATTGGTCGCTGGACGGTTCGCTAAGATGTTCTGGCGTGGTGCGTGGTGCTTCGCCATTTGAACTTTCCATCCGCCCACCCCGTACCACAGCAGCCCTTGCTCATGTTTGCCTTCTTGCGTGATCTCCGCCAACGCTGGTCGAATTGGTCAGGTGATCACGAGATGGAAAACGCTATCCGCCGCCACCTGAGCGACAACGGATATTTTGGCGGCACGGCGAAGTTCAGGGCGGTGCGATTGGCTGCGGTCCAGCGTCCTGGGTGGCTGCAAGTCTTTCGTTTTGAAGTCACCGCTAGGGTTGCCGATATCGATATCGATTCCGCTGTGGAAACCGACGATTCGCCTCAATCGCCAGCGACTTATCACGACCTGTTCGGTTTGGTGCGAGAAGACCATCGGCACAATCGGACCGAAGTCCGCGTCTTTCGATCGAGCGACCAGCGAGCCGAACTGTTTGGCCGCTGGAGCGACGGACTGTTGCAACTTCGCGGCGGTCGTGCGATGCAGTAGGTGCAATCAGCACTGCAGCTATCAGTGGCAGTCAATCGATTCACTCATTAGCCGAATGAAATTGGGTAGGTTCTTAGCACGAAGGCAATCACTGTCGGTGGTTTCTTCGCAGATTAAGTTTCCCGCACCCAATCCATGTGAATCAACGATTGTGATGCAATTAGGCCACGATATCGCTCACAACGTTGCCGGCGACGTCGGTCAGTCGGAAGTCGCGGCCGCTGTATCGATACGTCAAACGCTCGTGATCCATACCCAACAAATGCAGGATCGTGGCATGCAGATCGTTGACGCTGACCCGGTTCTTGATCGCTTCGTTGCCAGTTTCGTCGGTCTCGCCGTACGAGACGCCACCACGAACTCCTCCGCCCGCCATCCAAATCGTATTCGCGTTGGGATTATGGTCTCGTCCCGGCTTATCAGCTTTCTGCGCCACCGCTCCGCGACCGAACTCGCCACCCCAAATCACTAGCGTGTCTTCCAACATGCCACGCTGCTGCAAATCGGCCAGCAGCGCTGCGAATGGCTTGTCGGTCTCTCCGGCGAACTGGGCATGATTGCCCTGGATATCGTTGTGGCCATCCCAACTGCGCTGGTTTTCCATACCGCCAGAATAAATCTGTACAAATCGCACACCACGTTCAAGCAACCGCCGCGCGGTCAGGCACTGTGCCGCGACATGTTTACATCGCTCGTCGTCGATCCCGTAAAGCTCTTGAATGTGTTTCGGTTCGCTGGCGATATCGGTCGCTTCGGGCGATGCGGATTGCATCCGATACGCCAGTTCGAAACTTTCGATCCGCGCGGCAAGTTCCTGCTCGGCCGGATGCGCTTCCAGGTGATGTTTGCCCAGTTTGCCGATCAAGTCCAACATCGCGCGTTGCCGGTCGCCACGGACCGACTTGGGCGGGCTTAAGTTTTCGATCGGATCGCCCTGCGAGCGAAGGTGGGTTCCTTGATAAACGCTCGGCAAAAATCCGCTGCCCCAATTTTGTGAGTGGCCTTTGGGCAACCCACGTCCCAACGGATCAGACATTACAACAAACGCCGGCAAGTCTTGATTTTCAGTACCCAGTCCGTAGGTCAACCACGATCCGACGCAAGGAAAACCCATTCGCCGCATCCCCGAATTCATCATAAACAGCGCCGGGCTGTGGTTATTGCTTTGCGTATAGTTGGAATGGATGAATGCCATCTTATCGACATGCTGTGAAAGATGCGGGAAAACCTCCGAAACCCATTTTCCGCATTCTCCTTGTTGTGAGAATTTGAATGGCGATTTCATCAATGCCCCAACCGAACCTGGAAAGAAACCAGTCGTGTTGTCGAACCCTTCCAGCTTGGTCCCATCCAGTTTCTCAAGGGCGGGCTTATAGTCCCAAGTATCGACTTGGCTGGGCCCGCCATTGATAAACAGCCAAATGACACGCTTTGCCTTGGCGGGAAAATGAGACGGCTTTGGGCTCAGCGGACCGATCGTCGCTGATGGCGAAACGGCGTCGTTGGCAAGCAATCCGTTATCGCCCAGTAGGCTCGCAAGGCCCAGTGCCCCCATGCCTTGGCCACATCGGGCCAGCCAGTGTCGACGGCTGTGTGAATGGATTATATTCATGATCGGTGTGCTCAAGATTCGGTAGGTTGCTGACCGGCGGAGCGGTCAACGACATTGTCGTGGATCGCTCCGTCGATCCTAAATCACTCAACATAAATCAATTCATTCAAACTAAGAATCGATTGACAGAAGTCGGTCAACGCAAGCTTCTGAGCATCATTCTCTCCGCTAGCGCGATAAGATTCGATTTGCTCAGTAAGAAATTTGTTCCCCACCTCTCGCTCAAACTNNTCTTCTGCCCACTGGCGGACATGCGGGTTGTTCAAGAACCACAGTGCTTGGGGGCCGACGGTCGTCGCCGCCCGCTCACCGATCGGAACCAACGATTCCGGCGCGTCAAAAAGTTGTAACGTCGGGATCAGTTTGCTCCGTTTCATCATGAAATAAACGCTGCGGCGGCGCATCGATTCGTCGAGCGTCCCGGGGCCGAACATTCGCGGGTCAAGCGTTCGGGTCACCGCCAACAACGTGTCCCGAATCGCTTCGGCCTCAAGCCGCTTCGGCTCAAATCGCCACAGCAAACGATTGTCATTATCAGCGGCGAAGTTCGCTTCGTTGAACGCCGAGCTTTGGCGATAGGTGGCACTGGTCAGAATCAACTTGTGGATCGGTTTAAGACGCCATTGGTTTCGAATCAGCTCGCCCGCCAAATAGTCGAGCAGTTCAGGATGCGATGGCGNNAATAGTCAAGCAGTTCAGGATGCGACGGCGATTCGGCCTGCTTGCCAAAATCGTTCGGTGTGGCCACAAGACCCGATCCGAAATGATGATGCCACAAACGATTGATAATCACGCGGGCTAATAGATCCCCGGCACCCTGTTCGCGATCGGTGATCCAATCTGCGACGGCGATCCGGCGATAGGAGGTTCGGGCATCTGTAGGTCGTTCTGCATACCAGTCGCCTGAATGGTCGGACTTAAGATTCAGGATTTGCAGGATCCCCGGTTTTGCTTCACCATCTTTTTGTAATACATCGCCGCGACGCAAAAAATGAGTGGTTTCAAAGAAGTCAGGTGCTCCACTGGGCATATGGTGTCGAATCGGCGGAAAACCTTCGCTGGTCACCATCACCATTTCTTTCTTCGGTTGCGGCGGCGTCGCAAGATGCTGGTCAATCGCCTGCTTCAGTTCTCGCCACCGTGTGTCGCGTTGGCGATACCAAGCCAACAGCGGCGCGAGTTTATCGTCGCTGACTGCTTTAAGGCCTAAGGTCAAGTCACCGTCGGGCATCAAACTATGCGGAATCGTTTCGCTCNNTCGCCCCAAATTGTGTTGACCGTTACCCTTGAAGATGAGTTTTATCGTGAGCAGGGTGCCGCCATTGAACCCGACCGGTTTCTCGAATTGGAACGACGCAGCTTGATCTTTTCCAATGCCGCCAAAGTCGACTGCCCAACCGGTGCTCGGGTTATCATCGATAGCGGCTGCGACGGACAGGTTTGTCTTATTTTGTTGGTGAGTCGCTTGAGCGTTCAATAACTTAGCTTCAACCACATTATTGGAATCGGCCATCGAAGCAGCGGTGACGCGAATATCGGTCAATGCAAAGTTGCCGTTGCTCGCTCGCCCAGGACCACCTTGCTTCATCGATGCGTGGGTAAGCGCCTCGATACGTAATTGCCTCAGCCCCACAAGATCGGTCTCGGTCGTAAATGTATACTCGTCATAAGTATCGTTATTGCCTACGGCCAGGTGTGAGCCGTCTTCAAGTAATTCGAATGTCGCGCCGCCTCGACTGCTCGCGATCCAATTCAAGAGTTGCCATCCGGTTGCAGTGGACGGTTCCGACATTGACTGTTTGATCCACTTATCCAAGCGATCCGGCAATACTTCTGATTCGAAGGTTGCCAGTTGGGCGGTAAGTTGTTTCGTCTTTGTGCGGTAACTTTCGATTTCTTCGGCAGTCACTGGCGCAATTTCGACTTCGATATTGCTGCGCACGGTAGTTGCAAAATTGGCAACGAATCGATAGTAATCCGCTTGCGGAATCGGATCGAACTTATGATCGTGACATCGAGCGCAACCGATCGTCATCGCGAGAAACGCTTGGCCAGTTGTGTTTGCCATATCGTCCATCGCGTCGTATCGCGACGGCTCGACCTCGCGCTGTGTGATCTGTGTCGGATAAGCTCCGGCACCAAGGAATCCAGTTGCCTTCATGGCCAGTGGGTCGTGCGGCGCAATTTCATCGCCAGCAATCTGATACCTAACGAACTTGTCATAGGGCATGTCGTCATTAAACGCCTTGATCACAAAGTCGCGATAATGATAAGCGTGCGGGCGATCATAATCCTGTTCGAACCCATGGCTCTCGGCAAACCGCGCCACGTCCAACCAGTGCCTCGCCCAGCGGTGACCGAAATGGGGATTATCGAGCAAGCGATCGACCAGTTTTTCATACGCATTGGGCGACGAATCGTCGAGAAAATTTTTGGCTTCGTCGGGAGTTGGTGGGATGCCGACAAGGCCAAAGTAGGCACGCCGCAGTAGCGTACGTTTGTCCGCAGGCCCATTTCCCGATATGCCAGCGGATGATCGCTTGGCGATGACAAATCGATCGATCGGGTGCGTCGATGCGTCGCCATCGATAGCCGGCGGTGCCAGCTCGCGCAGCGGCTGAAATGCCCAGTACAGCTTTGCTTCGTCGGGTACCCTTCGCTCGGTCCACGGCGTCAAGTCACCTGCTTCGACTAACGGCTTGTCATAAGGCGCACCGAAGTCGATCCACTGGCCGATCATCGCGATCTCTTCGGGCTTCAATTTCGAAGCCTCCAGCGGCATTGTCGGCTCTTCTTCGTGCGTGATCAAACGATACAACAAACTCGCTTTCGCATTGCGAGGAACCACAGCCGGTGTTCCCGAATCGCCACCGCGAAGCATCGATTCGCGTTTGGTAATGTCAAACCCCGACTCGATCGAATTCCCGCCGTGACAGTCGACACACTTGTGGACCAAGATTTCGCGGACATGATCGCGAAACAACTTGGTCCCCGCCGTCATCTCTGCGGCATGATTACCGTCAACGGACGCGACGACCGGTGTATCGGCAAGAACCGACCCGGCATTATAAATCATCCAGCAGAATCCGATGAACAGAATCACCTGGTTTTGAGATTTCAATCGTATCATAAAATCGGTAACCTCGGTCAGCGCTGGTGTACAGCCTTTAGGCTGCCCAAACAAATCATTCACGGCTTGGATTCAGGAATACTGCGGGCATAAACATTGCAAAAATCGACGTTGCCCGAAGCGACCAACGTCAACTTGCCCGGCAACGGTGACTGCGAAACAGTTGCGGGTTGGCCATTGACCATCACGACTCGTTTGCCATCGACCCGAGTCAATTCCACCCGATTCCACTGACCGATTTTCTGTAGGTGCTTGGCGATTTCTGGGTCGGCCAAATCGACTGTCGTTTGATCACCAATCGCTACCGATGCCTTGCTCGATTCATCTTTCAATCGAATATCAACCACGAACCCGATCGGATCGAAATTGCGGTCGGACACCAAGCGACTCGTTTGGCCGGCGGCGGCATTGTGTGAAAGGGTCCAATCGTTGACCTTCCAAAGTTCGCTATCACTCGTTTGCGTCCAACCCTTGAGATTCAGGCCCGTATAAAGTGACTCATATCCCCGATTGGCAATCGCGATCTGTTCGGGTGCGATATCGGTATCGGGCAGCGATTTGATGCGAATGTTTCGATAATGCACCACGCCCCCTTCGGACTCTAGACAGATGTAACCTTTGCGCGGCGAAGCGTCCGTACCGCGTGTTACCACCTTCCCATTCACGGCCAACGAGATCTCACCATCACGACACTCGATCCGATAATGATTCCACTCAGGACTCGGGTTAGAGCGCATTTCAGTGGGAAACGCGCGGCTGCCGCCACGACCGTTAACGGGATTCATTTTTGCGCCGTGAATCGGGAAAATATCGCCGTGCGTCGTATAGCTTTGGGTATTGCCATAAGCGTTCTCAAGCACCTGCACTTCGATACCGCGATGAAAGGGAACTCCGCGAGCAGTGATATCGTCCGCCCAAACAAATACTCCCGCATTGCCGCGCGGAACCATGTGTCGCCACTCCAGTTCCATGATAAAGTTTTGATACATTTTCTCGGTACGAATCTCACCAATCGGCTTACCGGTGCAAACCAGCAAACCGTCTTGGAAAGTCCAGGTTTCCGGCGGCGTGTTGGTCAATACCCATCCCGTCAAATCCTTGCCGTTGAACATCGGTTCAAAACCATCTTCGGCGGCGGGCACGCGTGGGGACAACAGCAGAACGCTGGTTGCGACAGCGATTAAGTGAACGGA
>DIUH01000294.1:15021-16843 GCA_002428205.1 Planctomycetaceae bacterium UBA6163
GGGAACGCTCGACGGACGAACGACGGCCGAACGACGCGGAAGGCGTGTCAGCCGTATCGAACCATGGTCGCGATTACGAAGGCTTATCCCGATCTGATCTTCAATCCAATGTAGGGCATTGTGCCGATGTCTGGCTATTGACGTCTCGGGGCGGGAACCGGCTAATACGAAAATCCTGTAGCTTTACGTTTTTTCCACTCTTCTCAGGCATAATGGTGCAGCAAAACGAATCACAGTCTCATGATCAGGCCGATCGGTGGCTACCTTCTCCCGACGCACAATCGCTCGCAACCACGGCCGACGGTCCCAGTGGGTCGTTGCCGCTGACGGATGAAATGCTGCGGACCTGGTCCAGCGGCGATCTGTTCGGGCTGACTCAAAGCGTTGGCATGGGCTGGGAGCCCGAACGAGCGCTGGGCGATCAATACCTGATCCTCAGCACGCAAGGCGGCGTTCGCGATGCCGACGGAACGCCGATCGCGCTGGGCTATCACACCGGCCACTGGGAAGTCGGGCTGCTGGTTCGCGAAGCGGCACAAACGATTCGCCAAGCCGGTGGTGTCCCCTTCGCCGCTTTCTGCAGCGACCCGTGCGACGGTCGCACCCAAGGAACTCGCGGCATGTTCGACAGCCTGCCTTATCGCAATGATGCCGCGATCGTTTTGCGACGCCTGATCCGCTCGCTGCCACGTCGCAAGGCGGTGATCGGTGTCGCGACCTGCGACAAGGGGCTGCCGGCGATGCTGCAGGCACTTTGCGGTTGTCACGATCTGCCNNCATGGCGAAATCACGCTGGAACAAGCTTCGCTGGAAGGTTGCCGCGCGTGCGGAACACCCGGCGGCGGTTGCCAATTTCTTGGCACCGCAGCGACCGCTCAAGTCGTCGCCGAGGCGCTCGGCTTGACGGTCCCGCACGCTGCGTTGGCGCCCAGCGGTCAAGCCGTTTGGCTGCGACTGGCTCATGACAGCGCCGTTGCCGCGCGTGGCTTGATCGCTCGGGGATTAACGCTGCGAGATATCGTGACCGACGCGGCGATCGAAAACGCGATGCTGTTGCATGCCGCCGTCGGTGGCAGCACCAATCTCTTGCTGCATATCCCCGCGATGGCCGCCGCAGCCGGCCTGCGCCGCCCCGATGCCGAAGCGTTTCGCAAAGTGAACGCCGCAGTTTCGCGAATCGTCGATTGCTTGCCCAACGGACCGGTGGGGCATCCGACAGTGCGGCTGTTCCTGGCCGGCGGAGTGCCCGAGGTCGCTTGGCATTTGCGCGAGCTGGGCCATTTTAACGGCGAAGCGCTGACGGCCAGCGGTTTGACTTGGAACGAAATCTTGGACGCTTGGCCCAAGAGCGAGCGTCGTGCGATCTGTCGCGATCGGTTGCAGCAAGTCGATGGCGTCGACCCTGATGATGTGATCATGCCACCGCCGCGAGCCAAGTCGCGGGGATTGACCAGCACGGTCTGTTTCCCGGTAGGAAATCTTTGCCCCGAAGGCTCCGTGATAAAAGCGACCTCGATCGACCCTAGCGTAGTCGATGACGACGGCGTCTATCGAAAAGTCGGCCCTGCGCGAGTTTTTACGAGCGAACGCGAAGCGATCCGCGCCGTCAAAGGCCAGACCGACAACCCGATCAAAGCGGGCGACGTGATGGTCCTGATCGGACGCGGTCCGCTGGGGTGTGGCATGGAAGAGACTTATCAGATCACGTCGGCGCTGAAGTTTCTGCCGTTTGGAAAAGAAGTCGCGTTGATCACCGACGCGCGTTTTTCTGGCGTCAGTACCGGAGCGTGCATCGGCCACGTCGGCCCCGAAGCACTCGCTG
>DIUH01000187.1:0-9002 GCA_002428205.1 Planctomycetaceae bacterium UBA6163
GGAAATAAGTGTCCGGTACCTTTTGTGCGAAGCACCCGAAGGGCGAGTTCATCGCAAAAGGTACCGGACACTTATTTCCCGCACGATCCTAATCCTTGCTGCGGTGATCGTCGCGTCAACCGGTTGTACGTCAACCAAATATTTGGCGATGCGCGACGTTCGGGCCAATTCGCTCAATACATCTCTGGCACTACTGGGCCGACATGGGCCATCAATTACCGAACGGTCGCGCAATGCGCTCAAACGTTTCGGGTTGCTGGAGGAGTACGAGCGTGAACGCGGCAAGTCGGTAGTGTCCATTCGCAAAGCGATTGACGAGACGCATGATTCGGAATTGATCTACGCCCTCAGCGAACTTGCTTATGTTGAAGGCAAGCGGGCGGAACAATTGAAAGACGACGCATCGGCGCTCAATTTTTTCGGCATCGCATTGACCAACAGTTACGATTATCTGTTCTCAGAAGATTTGTCGAGGGAACGGAATCCGTACGACCCACAGTTCCGACGTGTCTGTGAGATTTATAACGAATCGTTAGAAGATACGCTCCGAATGTTGTGTGCTGATGACAAATTGCGTCCCGGGCTCAGCTATACCGTGTCGACGCCAGAGCGGAGTGTGACGGTGCGGACGGCGACGCGCGGTGGATGGGAGCCGGACGAGTTCGATCGGTTCGAGTTTGTTAGCGACTATAATATTCAAACATTACACAATCGTCATATGACGTTTGGTTTGGGTGTGCCTTTGATCGCCGTTCGTAAACCATCCGAATCGACTGACCCACGAGAGAAGTACTACCCCGAAGGTTTATCTTACAGCGTCACTGCGATGATGCGATGCAGTTTTCCCAATCGACCGCTAGGCGAGGCTGCGGTTCGTACGACGGGTGGCGTTGATCATGGAACTCGCCAGATCGGAAATGCGGACGATTCTGATTTAGATGTGTCACGTCAGCGTCTTGGGGCATCGCCGGAGAGTATTCTGGAGTTTTACGATCCGCTGCAAGCGAATCAGGTTCGCCTGGCCTCGCACTGGGTTCCGCTAGAAACCGATTTAACGACTCCGCTGGCGTTTTTCTTGGACAGCCCGGAGTTTCGCAGTCGTAATCGGGTGACGGAGGGTTTGATCAACCCGAACAAGACCCAGAACCAACGTGGTTTGTTCATGTTGGAGCCTTATGATCCCAATCGGATTCCGGTTGTGATGATTCATGGATTGTGGAGCAGTCCGCTGACATGGATGGATATGTTTAATGATCTGCGCAGTTACCCGGAAATTCGCAGCCGATACCAGTTCTGGTTTTATCTCTACCCCAGTGGGCAGCCGTTTTGGTTAAGCGCGACTCAGTTGCGACGCGACCTTGGGGAGATGCGTGAAGTCATTGATCGCAACCACCGCGACATTTCGCTCGATAAGATGGTGTTGGTCGGGCACAGCATGGGCGGGCTGGTCAGTCGGATGCAGACGATCGAAAGTGGTGATGACTTTTGGCAGATCGTCAGTGACCAACCGCCCGAGAAGCTCAAGGGGCCCGAAGACGCACGCGACCGTTTGGTCAGCAACCTTTACTTTCGTCCTAACCAGTCGATCAAACGTGTTGTGACGATCGGGACGCCGCATCGGGGCAGCAACTTCGCGAACGACTACACCCGCTGGTTGGCCAGTCGTGTAATCAGTTTGCCACAGATCGCGCTGGCGACTGGACAAAGTTTGGCGCGTGAAAACCCCGGATTTTTTCGCGACACAAAACTGTTGACGGCCAGCAACGCGATTGATTCATTGGCGCCCGATTCGCCCATTTTTCCCGTCATGATGCGAGCGAAGAAGGCCGAAGGGGTAAAGTACCACAACATCATTGGTGTGGTCGAAAAACGGGGAATTTTCGGAAAATCGACCAAGAAGGGTGATGGTATCGTCGAGCTGGCGAGTGCAAAAATGGAGGACGTGGAAAGCGAAGTGATTATCAACGCCGAACACACGACCATTCACACGACGGATAAGGCGATCTTGGAAGTGCGGCGTATCCTGCTAGAACATTTGCAGGAAGTTGATCAGAATATCCGGTTCGCCGGTGGATTTTGATCCACTGAACTTTCCGCTTCGACTAATCCCATCTCTCATACATCACAAGGCAGCGATGGATCCCCAACATCCCACCGCTTCGACTTCACTGCCTGTAAGTAGAAAATCGGCATTGGCTGCGACGACGTTGCGCGCCGGCAAGCGATTGCTGGCTGCGGCTGGACCACTATTAGCATTGTTAATCGTGATTTTGTTCTTTGCGATCGCCGATGCATTAACCGGTGGCAAGGGCAACTTCGCTAGCTTCGATTCCGTTCGACTGGTCGGTGTTCAAAGCGTTAAAGTTGCGATCGCAGCGCTCGGCATGACCATGATCATTATCGCAGGCGGTATCGATCTTTCGGCCGGAACCGCCGCGGCGCTGTCGGGTTGTGTGGCCGCTTATTCGTTAACGCATGGATGCAGCATTCCAGCCGCGATCCTGTTTTCGATACTCACTGGTGCCGCCTGCGGCTTGCTCAATGGCGCGTTGATCAGTTTTCTGCGACTGGTGCCATTTATTATTACGCTTGGTACCATGACCATTTTCTTGGGGATCGGAAAAACGATCGCGAAAGATGGTGGTACCATTCGACCGCCGACGGGGTCGATTCCTGAATGGATGGACAGCATGGTTACTCAATTCCCCGAACCGCCTTGGGTGGTTGAGCCAGTGTTGCCAAACTTCGGTTGGGGCGTTTGGTTGGTCGTCGCCCTCGCCGTCGTTGTGTCATTGCTATTGTATCAAACGGTTTTTGGCCGTCATGTATTCGCGATCGGGTCGAGCGAACCGACGGCACGGTTATGTGGTGTCGCAGTCACAAAAACCAAAATAGCAATCTATACGCTTGCCGGAGCGTTTATCGGATTAGCCGGAGTTGTCGACCTGGCGAAACTTGGAAAAGGCGATGCCACCGGAGGTTTGGGGCTGGAATTGGACATCATCGCTGCGGTGGTAATCGGTGGAGGTTCGTTGGCAGGCGGTCGCGGATCAATCTTCGGAACGCTGTGTGGCGTGTTGATCGTGAAGGTGATCGAACAGGGCAGCACGGCTTTGGGCCTACAAAACAAAGTCGAAGACGTTCTTTTGGGTGTGATCATCATCACCGCTGTTGCCGTAGATCGACTGCGTCAATCACGCCAGAGCCAACACGCGGTTTAAGGTGAGTCGTTAATGGTCGTATGAAGCGATTATGGCCTCTGCTGATGCCTTGCCTCAACATCCTGATTTTTGGAAGCTATGCGAAAACCATGAGCGGCTTTCACGTTAAGCAGGTCTGCACAAATAAGCCGGTATAAGACCGGTGAAGGCACCCGCCCGAGTCACGCGAGCGGATCGGCCATTCGGGGCCGACTCTCCCACGGGAGAGTTTCGTGCTCGTTAAGCAGATTTATTTCTACCGACGTGCTTAGTGACGGTTTTCTTGGGGTTTCGAATGGATTCTTGTCGCTGTCTTCAGCGCCTTTATCAATAACCTATCGTCAACGTTGTGCGAGCGTTTTTTCAGACCGCAGATTTTGCACAGCATCCGATAATTCTTTTATAAACAAGTCGCGATCGACGGGGCTGATGATTCGGTAGCCTCGGTCAAGCGTAATTTTCACTCGGCGCAGCGACAACGCTGGAGCGCTTTCCCAACTAGAAGATGGCTCTATTTTATCGATTTGCGTTAGTGGGATCGATCGAAACAGTAGCCCACAACGAATGTTTAGCGAGTCGCTGGTCAGCGTGTAACGACAGGGGGTCGTGATGGCCAAGTTCAACACCATCAGTGCGACTGATAGGATCAAGGCGGTTCCGGTCACATCAGGTTTTTGGTTCATCCAACCGACCATCGCGATCACCAGTAAAGTCACAGGGCTGGCATAGATCACCACCAGCAGCCATTTGTCGACGGCGGAACGATAAACGCGAACTGGGGCAGATTGCATGGTGTTTGGTAGGCTGTTTATTCAATCGGCGAATGCTGTTTTCGGAATACCTGTAGGCTTAAGCGTAATTGTTGGCTTAAACGCCGCAACGCGTTGCCCAGTCAGGTTCAAATCGCAGGAAAAATCGTGGCTGAAATGATCGTCACGATCAATGCCGATACTCCCATGGCGACGCTCAATACCGATACTGTTCGCAGGCCTTCGCGATCCGTCATACCGCTCATTTTGCACATGATCCAAAACCCACTGTCGGTCATCCAGCACAGCGGCTTACTTCCCGCCCCGATCGCCATCGCGACATAAACCGGGTGAAACGGTAATGTGCCGACATCCGCCAAACCTTGCAAAACGCCCGCTGCGGTAATCATCGAAACGGTGGCACTGCCCTGCAACGTTCGAATCGATGCGGTCACGGCGAACACCACCACCAGCAGCAGCGAAGCAGGAACTTCGGACGTCAGGTCGGCAACCGCGCTAGCGATTCCCGCTTGCCTCAACATCGCCCCCAACGCTCCCCCGGCCGAAGTGATCAAGATGATTTGCCCGCCGCTAGCCAGCGCCCGCGAAACCGCCCCTTTGCGATCATGCGACTCAGGCGTGAATCGCAGCAATTGCAACGCGACGACTGCGGCAACTCCCATCGCAACGTTCTTATCAGCAACCAGTCGCATCACCGCTGAAACCGATTCGGGCAGCGGAAACTTGACGACCGCATCGATCGCGCCATAACCGATCAGCAGCACCGGCAGAAGGATTGGCAATAACGCCAGAAACAACGGCGGCGTCGATTCTGGTGTGGCGCAGTCTGGCGATCCGCCGATTCCCGACTGGCAATCACCAGCGATCGCGCACGACTTTCCCGTTTCGCCATCATGCCCGCCCGCACCGCCAACCTCGGGCTCGGCTTGATCACCGCTGTCGGACCCCAGCGGTCGCAGCGGCACATCGGTCCAGCGGCTAATTAAACGAGCGGCCGCCAACGATAGGAAACTGCTTGCGCTGCCGATTCCCAATCCAGCGACCATCATCGTGAAGACATCGATCTGGAGAATTTCAGCGACCTGCAGCGGTCCCGGTGTCGGCGGTACCAACGAATGGGCGATCGATCCGCCGGCCATGATCGCCAAAATGTAAAGGACGTAATCCTTGCCGGTTTGTCGCCGCAGTGATCGAGCAAGCGGCACCATTAAATAGAAGACTGTGTCAAAGAATACGGGAATGCTTAGCACGAAAGAACTGATCGCTAGCCCCTCGGGCGCTCGCTTAACGCCACAAAACCTCAGCATCGCCGTTACGATCCCGTGCGCTGCGCCGCTTTCCATCAAGCAAATTCCGACAATGCTGGCCAGAGCGATCAGGATCCCGACTTCACCAGCGGTCTGTCCAAACGCGGTCGCCAATCGCTTCGGACCGCTCGATTTCAGCAAGTTGGCCGCCGCCGGTTCGCTCATGGCGCCAGAGGCGACTTGGTCTTGCGTGTATCGCATCAATGCGGTTGCGGGCGTCAACACAGCGACTAGGAATGCGGCTGCTAAAAGCACCAACATTGCGTGTGTACGAAACCACAGAATACCGATCAGGATCAGCGTTGTTGCCGCTAGAACCAGCCACCATACGCTCACGAGAACCGCCCGAAATAGTTAAAATCCGCCGCAAACCGATCCGCGGCCTTGGCACTAAAGGCGCAAGCCTATCACAAACCGACCAACTTGTGGCCAGGATAGTTCGGCTTCGCCCGGTGATCGAGAAAACGCTCTTCTCGCATTTATTGAAAGCCGGAAACGGGGTGGAGCTTCGCTCTCCGGACGCGGATCTCGATCAGGCAATCGCGGCGCTGGCTACCGGCATGGCGAACAAGCTCTCCGTCAATGGCGACGAAAAGTTAGCCCAAAAAGCATCCAACGAAGATAGCTTGAAGGGGCTCGGATCGTCCGTTGATGACTCACCAAAGGATCGCCCAGAAAAATCAAAATCCGAGGAAATCCCTGGCTTTGACGCTATTTGTCAGCTTTTGGCTAGTGGTGGCTAATTCTTCATTATGGCCGAGGCGGGACTCGAACCCGCACAGGGATTACTCCCCGAGGGATTTTAAATCCCTTGTGTCTGCCATTCCACCACTCGGCCGAGTCGCAACGCGACATGCCGCGTTGCTGGTGTTGTGAAACCGAATCGTTGCATTTGTTGATTGTTCATGCAACATGGGGTCAAACAGTTCCATGCCGCTTGTCACAAAAAAACGGGTGCTGAAGCGATGTCGCTCCGCACCCGTTTTTGGGTTCGCACTAAATTGCGTTTCATGCCAGCTAAACGAGCGGGCAATTACTTGGTGGCAACCTTNNCGACCTTGCCCTTGCAGTTGTTGCAGCAGAACTTCACTTCGACGTCACCAACCTTGACGGCGGTGTCGGCGTTCAGCGGGCCACCACTCAGTGGGCAGGCCTTTTGTTCGTACTGCTTGGTCGCAACGAGTTGCATGTTGGCAGCGGTTGCAAACTTCTTGGAGTCTTCAGCGAACTTGCCGGCGCAGTTACCGCAGCAGAAGAATACCTTTCCGTCCTTGTATTCGGCTGACTTGTCAGCCGACGCTGGTCGTGGAGCCACGATGCACTTAACGCCATCAAGTTTGACGTCTTCGGCCCATACCGTGACGCCAGCGATTGCGAATACGGCCAGTGCCGAAACTAAAAATTTACGAAACATCATCTCATTGCCTACATAAAGGGATCGAAGCGGAACATCTTCCGAGCGTCAAGAGTATAGCCGGACGCAAACCACGCCGTCAAATTCAGCACAAGCTGTTTAACCGGAATCACACAAAATACGTCTACTCAGCATTTCCCGTTCGTGTCGCGATCGCGGCACGATCTGGCTCAACTGGGCGACGCATTCTCCGACGCGTACTCCATCGCCATTGTCAAATAGCTTTTCCCCTCGGGCGAACGCAAGTCGAGCATTTCGGCTAATTCGCTGATCCGGCCCCGGCAAGCCTCGATTTCCTGTTCGTCGGCAGCAATCGTTTCGACTTCGGCAAACGTGCCCAGCAGTTCCGCATCGTCGATCGTCACGACCAGCTCGCGACCGCCGTAGCCCAGCAGGAACGAGCGGCGGGTTTTTCGCACCGTCATTACCGAGGTGAATCCCAAGAATTCGAACAAAGATTGCATGTTGCGGCCATCTTCGTCGCACGGATCGAGTCGCCATTCCAATTCCGGTCGCGCCTTCACGCCAGTGGTGCTGTAGGGCCCTTTGTAGGTAACCCGCGTTTCGGGTGATTGTGACGATTCATCGGCCACCGATGCCTTCTCCGCCGATAATGACGAATCAGCCGTCGATCGGGCAATTCGGCGAATCCGCAGTGCCTCGCGAGTCTGGGCAAAGTCGCGAGAAGGATGGCGGTAGTAGGTGTCCGCGTGGTGCTCGACCGCGATCTCGGTCGCCCCAGCGGCCAATAGTTTGGCTAGCAGAAGCAGGGGATCCGCCAGGCGAAACTTCTGTTCCACTTCGATCGATGATTGGCCCACCGAGTTCGGTAAATCCATTTTGGTCCCTTCGTTTTGTCCCGGAGCCTGTTCCCGAAGTCTGGCCCAGTAGCGTATTTCGCGATGCTTTTGAACTATTCCTCAGCGCTGCGGACCCTGGCAAGTGGCGTCGGCGTCCCTTCGGAAGTCACCCAGACGTCACCCCTTCGGTCCACAGCAACGGCTTCGATCTGCTTCAGCCTCGGCAGATCGACGGCCTTGGGAGTTGATTGCCACCAGGCCTTGTCGTTGTCGCCACTAGCATAGCGAAACATTTGAAAGTAATTGGTCACGACATAGTCACCCGACGCCGGATCGCGATCAGCCGCGGTGACCAGCGGAATCGGTAACGTGGCGACTCGGGTCAAAACCGCAGCATCGGACGCAGCATCGGGCGGGGCAGCATCGTCATCGCCGCCTGCCCGTTTGGGCAGCGGTAATTCGTAAACCGATGCGACGGGCAAAAACGATTTGGTGATCAACGTCACGACGCCGCGATCGGGGTCGACCGCGATCGCTTCGCAGTCGCGTGGGCCATCGGCGTATCGAACATCGATTCGCGTCCACTTCGTGACCGATGTTTGTTGATCGGGCGAAGGTTCGTCGAAGAAGTAAAGGGTGACCAGTGGTCGCGACGAGCCGTTATCGCCAAAGTCGGCGACAACGATCCTGGCCACCGAGTCTTGGACAAACGACGCCATATCTTCGAAGTCGATCGCAGCGACTCCCACCAATTCGCACCCGCCGGTCGATTTGCCATTGCGGTCAAATGCGAACAGGCGCGCGGTATCGCCTGAATCGTTGTGAGTCCACAGGCGATCGTCGCTATGGTTCGAAAACGCCAAGCCGCTGCTCTCGGTCACAGCGGCATTTTCCAGCATCACGATCGCGGCCGAGTCCGCTGGTGTCGCTTCAGATTTTTTCCCGTCGTCGCCGACAACCGTGTTGGCCAGCCCAGACGCGAAGATCGCCAAAGCAGCAGCCAGCGTACGGAAGCCAGCGTTTCGATATTCCCACGCAACTCGATTCGAGGCGTCTTTCATCAAGCAGTCTCGTTGTTAAGTCTTAGGCAACGGGATCTCTTGATCACCTTTGCGCAAAAACGGTTCGCGTTCTTGAACGCCGGTTGCCGGTTTGAACTCACGCACCCAGATATTGCGAAACCGCATCGGGTTGCCGTGATCTTGCAACGAGATCGGGCCTTTGGGCGGATGGGCCTTATATTCGGGCGGGCGATTGAATGGGGTGTCGCCCAGCAGTTCAAAGTGATTGAGCACCAACACGCCGTTGTGCATCACGGTGATAAAGGCAGGTGATTTTAAAGAACCGTCTTCTTCAAATCGCGGCGCGGTCCAGAAAATATCATAAGTGTTCCACTCACCCGGCGGCCGCGTGGCGTTAACCGCTGGTGGTGTTTGCTTATAGATCGCCGCCGCTTGGCCATCATAATAAGTTTCGTTGTCATAAGAATCGAGCACCTGCAGTTCATAACG
>DIUH01000187.1:9031-10195 GCA_002428205.1 Planctomycetaceae bacterium UBA6163
CCAAACTCTTCGGTCGTCGTGATCTGGCCTTTGCCAACGATCGCAACGCCGTCTTCGATCTTCCACTTATCGCCACCACGCCAACTCGACAGGTCGGTGCCGTCAAACAGGACGATCGCATCCGATGGTGGGTCGGAATTCGTCGCACCCGGAGTGACGATCGGCGGCTTTTCCCATTTGATGCCGTTGAGGTATTCTTGGGCCGATGCGTCAGCCGAAGTCCAAAGCGACGAAACCCAAACGCTCAACAGGACAGGTGCAAGGAAGCTGGCGAGTCGCTTAGGAGGGGAAGTGCGGTTTACTGAAAAGCGGGGCATTGGTGAGGTCCTCGAGGAGAATGAAGGGAAGGTATCTGCGATTATCGTTACGAGCACGTCCGGTCGCAACGACATTGCCGCCAGAACGGCCGAACGGGCCGCAGAATTACTCGTCGCTGACGTTGACAAACACCTTCAGCGCGTCCTGGTCTTCGACCAACAACCGCATCATCTCCTTGTAATTGTCCAGCCCATCGACCGGCGATGTCAGGATCTTTTCCGTCACACCGGGGAACATCATTTCGCCCATCGCCAAATCGCGAATCCCCATTTCAAAGTGCTCGCGGTTGGCATTCACACTGCCCAACAGCAACTTATTGCCCAGCACCCACTGGATGTTGATCACGTCGGAATGGACTTCGATTTTGCGTGCACCGCCCGTGATGCTGGTCCAAACCACGACGCCGTTGTGACCCAGCACCGTCATCGCGTCAAACGCCAACTGGCTGCTGCCGGTCGCGTCGACGATCAAGTCGGGACGGCCCGTTTGTTTGACCAGCTCGGTCATCGAAGTTTCGGATGTGCTGACATAGGTCGCCTCGTATCCGCCAGCGATCTCGCTTTTCAGGTTCGGCGCCTTACCGCGCGCGAGCGTGTAAACCTGCAATCCGCGTAGTCGCAGCACCAGCGTGGTCAGCAAGCCGATTTGTCCAGCACCCAAAACATAGGCAACCTTGGGACGCCAGACTCGCATCCGTCGCTGAGCTTCGAACGCTTGGTGAACCGCCTTGGCCGCACAGCTCATCGGTTCCATCAACACGTGCAAGTGCTTCAGCCCCTTGGGCACGCGGACGATGTATTCTTCGTGGTCGACGAACGATTCGGTCAAGAAACCGTGACGCAGGTT
>DIUH01000254.1:0-1982 GCA_002428205.1 Planctomycetaceae bacterium UBA6163
GCTGTCGGTGCCGGATTGCTGCTTTCGAACCATGTCGCCGGGCCAACCGCTGCGCAATCGTCTATTCGCCAGCGAGTCGTCATCATCGGTGGCGGATTCGCGGGATTGGCATGCGGGTATGAAATGTTGGCCGCCGGATATGACGTCAAAATCTTAGAAGCTCGCACACGCCTGGGCGGTCGTGTGCTGAGTTTCCATGATTTCATACCTGGGCGTGTTGTCGAAGGTGGCGCAGAACTGATCGGCGCCAATCATCCGACCTGGGGCGCTTACGCGGAGAAGTTCGGCTTGGAGTTTTTGGACGTTTCGGAAGATGCGGATCTGAGTATGCCGGTTCATCTTGCCGGACGACTGCTGGACGACAAGACGGCAGTGCGAATTTATGAAGAAATGGACGCGGCGTTTGACAGCCTGACAGCACGTTCCAAATCGATCGATCCGGAAAAACCATGGGAGTCGATCGACGCGGATAAACTCGATCGTCAATCGGTTGCCGACTGGATCGCAACGCTCGACACACCGCCACTGGTAAAACGACTGATCCGTGTTCAATTCGCGTCAGACAACGCTGTCGAAAACGCCAAAGCTAGCCTGCTGGCAATGCTGGTCGCGATCAAAGGTGGCGGCGGCGAACGTTTCTGGAGCGACAGCGAGGCCTATCGCTGCAAAGGCGGCAACGATCAACTCGCCCGCTATTTGGCTGAATCGATCGGCCAATCACGGCTTCACCTCGGCGATGCCGTAACGGAAGTCCGCTATCGAGGCCCGCGAGCTATCGTGAAATGCAAAAGTGGCGATCAATACGAATGCGATCGCGTGGTGGTCGCTGTGCCGCCATCGATATGGCCGTCGATCCGATTCGATCCCGCTTTGCCGGATGGTCTTCGGCACCAACAACAGGGCGTCGCGGTCAAATACTTAACCCAAACAAAAAGCCGTTTCTGGCTGAAGGACGAAAAATCTCAGTACTCCATCACCGATGGCCCGATCAGCCAAACTTGGGAAGCGACTGATGCCCAGCATTCCCCGCAAGAATCAGCAAATGGTTCTGAATGGGTTGGCCTAACCGCGTTTTCCGGCGGGCCACAGGCGGAGGTCTGCTTAGGTTTCCCCAAAGCGACCCGCGACGCAGATTATGCTGCGGAGTTCGAGAAAATCTATCCGGGATTTACCGAACAATTCCTGCAATCAAGGTTCATGGACTGGCCTAATGATCCTTATGCATTGACCGGGTACAGCTTTCCCGGAATCGGCCAAATCACCAGCGTCGGTAAAGTCTTACACGATGGGTTGGAAAGGTTGCATTTTTGTGGCGAACACACTTGTTTTCAATTCCCCGGGTACATGGAAGGCGGGTTATTCAGCGGCGCATCATTGGCCCAGCGAATCGCCGAGGCCGATGGATTGTTGGTCCGTTAGAGTTGGCCCTATTCCTATTACTCGGCGATTGTATTTGCCAGGTCGATGATCTCCGCATCGGCTTTTTCGATCGGTCCATCGAGCAAATTGTTGCTGATCAATAACCCTTTGCCGCCTTCGACCCGAATCGTTGTCATCGCTTTGGACTGCGCGCCCTTTTTGGGCGACTCTTGCCGATCGTCGCGAATCAGGCAACCCGATATCCGACTGTTGACAACGTTCTTCAACAGCAAGCCGACGTTGTCGCTATCCAAAATCGTGCAATCCGAAAGGTTAATGCGGCGACAGTTTTCCAGTGTCACAGCCGCCTCATCACGCCAGACGCCGGTGACGTGAAGTCCGTTGATCGTACAATCGTCGCAGTCGCGCATCACAACGCTGTTGTTCGCGTCAGCGGTGTTCCCATAGTCATACCGCGGGTTACGATCGAGATTGTTCGCCCCCATGACGATGCTCGAGCACGACTCGAAAAGGATATTGTGTTTGTATCCTTGCCACAGCGTGTTCCCCGTAATTGCGACTCCACGGCATTCTTTCAAGTGAAGATTGACTTGCACATCGCT
>DIUH01000254.1:1994-2768 GCA_002428205.1 Planctomycetaceae bacterium UBA6163
TTGCCAATGATTCGGATGTTGGCCGAATCAGGCGACGGGTTGTTGTGCTGAATCGTGCAACCGGTGATCGCGACTTCTGCGGTTCCAGCACTGCTGCCTCGGCAATCGATCAATACATTCGCCGTGGACGGTGTATCAACGCTCATGTTCGATTCGATGTCGCAACCGGCGATATGAATGTTTCGCACATTGCCCGCGATCGACACGATTCCGCCGCCACCGCAATAACTGATATGACATCCTGTAATATTCGATTGATGCAGGTTCACGTTGTCGTAGTAAATCCCGATGCCACGATTGTGGTAGATATGACAATCGGCGATGGCGACATTCCGATTGTTTTTTACTAGGTGCACTCCGTGCAAAAGCGACCGCAAGTGCAGACGCGTTAGGGTGATCTGCATCGTGCCATCCGCCTCGATTCCGACGGCCTTGTCATGTTTTCCGACAATCGCAATCCCATCGATCAAGGGCATGCGTTGTTTGTCCCAAACGCGTTCTGTAAAGTTTCCCGGATCAGCCGAAGCTTGGTGCGTTCCAATAATCCGCAGCGCTGGCCCCTCGCCCGCCATTTCAATTCTTGCCACACCGTTTCCCTCGATCGATAGATAACCGATACGATCGAGTGCTGCCTCGACAGAACGCGTCAAACGGTAGATACCTTTGGGGAAAACGACTCGCCCTTTGCCGGAATCGATCGCTTTCTGAATCGCGTCGGTATCATCGGCCACGCCATCGCCTATCGCTCCGTACGATTTGACATCTGCGATTGAA
>DIUH01000254.1:2869-5544 GCA_002428205.1 Planctomycetaceae bacterium UBA6163
GCAAGGGCGACTATCTTCGGCAGTCTGGGCGCGCGGCCCTTGGGATTGTCCTTGCCAATGAGCCCAGCAAAACCAACAGCTCGGGCCATAGGATGGTCCGAGCTGTGGCGTTTCATTTCGATTCATTGTGGAGGCTTAGAAAATCACCTCCATCGAGATTAACCTGGCTGACGCACGCGTTGGCCAGACGATGGGCCACCACGACGCGGTCGGCGACCACCCGATTGTCCACCGGTTCCGGCCGGACGACTGCCTTGGCGAGGCGCACCGCCACCAGGCCGACGTGAGCCCCCGCCGCTGCGATTGCCGCGGACCAGTCCACCGCCACCCATGGGCCGCCCAACGGCACCGGTCAATGCCGGCGGACGTTCATTGGCGCCCGCAAGTGGCATCGCGATCAATTTCTCGATCGCCAGCAATTCCTCATACTCTTCGTTGGTGCAGAACGACAATGCGATCCCAGCCGCGCCCGCGCGGCCCGTTCGTCCAATGCGGTGAACATAGCTTTCGGCTTCGACCGGCATATCAAAGTTAACGACATGCGTGATGCCATCGATATCGATGCCTCGTGCGGCGACGTCTGTCGCAACTAAAACGCGAACGTCTTGGTTGCGGAACGACTCCAATGCCCGCTGCCGAGCGTTTTGCGATTTATTACCGTGGATGGCGACGGCCGTGATGCCGCTTTTTAGCAACTTGTCGGCGACAACATTCGCGCCGCGCTTGGTGCGGGTAAACACGATCGCCCGTTCGACGTCATCAAGCGCCAACAACTGACGCAAGATTTCTTGCTTTTCACCGCGATCGACAAACAACACTTGTTGCTGGATCCGTTCGACACTGGTCGACTTCGGCGTCACATTCACACTGACCGGATCGGTCAACAGACGTTGTGACAATTCGATAATCTTTGGAGGCATCGTCGCTGAAAAGAACAGCGATTGTCGCTTCTTTGGCAACGCGGCAATGATCTTTTTCAGATCGGGCAAAAAGCCCATGTCCAACATCCGGTCGGCTTCATCCAAAACAAATACTTCTAACTCGCAAAGATCGATATATCCTTGGTTCATTAAGTCGAGCAAACGTCCTGGAGTTGCAACCAGGATATGCGCGCCGCGATCGAGACTGCGGACTTGATTGACTTGGTTGACGCCGCCATACACCAACGCATGGCGAAGCTTTAGGTGCTTGCCATAAGTGGCAAAGCTTTCGCCGATCTGAATCGCTAGTTCCCGAGTCGGTGCAAGGATCAAAGCTTGCGGGCAGTTTGCGGTCGCACGACGTTTCGCTTTGCCCAATCGATTCAGGATCGGCAATGCAAATGCGGCAGTTTTGCCTGTGCCGGTCTGAGCACAACCCAATACGTCGCGGCCTTCTAGCGCGGCGGGAATTGTTTGTGCCTGGATTGGCGTGGGAGTCTCATAAGATTGATCCGCTAGTGCGCTGCGCAACGGATCGATCAGGTCTAATTCTTGAAAAGTCTTCAACGTTCTGCTTTCTAATTCTAAAAATCACGAGCGGGCGATTTCTCGTGANNTGGGGGTTTCTTGTCGCCCTCGAAATGTCCTGCTGTGTATGCGATTATCCAAAAATCATTGGATATAATCACTGCACAGCGGTGGGAGCGGCATGAACACACGCTTTGCTCCCGGGATAGTATCAGCGGTAACCCTGGATAAACAAGAAACTCACAGGGTTCAAAGCGCCGCAGGGACGCAATTGCCTCCGATCCGTTCGGTTAACACAACCGTTGGGCAGAAGCGTTTGGTTCGGTTCTGGGAGGAACCGAGACGCTGGGCGTATGCGGTACCGCAGGAAGATCCACTTCTGCACTCACCCGCATTTGGTCGGAAAACGTCCTTCACATCTTCGCAAAGCTACGTTACTCGCTTATCCGATCCGATTAAAAACTTCACGATTGTATACCGCGATTGCTACAGCTTACCCCTTGCAATGCCGTTGGCCAAGTGCGAATCGTTTATTTTGCTTCAATTGTGATTGTCGGTCGCTCTTTTTCGTCGATTTCACGGCTGAAGATTGTTGAAAAGCAAGCGAACGCATTGTCATCTGTACATGCCAGCAGAAGACGTTTGACCGATGGCATGCCTTGGAAACTCAGCTTGAAGCGGGGCTTTCAATAATCGGTCACTCAATTGTCCAAGGACATCCCCGCCAGCCGATGCCGACTTCGGGTCGATTTCCGAACCGAATCCTCGATGGATCACAACGAGCGGAACCACTGGAAAGTCTGGGAAGCCGTTGACACGCTGTTCACTTCCATGAATCGCTTCGGATCGTAACGGTTCAACCTCCAGCCCCCGCTCCATTGCCTCATCCGAGTTCGCAGGAAGCGCCGCGTGGACAACTACGTCCTGCACAACCTCCGGCATGAATGGCCCTTTCAATGCGCCGGTGTTGCCGAACCACTGCGCGATTGCCAAATCTACTTGCGAGCTGGCAACTTTGAATGGTTTGCAAACCTCGCCCGAGTGAGAACCTAAGTCTTCGCTTGATGCAAATCGGTTTTGGTCGCTCATTTGATCTTCAAAAACCGTCGGCAGCAGAATGGATTGCTTCTGGTTGTGAAGGTCTTTCTGTGACTTATTCGCTGCGTCCCTATGATCTGCGTCAGTGTTACCTGCGTCGGTGCTGGAGCGCAGATTGACGAAGTTTTC
>DIUH01000119.1 GCA_002428205.1 Planctomycetaceae bacterium UBA6163
GCGTGTTGATCTTCAAAGTGAATCAAAGCCGCCTCGTCCGCGAAGAAGAACATGCGATTGTTTTCAGGATCGCGTACACCAAAGTCGCGTTTGCCCTGCACAATTCGCTTCTCTTCGAAAAATCGCACGACATCGATCCCGTTCAGAACTGGTGTGAAAGGCTCGGGATCGGCCAAGAATCGCTGCATCGCGCCACCATCAATGAACAGGTAAAGATGCCCCAGATGGATCACGCCGAACTGAGGATTCCCTTCAACCCATTCGTTTTTCTCCAGCAAGGTCACAGCACAATAGCCATCCATCGCCAGCGTACGGGGCTGATTGACCGGTTCGGTGGCGTCCGCTTCCACAGACGCGACCGCATTGCGGTGGCCCACGGCCATTGCTGGCGTTCCCGGTGTAGCCGCAGCAACCTGCGGACCGGCGGACGGAGTCGAGACGGCGGGTGTTGCATCCGCGGGCGACGGGGCTGTGGGGGACGGTGCTGTGGGGGATGGTGCTGTGGGGGACGGGGCAGCGGACGCGACATCCGTCGTCGCTGGCATCGTCTTCGTCGGACCGCCGTAAGGATTTTGCGAAACCGCGGCATCGGTTTGGGAAACGTTTTGTGCCAACCTCGTCTGCGATTCTGCCGGGCCCGATGGTGTTTGTGGCGTGGCTTGCTGTGGCAAGTGCTGGGCCAGCAGCGCGACGTAACGATCGGCGGATTGTGGGCTGGTGCCGTGAGCCAAAGCGGTGCCGGTCGTGGTGACGATCACATCGGTCGGAAATGAAGATACCCGAAAGGTTTTGGCCAAAGAGGGATTCTGGCCAGCGTGGATCTTCAAGGCGACATAGTTTTGGTTAATCGCATCAATTACTTGTGGCGACTTGAAAGCGCCTGCTTCCAACCGATCACACCAAACGCAATTGTCGCTGTAAAAGTGCAACAGCAAGTGCTTGTTTTCTTGTTGTGCCCGGGCATGAGCGGCTCGCAGATCCGATTCCCACTGAATCGCTTGGCCTGCGGGCGCCGTCTGGGCCGAACTGTCGCTAGCCAGCGACCAGAAACTCGCCAAAACGAATGCAAACGCGGCGGTACGTGTTATGGCAACTTGCATGATCAATCCTGGCGCGGCGCGTCACCGCTTACGTGAACTTTATTTGGTCCCAATGAACCCGGTGGGCAATCGGTCGCAATGGGAACGAATGTCCGGACGCAGATTATTCTTCTGCTGTCCGATTGATCGTCTGCCGAACGCGAAAACTTGATCCAAACGTACGGATTAAACCGACTTTGACGCCATTGCGATTTTCGACGAGCGGCATTTGTTAAAATGCGTAAATTGGCTGGAGAAATAAATCAAGGCGATCGCGGCGACTGCCGTGACGGCAAAGGGTCAAGAACGCTCTCGCGGATTTAGCCCATTGCCGTTAACTTTCATGCTGGTTGTGTTGCAGACCGTACCGACCAACCAACCCAACATTCCCTCCGTCGGCCGACCTTTCCATGACATCTGTCCCTTGCGTCACTGTGGTTGTACCGCTGCTAAATGAGCAACCTTCGCTGAAGTCGCTGCATCAAGGAATCGTAAAGTCGCTGACCGTTGTGGTCGACGAAGGCTCGCTGAGCGGATTTGAGATTCTGTTTGTCGACGACGGCTCCAAAGACGGGTCGTGGGAAACGATCGAAGAGCTGTCAACAGACCACCCCAACACACGTGGGATTCGTCTGCGAAGGAACTTTGGCAAAGCGGCGGCGCTGGCAACCGGATTTGAAACGGTCACTTCGGATTTGATCATCACGATGGACGCCGACTTGCAGGACGATCCGAAAGAGATTCCGCGATTTTTGGAGCAGATTCGCGATGGTGCGGATGTCGTCAGCGGCTGGAAAGAGGTGCGAAATGATCCCTGGCACAAGACTTTGCCCAGTGCGGTTTTCAACTTTTTGGTTTCAAAATCGACGGGCGTGATGTTGCATGACCACAACTGTGGTTTCAAAGCCTATCGCCGCGAAATCTTTGATGAAGTGAAACTGTACGGCGAAATGCACCGGTTTGTACCGGTTTTGGCTGCGGCCAAAGGTTGGAAAGTCACTGAGATGGTCGTCGAACATCATGCCCGGCCGTTCGGGCATTCAAAGTATGGTGTATCCCGAATCATCAAGGGCTTTCTCGATTTGCTGACCATTTATTTCTTGACGGGATTTGCCCAGCGACCGTTGCACTTAATTGGATCCGCGGGACTGCTTTGCTTTTCGGTGGGTGCCGCGGGTTTGTTGTATTTGACCGGCGCCTGGATCGTGACACGAATGTTCGATGGATTCGACGAAGTCCATTTGCACGAGAAAGCACTTTTTTACTATTGCATCACCGCAGTGCTGTTGGGGGCACAGTGGCTGGCTGCGGGGTTGTTGGCCGAATTGATCACATCGATTTCTCGCCGCCAAATCCCACCGGCATCGGTGGCGGAAACCACGGGTGGCAAACCATCACAATCTGTTGGACGAGAGTAGGCTGCTGTGAAGTTGAAACCGACTGCCGAAGCGTTGCTGCGGGACCAGGTTGCGGCGTTGATAATCGCGATCACGCTGGCGATTGTTGCCGGGCGGATTGCGGTGGTCTCAAGTGCTGAAGGCGACACGGCGTTTCTGAGCGCCAACGATCGCAGTCGCTGGGCGACGCTGGCGGCCCTGGGCGAGACCCGGTCGTATGAAATCGATCGATGGATGAAGATCACCGACAAGGCGGGCAAACGCCGCCCCTGGCAGACGATCGATCGCGTGCGTCACACCGGAAAAGATGGCGTGATGCACGATTACAGCAGCAAACCGCCGCTGCTGTCGACGCTGATGGCTGGCGTTTACGTGGTCGCCAAAGGTGTCCTGGGAATGACGTTGACGGACCAGCCGATCTACATGACGCGGATTGTCCTGGCGTTGATCAACTTGCCAATTTTGCTGGTGTTCTTGCTGGCCGTATGGTCGGTAATCAAGCACGGTTGCGTCAACGATTACGCCAAAATGGTTGCAATGGCCGCCGCATCTTTCGGCACGATGCTGCTGCCGATGTCGATCACGCTGGGAAACCACTTGCCTGCCGCAGCGGCCACGGCGATCGTGATGGCGGTTTACTTGAACCGCGAAGGCCGCGTCGATTCGTGGGCGATCGCCCCGAGTGCCTTTTGGGGCGGATTAGGCGCCGCATTTACAATCGCTTGCGAACTGCCCGCGCTGCTGATGTTTGTCTTTTGGGCGGCGATGTTCTTCCGTCAAGATCGGCTGTCATTTTGGGTCGGATTCGTCCCCGGTTCGGCGTTGGTCGCAGTCGCGTTTTTCGGTACGAACTGGGCCGCGCATCAAAGTTTGATCCCGCCGTACGCTCATCGCAGCGACGGCCCGGTGATTGCCAGCATAACACTTCAGGGCGATCCGACGGATGAATCGGCACTCGCAGTTATCGGCGAACGGCTGCTGGCTAGCGGGGAAGTGTTCAGCCAAAACGCCGATGGCCCATTTCGCATCACGGCTACGGGGACGCCCGATCGGTGGGTCGTCGAGACCGACAACTCGAACCAACGTTTCGCACTGCGAAAGGCACAACCACCAGACGGCAATCGGTGGAATCTGCATCGCTGGAATCAATGGTACGATTATCCCGGCAGCTACTGGATGACACCGCGGCGAGGTGTCGACAAAGGCGAGCCCGATCGCTTGGTTTACGCTTTTCATGCCACCCTTGGACACCATGGGCTATTTTCGCTGACGCCGATCTGGTTCTTGATGCCGTTTGGCCTCTATTTGCGATACCAAGAAAAGGTGCGTCGCAGCCGCTGGTGGTTGACTGTCGCAGTCGTTGCGGCAACGCTGATTTGCTTTGCCTTTTATGTTTCGCGACCGTTAATCGATCGCAATTACGGCGGCGTCAGTTGCTGCTTCCGCTGGATGTTGTGGTTCGCACCGCTATGGATCTGGGGGCTCTTGCCCGCAGCGGATCGCTTGGCCAGCAGCAATTGGGGCCGATGGTTATTGGGCGCCCTCTTGGTGGCGAGTGTATTTTCGGCATTCACGGCGATGCCCTCCCCGTGGCAGCACCCATGGATCTACCGTTACGTGGAATTTTTGGGGTGGCTGAAAATGTGATTGGGGGGCTAGGATCGCGAACGGACGATGGCCCCAATTCCTTTATTTTGCAATGTGCCAACGCGGCATGGATGCCGATTCCTCACCAAAACCGCAGCGAAAACCGCGATCTTTTCGTCGGTTTGTGATCGCATTGATTTTGATCAACCTAGCGGTTGTCGGCTACCTGTTCGCGCCGCAGACCGCTGGCGACCAGATTCGTCGCCAGTTGCGAAGCAAACTGCAGTCGCATTACCCTCATCTCGATATTCGGATCAGCAGCGGAAGGATCGGAAAAGACGGTTTAGTGGTGATCCAGGGGATCGAGTTCTGGACGCGTGACCGCGGGCCAACCGCACCCCAACGTCCGATATTGAAAATCGCTAGCTTGAATGTTCATACCGACTTGCACATCGAGCGGCTGCTGGACGGCACAATGCCCGTCTGTCCCACTCGAATAGTTGCCCAGGACGTTGTCGCCGACGTGTGGCAAGATGATTCCGGCCGCTGGTCGCCCGAATTGCTTTGGCCACCCTTGGTAATGGACGGCGGTTGTCCGTTTATTGAAGTTCGCAATGGTCGCTTAAGGCTACACGGCAAAAACGGCCAAACCGTTCGGCCGCTGGAACTCGATCAAATCTATGCCGCAGTCGGTTTGGCGGGCAAACCGCAAAACGTTCCTTTCGCCAAGCCATCGCTCAATGGGTCGTTCGAAATTAGTGCCGGTGGCGCGTTCGTCGATGCGATCCGGATCAGTGGCAAGATGGAAAATGGCAAGATCGCGGTTTCTGGCGAAGCGCAAACATTGCGTATCGACCCAGCGTTGCTGGCTAAGTTGCCAATGCTGTCGGCCGAAATGATCGAAAATGTACGCGGAGTGAACGTAACGACTGATCTGCGGTGGACAGCGTCTGGACAACTAGGGCCCGATGCCGCAGCGCCCGCTTTCGCGATCGATTGTGTAATCCGCGACGGGCGATTCGAACACTCGAAACTGCCTCAACCGCTTGAACGATTGACCGGCAAAGTCGCCATGCACCGTGATGGAGTCGAAGTGCGTTGGGCCCAAGCGAAGTTCGGGGATGCGGACTTGCGACTCAGTGGAGTCGTTACCGGGTGGGACGGCGCAGCGGCCTTAAGCGGGCGTCTAAACGCGACAGGTCTGTTGATCAACGAACGGTTAGCCAGAAAATTGCCCGACGGAATCAGCCACGCTTGGAACGTCACTCGCCCCGAAGGCCCAATCGATCTCGACGTCCAGTTTTCCCGACAAAGTGAAACGTGGCACTCGGCAGGAACGGCTCAACTGCGCGGTGTGGATGTTCAGATGAGCAATTTCCCCTATCCCGTTTCACAACTGGTCGGCCCCCTGCGGTTTGACAACGATCGGGTCGCGACCGATGGTCTCAGCGGTCGCATTGGCGGCCAAAGGCTCAGTGTCGCGTTCGACCAAATGCGGGGCGGTCGCCCCGGTGCGACTTGGCTGCAAATGGCCGCCGATGGCCCTGTCGCAATCGATTCGCCGTTGTTGGCATCGTTGACCCCGATGGGCCAACCGACATCGCGTTTAGAAAGTTTCGTTCGTACGCTCGCGCCGAGCGGAAGTGTGCATTTGGTCGCCGCTCGCTTTGATCGCAATGAACAAGGCAAAACACGAAAGTCGCTCGATCTGCGTGTTACCGGCGGTTCGTTACGTTATAAGACGTTTCCTTATCCCTTATATGATGTCCGCGGCCAAATTACCGTCCATGACGATTGGGTTCGACTGGTCGGTTTCCAGGCCAGCAATACCGACAACGCGAAGATTCTTTGTGATGGCAGTTTCTTAGCCATGCCACGCGATCAGCCTCACCCTACTGACGGCGATTGGCAATTGGCCCTTCAGTTTAAAACGCGTGATCTACCGCTCGACGAAACCCTGCGTGCGGCATTGTCGCCAGATTCTCGCGATCTTTGGGACCAGCTTTCACCAACCGGTGTAGTCGATCAAGCCGATGTTTCGTTGCACCATGCCGATCGCTGGGCGGAACCGAAAATCATCATTTCGGCCAATCAATTTTCACGCCCGTCGATCGATAACCGCACCGTCAGCCTACGCGCTACGTCGATCCCCTATCGAATCGATATTGTCGAAGGCTCTGTGCAATTTGATGGCAACGAAGTGAAAATCCATTCGCTGGATTGCCGCCACGATTCCACTCGCATCGCCGCCGATGGTCGATGCGTGCAAACCGAATCGGGACAATGGCGGATGGACCTGAACATCCACAGCGGCAGTCGCCTGCACCCCGATCCCGAACTGATCGGTTCCCTGCCAAACGAGGTCCGAGGCACATTCCAAAAACTGCAACTGCGAGGACCGCTTAGCGCTCGTGGAAACGTTGGCGTGCTGTTACCCGATACTCGCCACCCCGATCCAACGGTTGACTGGAATGTCAACTTTCAACTCGAAGGCAATCGCATCGGCGATGTTGGGCCGGTCCGCGATCTGCGTGGCGAAATCACGATGCGTGGACTCCGCGACAGCAATGCCGTGGTCGCTGATGGAATGATTCGAATCGATTCAATGCATATCGAAAACCAACAAATCACCTCGATCTCCGGCCCTTATGGGATTCGCGACGATCGATTGTACCTTGGCGAAGCGATGATGCAGTTGACTGACAAACACGCCACCGCTAGAACTCGCGGCGGTAAACTTCGCCCAGGGGAAGCGCAGACCAGAGGGCTCGACCCGCTTAGGCCTATCCCGATTCAAGGCAAAGTCTTTGACGGCCTGGCGTCACTGTCGGGTGATGTGCTGCTCAGCGACGGCGCATTCGATGTCGTTGTCTCGATCGTCGATGCGGATGTCGCCAAAATGTTGGTCGATATCGGCCAAGCCGACAGCAACGTCAAAGGTGTGGCCCAGGGCCAAGTCCGTCTCGAAGGCGTTGTCGGCGCGCCGCATTTACTCAAAGGTGCCGGCAGCGCCAGCCTCTCGCAAGCCAACTTGTATCAATTGCCGCTGCTAATCAGCGTCTTCAATATGTTGCGAGTCAAACCATCCGAATCAGTCGCATTCACCGACGGTACAGCCAGGTTTTCCATCTATGGCGATAATGTCAGTTTTTCCGAATTGAAGCTATGGGGCGACCTGATCCAGCTTGATGGCACGGGGACTATGAATCGGTCTCACGAAGTCGACCTGTCATTCAACACGCGTGTTAGCCCCCAAAACATCTGGAGCGTCGTAACCGATTCATTCGGCGAAAGTAATTATACCTTGATGACCTTGTACGTTCGCGGCCCGTTGGCAAATGCGCAAGTCGAAAGACGGGCGATGGATGCGGTCGGCGGCACTCTGGAGCGGTTGATGCCAGGGATATCGGAATTATCTGAACCTGCTCCGGTCAGATCCCGAATCAGTCGGATCCGAGAACGGTTTGCTCGCTGATCCTAAGCTAGAATTGAAACAACCAGTCTTATAACATAGTCACAAACAGCCTAGAGAAAATTCTTACACAGCCGTAACCCCTTGGCACAAATCGCTCAGTGAATAAACACCCACACCGCTAGCGGGGAGTTCGAAATGAGTATTCCGCCAGTTTCTAGTCTGAACATCGCTGCTTCGATTGCGGGAACTGATCGCGCCGCAAACGCGGGTGTTGCGTCCAGCCACGCCAAGGGTGGTGGCGGTGCCAACGCATCAGGCGTCGCCGACTCAATCGTCGAACAGGCTGAGAAAATCAACAAGAGCGAACTTTCAGGTGATTCGGATGCCGATGGCCGACAAACGCTCGATACGTTCGAACGCAGACGTCATGACGAGCCCGAACACGATCAAAAAGATGAAGAAACTTCCAGCAACGGTTCGCCACCTAATCTCGATCTGATCGTTAACCAACCGACGCTCGGCGGACACATCGATCTTTGTGGATGATCACCCCTGTGCGCCAGCACTGAAATAGGCCAATCCCCAGCGGGCAAGCAGGTGTCAGCGGCGATCACATTTTTCAGCCGCTGCGTCTTAACCAGGGCTGGCCCAAGATTTCACAAAATTATTCTTCGCCTGGCCGGGCGTTTTCGCGATTTGGACCCACATTTTACGGGGCTTTATTAAAAATTGACAAAATGAATTGAACCCTCAAATCTGGCTTGACCGGCGAACCCATCGTGCCATATCTTCCCCTCATCGCACTTGGGTCGCACGCCGATCCCAAGCACGATGGATCGAGTCCTTTGCGGCTTGCATGGGTGTCCCTTTCTTAACCAAGTTCACTTGGCAGAACGGTTCACTGCGAGCACGTTGGCGACGCGACGGCACGGAAGCTGTCTCTTCCCCAGCGGCACCTACAAGACTCGATCAAGTTGTTCGACTGTCCCGGACGCAGGATGCAATCGGGATTGTCGAACCGCGTTTGAATCGTCCACCGGCTCCCGGTCCTTAGCGCGTTGTCCTCCGCCCCCCTGGGACACGTACTAACCGGGAGCTTTTTTTTTGCCCCGACGCAAACGCATTCTCGTCGCGCGTTCCTAACTCTCGATGCGTCATCGCTTTTCAAGTCTTACGATGCAAATCTTCAGGATGCGGGCATCCCATTAACAACATCATTGCTAACAATGGTCAAGACAAGATCTTTCCCGCGATTGCGCCAATCAAGCCGCAGATCGGTGCGCACACGAAAACTAGAAAAAACGACTCCATTGCCATATTGCCACATGCCGCCGTACCCTGTGGTAACGATGCGACATAGATTTGAAAGCTGATGTAGTCGTAGCTTCCCAGTGCAGCGGGAGGAATTGCGCCAACGGCAAAACCAAAAAACCAAATATTCAACCGGCGAATCGGCTGAACCGTCGAACCATCCAAAACCACTGGCGTTTGATAGGGATTCGGTTCTGGCATCGTTACCTCCCAACCATTGTGCGAACGTTCAATCATTCGAAGCGATTGAAATTTGCCGCAGCATCTTCAAGAACCGAATGTCTTCTGGGCCTAGTTGAGTACCGTCACAGTTTACGGGATGCTTCAGGACGTCCTCATAGGTGTTCACAATGGCGTGAATGGTCAGTTTGAACATGCGATCGCGATCCCGTTTTCCAAACGTCAACGCAGTCACATCGAAGTCGAGAATCGGGTCATACTCATCTTCGGAAGTCTCCAAAGCGCGGTCAAGTTGCGCCAATAGCGGATTCACAAGCGAGTCGGTTCCCGATTCGCGAAACTGCAGCAAAACCTCCCGTTCCGCAGTCCGAATGCGATTTGCCAATTCGCGAGCATTCACGCTGTCGCCAACATATTTCAGGCCATATTTGGAAAGCAATAAACCGGCAGACGGAATCAATGCCTTCATCGCAACCGCGGCTCCGGCTAATGGGTTGATCAAGGCAACAAGGCCTCCGATCAGTAAGACACCATTGAATACCTTTCCATCAAGTTGGTCGATTTGATCGGCGATGTCATTCAACCGCGTTCCAAACGATTCGGTTGACGTCGAATCCGCTTGGATCGCTTCGCGTGCATCCAACAACAGGATTTGCTCCACCAT
>DIUH01000362.1:0-267 GCA_002428205.1 Planctomycetaceae bacterium UBA6163
ACGCGGCAACCGCTTGGTCAACTTGCGGTCCAAGGTTATCCATCGACGCCTTGATGTTGCCGTGCATGTCCCAACCGCCGAACGACACGGTCACAAACCCACAACCCGCTTCGCATAATCGGCGAGCCTGCAACAATTGTTGCCCCAAACCCTTGCCGTATCGATCGACCACTCGGGGATCCTCATACTTCAGGTCAAACGCCTGAGGCGAACGGCTGAGAATGATGTTGAACGCTTGCTCGTCGAAAGAATCGAGACCTTTGACCA
>DIUH01000362.1:332-3126 GCA_002428205.1 Planctomycetaceae bacterium UBA6163
CGCCTAGGCGAATGTAGGTGGGAATGCCGGTCTCGGGATGATTGGTTCCTCGAACTCGCGCAACCACCGAACCGACGCCAGGCCGATCGGCCACCGCACCGTTATCCGCCAACCGGTTGTCGTAGCCAGTCATCACATAGTGAGTGCCACCGGAGTGTCCGCTGTTGGTGTGTGCGAACGAACGGACGAACGCCATCTTGTCGGCGACAGCCGCCATCTTTTGGAAGTTCCCTCCCAAAGTGACGCCGGGCAGGTTGGTCTTCACTTCGCCAGTGACGCTGCGGTACTCCGCCGGCGCCGTCATTTTGGGATCGAAGGTTTCGACATGCGTCGGTCCACCGCCCAGCCACAGCCAAACGACCGACTTGTCTTTGACACTCTGGCCCGTCGTTGCAGCTTGTGCCCGCGACCTGAGCATATCTGACAGGGTGAGCGAACCCATTCCGAGCGCACCGACTCGCAAAAAATCGCGACGCGATGAACCTTGGCAATTCTGCTGACCGCGTGAATAACGGAGCTCGAACATAATCCAATCCCTCGAAATGGCTAAATGGCGAAAACCAACAGAGACGCTTTACGTCGCATTGAATCGGATTTTTCAGGCTCTGTCAAAGAAAATTAAAAAAAATTGTTAAGACTTTAGGTGAACGCTTGCCCCCAAAGAAGCCAAATTGAGGGAAAAGCGGCCACTTCACAGCCGTTGCGTCACTTTTCGCCCGGCGAGAAGTTGCATGGCGGCGAACATGATCGATCAATCGGCGGAGACGGTTGACTGTCAACATCAAAACGCCCGACTTCGCCGCTCGGCCGCATCGGATGGTTAGCCGCCGGTTGATTGTGATGAATCAGCGAGATGAGACCGCAGCACTTCGTTAACAATTTCCGAATTAGGGAACCGCTCTGCGACGTCCGCGTCAAGCAAGACCATCGTCACTTTACCCTCAAGCCGATTCGCATACTTTCCAATCACGGGGTTCGCGGTTGGACCAAAGTCGACGTTAGTAGGCATATCCTCTAAGCCTGGATCAGATTCATCCATTTGGATACTCACTTGACTCAAGCGTCAAAAAACGATCCTCGTGACCACTATTGCGTTCACCATACACAGTTCGCGCGTTGAGGTCGGGAAAAACGGATGCAGCCTCGTCAAAACTGATACCGTGTTTGGCCACGTTGGCATCGGCTTTCTGTCTTTTTATACCCCACAAGTCATCATGTATCGCTCCCCTGCCAGCTCGTCTGGCAGGAAGCCGAGGTTGGCATGCTAGAGACAACCCGCAATTTGCCCGACCTTCCGGTTTTAACTTTTGCTCGCCGCTTGAAGCGGCGAGCAAAAGTTAAAACCGGTGGACTGGGAGGGCTTCGGTATCTAGCTTACGAACCTTATTCACCCACGAGACGAGCTCGTGGGGGTCAAAAAAGGTGTGGGGTATAAAAAGGCTGTCTGTTTATCCCATTCGAAATGCATTGAATCGTGAAGTGGTCAAGACGCTGCAGTATGTACCCCGAAAGTCTACAAGAAATCATAGTCTTCGGTTCATGGTTTTATTCGTCGGCGTTTCGGCTTAGCGAACGGTTCTGATCTCACCACCAAATTGGCATTTGGTCAGTGCACCTTAACCGCTCATTCAGCGGATTGCGACGCTGGCAAAGTCTTGAATCGCTTCGCCGTTTGCCGTGTTGTAGAACCGAATTCGGCCATCATAACCGCCGGTCGCGATTCGCGTCCCATCGCTGGCAAAGGCGATCGCGAACACGGGGCCGTGATCGGACTTAATTTGAGCGATGCGTTGTCCGCCTTCGGTCTTAAAGATCCTCACCTCACCACTTGCCGCACCGCATGCCACGGACGACCCGTCGGGACTGAACGCGATCGTCTGAATCGGCGAAGCCATGTGCTCGAACTCGCGGACAAAACTCTCTTCCTTGTTGTCGCCTTCGGCCAATCGTCCGCCGCGTGGCTGCATTCGGAACAACCGAATCTTCCCCTCGGTTCCGCCCGTGGCGACGAGATCATCGAGCGGATGTCGTGCCAGGCATATCAGCGGATCGCGGGTGCGATTGATGTCGTCAATCAAATGCCCCGTGGCAACATCGATCAGCTTCGCGGCCTTGTCGCGACTGATCGTCGCCAACCGCGTCCCGTCGTTGCTGAACGCCGATCCGAAAACCCAATCCAAATGGTTGTCGCAGCGCATGACCTCGACCCCGTCAGCGACATTGAACACTCGCACCAGCTTATCGGCACAGCCGACGGCGACTTGGCGATTGTCACGCGAAATCGAAACACCATAGAACGTGTCGCTGGAGCCCTTGATCGAACGAACAAGTTCGCGTTTCGCAACGTCCCAAACTTGCACCTCACCGAACTCCGACGCCGCACCACCGCTGGCCACCAACAACGTCCCGTCGTGCGAAAACGCGACCGATTCTAGCCGAGGCGAATCGCCTGGCAGCCGCGACACGATCGCTGAGCCGTCCGCTTGGTGCAGCAGGATTTCATGGCGGCCCGGAACCGCCAACAAGTTGCCATCCGGAGAAAACGCCAACGCATGAACCGCTGGCAATGATTCGTAAACAGGCGGTTCGCTCGGGCGGCGCGAAGGGTTGCTGATTGGCTCGTCAACCTTTGCGCCTTGCGCAACCCAGCGACGAATCAGCTCAACTTCCTCGGGCAACAGCGGCTCGCTCTCCATAGGCATTTCCGGTTCGTCGCCATGAATCGTTTCGATCAATCGACTGCCGTCAGCATCGCCAGGCTTCAACACCGCCCCCGCATCGCCACCGGCCAACA
>DIUH01000362.1:3301-6122 GCA_002428205.1 Planctomycetaceae bacterium UBA6163
CTGGTCACGGTGATCTTCCATTGCTGGCCCGCTTGAGCAGGCAGCGCAAACACGTCGACATCCTTATCGCCTTGAATGCTGCCACGCGCGAACTTGCCAGGCAGTAATTCCTGAGCTTCGCGAAATCCATTATTAGGCTCTTTCTCGTCGATCACCGAGTCGGCTGCGAGCACCCTGATCTTCTCTTTCGCTTCACCCGCTGGCGTTACAATCACATATTCATAGAACCCTGCTGGCAAGTCAGCCGGCAATGTTAAGTCGGCAACAAGCTGGGTGTTGCCGACGAGTTTGTTATCGAGCCCCTTCGCTTGGCCGGCATCTTTCGTCTCTTTGATTTCGACGCTGATCGGCGCAGCGACAGGCTCAGCCCCGCTCGCTTCATCGACGCTTTTGAACCGCAGCTGCGTCGCCCCTTTCAGTTCAAACCCGCGCACTTTGAAAGTCTCCTTGCTGCCGCTCGTCAGAGCCGCAGGTTCGGTGGCAGTGACGCGCGGCGTTTCGTTTTTTGCATCTTGTGAGAAAGCGTGGCCAAGGAACAACGACGGCCCCGCTGGCATCATGCACGAAAGAATTGCACCGCAAGTTATGACGACAAGTGATCCGCGTTTCATCCGAACAGCTCCGTGATGGTCGAACCCTCGGCCAGGATCGAAACCGGGCGCCCTTCAGGCGTCAGCAACTCTTTGGCCGGATCGATGCCCAGCGAATCGTAGACGGTCCAGGCGACATCAGCCGGTCCAACAGGTCGATCCGTCACAAACGCTCCGTTCTTGTCAGTCGATCCGATCACTTGGCCGCGTCCCACTCCCGCTCCCGCCCACAGCATCGAACCAGCGCGGCCCCAATGATCGCGTCCCGCCTTATCGTTCACCTTGGGTGTTCGGCCGAACTCGCCCATCGCCAGCACCAACGTGTCATCCAACAAACCACGCTGGTCCAAATCATTGATCAACGCACTGTATCCCTGATCAAGCTCTGGCAATTTCTTATCCAGTCCCTTAAAGATCTCGCCGTGATGATCCCATCCGCCATAATTGATCGTCACGAAACGAACGCCGTTTTCGACCAAGCGTCTGGCCATTAGTGCACTCTGGCCAAACTCGTTGCGGCCATATTCGTCACGCGTCTGAGCCTCTTCGCGATCGATCGCAAACGCCGCTTGGGCTTGTGGCGAGAGGACCATTTCAGCGGCCTTGCGACTGAACTCGTCATACGTTTCGATCTGGTCGTTTCGCTTCACCCGATCGGCAAGTTGATCGACAGCGGCCAGCAACGACTTGCGACGCTCAAGCACTTCGGGCGTTGCGTTCTTCGGTGCGGCAAGATCTCGAACACGGTAATTCGCATCGTTGGGATTTCCTGCCTTGAACGATTCACAACGTCCACCCAGCCAAACGCTCTTGCCCAATTCCCATGTGAACGAAGGATTGCGTGGCACCGCAACATAAGGCGGTACAACGCCATCGAATCCTGTCTCGTGCGCGACCACTGCGCCGATCGCCGGATGGTCGCCAAAAGGAGTCCCGAAACGGCCCGACAGCACCCAATTGGTCGCGGTCTCATGGTGATCGTTCTCGTGTGTTCCGCTGCGGACCAGCGTCACCTTGTTCATCACCTGGGCCGTCTTGGGCAACAGTTCGCAAACATTCAGTCCCGCAACATTGGTCGCGATACTTTTATACTTACCACGAATCTGTTCGACCGCATCGGGCTTCATGTCAAACGAGTCGTGATGCGAAAGCCCGCCGCCAAGGAAAACCAGGATGACCGATTTGGCTCGCGCTCGGCTTGAGTTCGCCTCCGACGCCAACAATTGAGGCAGCGATAGCCCCAGCGGCGCGAGGGCTCCAACGCGAATGAAGTTGCGTCGCGAAAAACCGTTGCACAGCCTGCTGCTGTTTTTGGCAAGAGAAACGTCGAACATCGCATCGGTCCCTTTAGCAATCTGAAACGAAAACGTTATCAATCAGTGATTAAATGCGAACTCTTTCGAGTTCAATAAAGCCCAAAACAGGTCAGCAAAAACTTCATTACGATTTTCAGCGGTCAGAACATCATGCACGGCCTTGCGCTCGGCGTCGTTTGGCATCCGACTGACCGTTGCCAAGAAGACTTCCCCGATCACGGCATCGGAATCGGGATTCTCGAGCAGTTTCGCCAGCCGCCCTTCTTGGGAACGAATATTCGTTATGAGATTCTCATCGTTGCTTAGGTGCAGCAGCTGCGGCAAAGTCACCTCGCCCTTGCGTTCGCAAGCACAAGCGGTCACGCGATCGCTGCGTCCAAACAGCGTCAGGAAGTAAGAGTCGGCGGCCGGATCGGCAATTTGCGTCGCTCGTAATCCGACGGGATAACCGGGGAATCGATTCGGCACATCGGTCGCCGACGCGATCGCATCGAGTATCACCTCCGCCGGCAATCGCTTGGCATAGTAATGCGAATAGTACTTCCCATCCAACGCGTTTTCGGGCGTGTTCGTCGAATCGAGCTGCCAAGCCCGCGAGTTGAGGATCAAACGAATGATGTGCCGCAGATCGAAATTGTGGCTGCGAAACTCGTCGTTCAGCACCTTCCACAATTCAGGGTTCGACGGCGGATTGCTCGCTCGCAAGTCATCGACCGGCTCGACCAGTCCGACGGCGAAGAAGTGTTTCCACAAACGGTTGACCATCGCGCCGGAAAAGTTTTCGCTGTCGATCGCCCACTTCACAAACGCGGCCCGTGGATCAGCGCCCGGCTCGAACTCCAGCGGTCCGCCATCGAGTGGTTGTGGGGCCATGAACTTGCCGGTGCGTGGTTGGTTGACGCCTGGTGGTCGCTG
>DIUH01000102.1:0-3390 GCA_002428205.1 Planctomycetaceae bacterium UBA6163
GCGACGTTTGCTGCTGGGGCTTGCGACCCTTGCGGCTTCGATCGCTTTGATCATCGTTTGGTCGCATCAACAAGAATCGGACCAGCGGTTAACGAATGACCGTTTGGCGGTCGTTTGGGCCGATGTGGTTTCCGGTGACGACACGGTCAATCCATTGATGGTCGATTTTGCGGATGCTTGGTCATTGGACAACGATCTGATGCCTGGTGATATTGCTTGGACGACCGACGAAGCGCTCAGTGGATTGGGTCAGTTTGCATCGGGTGAGTTTGCATCGGGTGAGTTTGCATCGGGTGATGATTCGCCGCCGCAGTGGTTATTGGTCGCGGTTTCCCAGATGACCGAAGGGTCGTCGGTTGATGCGGCTGGCCGCCTTGATTCGGATGCTTTGAGCGAGGAGGAGGTCCGATGAACGGTCGGCATTTCGATAAGATTTTCGCTTCTATCGTATTGCTTTGCGTCTGTGCGGTTAATTCGTTTGCCAATGATCAAACGAAGAAGGCGACTGTTGGTAAAGGTGAAATCGAAGAAGCAACAGTACGCAATGATTCTGTCGCCGATGCCGATTCGCCTGGCGTGCAGTTGGCTCGCCAACATCTAGCTGAGCTGTTGCCTCTTTTGTCACATTTGCGAACCCATGAACCGGGTCAATACGACAAGGCGATCCGTGAGCTTGATCGGGCGGCGAAGCGATTAGAATCGCAACAACGTCGTGGCAACGAATTTTATGATATGGCACTGCGGCAGTGGCAATCGCGTGGGCGAATCGATCTGTTAAAAGCCAAGTTGCGAGTGCGTGCGTCGGAATCGGACCGCAAACGTTTGTTGGCTGAAATGCAATCGCTGCGAGAAGTCGAAGTCGAGCGGTTGCGGTTAGAATGGGAGGTTCTGGCGGAGCGGCAGCGGTCGTTGGCTGCGCGGGTGGCACAGGCCGAGGCCGCGTCGAAGCGAGCCGAAGAGCAGATGGAAGAATTGAATCAAAACATTGAACGCCTGTCGTCACAGCAGATTGACGACGATTGGCCGCCGTATCGTCGTGCAGCGGGACTTGACCGTGATCCCGAATCTGCAAAGAAATCGAACAAAGCCGAAACGATTAAACCCAATCCGGGTGCTAAACAAAGGATGAATGATGCAAAAATCTAGGTCGTGTATTCTGAGTTCTTATTCACGCCAGCGAACGACTTTCGGTCTTGTGTGTATGACAATGGCGTTTGCGTCATTCATCACACTTCGATCGACATCGTACGCTGCGGACGGCGTCGACCAGTCGGCCGCCGTAACGAAAACAGCTGAAGTTCTGCCGCCGTTGTCGATTCGATTTGCGAGCGAGAATGCCAGCGAAACGCCTGATTTTCAGCGTCACGTCGGTCCTTTGCTGGGACATTTGGGTTGCAACGGACGAGCGTGTCACGGATCGTTTCAAGGCCGTGGCGGATTCGCGTTGTCGTTGTTCGGTTATGACTTTGTCGCCGATCATAAGGCGATGACGGACGAGGATTCGGGCCGGGTGAATCTGGAAGACATCCACGAAAGTCTGTTGCTGTATAAGCCGATCGACGAGGAGCGGCATGAAGGTGGCAAGCGGATGGATGTGGACAGTTGGCAGTATCGGGTGCTGGCCCGCTGGATCGCCGAGGGTGCCGAATATGACAAGGAATTGCACAGCCTTGATCGCTTGGAAGTGACACCGGCGGAAATCGTTTTCGGTGGCGCAAGTGGCAATGTGTCCGAGCAATTAAAGGCTGTCGCCGTGTGGAGCGATGGCACCCGGGAGGACGTCACCGATTTGTGTCGATTCACGACTAACGATGACGCGGTCGCCGAAATTGCAGCAAACGGGTTGGTGACATCCAAAGATATTGGCGACACGCATGTTGTGGTTGCTTATGACCGCGCCGTTGTGCCAGTGCCCGTGATTCGACCTTCGCAGGTTGATGCTTCGCAAGTCGTACGACCGGCGGATTCGGGGCATATGATCGATCAACTGGTCAAGCAAAAGCTGGACAAGTTGGGGATCGTGCCATCAGAGGTTTGCAATGACAGTGATTTCATTCGCCGTGCATCGCTTGACTTGACCGGGATGTTGCCTGCGGCAGACCGTGTCGAAAAGTTTTTAGCCGATTCGTCGCCAACGAAGCGGAGCGATTTGGTCGATGAATTGTTGCAGCGTCCGGCATACGCGGGTTGGTGGGCGACGCGGTTTTCGGATTGGACCGGCAACAACGAACAGATGCTGAATAATTATTTGCCGGTGCGTGGCATGGCATCAAAATTGTGGTTCGGATGGTTGCAGAAGCGTCTGGCCGACAACATGCCTTATGACAAGATTGTTGAAGGGATTGTCACGGCCGAAAGCCGATTGCCTGATGAATCGTATCGTGAATACTGCGAAACGATGTCGAATATCTGTCGCACCAGCGATACCGAAGCGTTCGCCGATCGGCCTGGTCTGCCAACGTTTTGGGCACGCAATAACTTCCGCGCGAACGAAGATCGTGCGGTCGGTTTTGCTTACAGTTTCTTAGGTGTGCGGATTCAATGTGCCCAGTGTCACAAGCATCCGTTTGACCAGTGGAGCAAGGATGATTTTGACCAGTTCGCGAAACTGTTCGGACCGGTTCGGGCCAACCAGAATAATGTCGCTCGCGATGCGCAGCCTGAAATGCGTGAGATGCTGGCGGCGATCGCTGATGGCAAGAAGCTTAATGGTGGTGAATTGCGAAACGCGGTCACCAAAGCGTTAAGTGATGGCCAAGTGGTTCCTTTTCCCGAATTGACGGTTCAGCCGATCGAGCCACCACGAGCGAACAATAGGAACGCCAAGGACAAAAATAATAAGAACAAGAGAATGGCCGTCACGCCGCCGGTCTTGACTGGGCGGATTCTTGGTGAATCGGACAAGGTTGCGATTCAAGGTGACCCGCGTGATGCGTTGATGGCGTGGTTGCGCTCGCCGGAAAATCCCTACTTTGCTAAAGCGATTGTCAACCGTGTTTGGGCCAATTACTTCGGCATCGGTATTGTCGATCCGGTCGATGATTTGAATCTTGGCAATCCGCCGAGCAACGCGGCGCTGTTGGCATACTTGTCGGACGGATTTATCGAATCGGGGTATAACCTTCATTGGTTGCACCGCGAAATCATGACCAGCGATGCGTATCAACGCAGCAGCGAAGCGAACGTGACCAATGCGGGTGATAAGCGAAACTTCAGCCGGCATGTGCCGCGACGCTTGCAGGCGGAAGTGTTGCGAGATTCGCTCTATTTGGTGACCGCGAGCGATAAAGCCGAATCAGCGGCACGGGCTGAGTTGACTGGGCTGGCAATCAGTGGCGATATGAACCCGTCACGACGCGGCCGAAACGATTTCGCGTTACAGATTTTTGG
>DIUH01000102.1:3493-3782 GCA_002428205.1 Planctomycetaceae bacterium UBA6163
TGGAACAACGTGTTGAACAGATGTTGAAAATGCCAGAGGCGCGTCAGACGCAAGTTCGGCAACGTTTGAAAAAGGAACTTGAGCAGGCCAACGTCAAGCGGGCTGAATATGGTTACCAGCCTTTGACTTTGAACGAATTGGTGAAGGCGGTCCGTGGCGACAAAGCGGCGGCTGTCGAAGATACGGCTGAAGTCGCGACAAAACCAGAAGCCAAGCGAAAGGGTGTTGCGTCAGAAGAAATTGAATCGGCAATCAAGTCGGCTTATATGCGAACACTGTGCCGACACCC
>DIUH01000102.1:3798-4376 GCA_002428205.1 Planctomycetaceae bacterium UBA6163
TCCGTCGGTGTCTTACCAATCTTTCAAAACATAAACCTTAAGCGAAGTTAAAAGAATTATGGCAACCAATCGAACCTGTGACGGCATGGTCCGTCGTGATATGTTGAAGGCCGGCATCTTGGGCGGCACGGGGCTGACCTTGGCCAGTTACTTGCGGATGGCAAGCGCTGGAGAAATCAGCCAAGCCAAAGCGGATCGAGCGATCTTCATTGAATTGCCGGGCGGCCCGTCGCACATCGATACGTTCGACCTGAAGCCGAACGCGCCGGACACGCATCGTGGCAAGTTTAGTCCGATCAAGACGAATGTTCCTGGAATGGAAATCTGTGAACACATGCCGCGATTGGCGACGTGTGCTGATAAGTTCGCGATTCTGCGTGGGGTCAGCCACACGCTTGCCGCGCACGAACTGGGCCGCGAATACATCAACACTGGCAGCCGTCCGTTGCCATCGCTTGAATATCCAGGTTATGGTTCGGTTGTATCGCGGCAAATGCCGACTCCGCAGGACATCCCTTCAAGCGTTGCGGTCCCACGCGTAAGCCAGGGCCCTGGATTCTTGGGTCTGAAGTACGCTT
>DIUH01000213.1:0-1552 GCA_002428205.1 Planctomycetaceae bacterium UBA6163
GTCGGTTCTTCCCGAATCGTGTCCGCTGGCAGCGACCCCGCGATACGAATCACTCCGATTTCGGTCAAGCAACTTCACAACGTCTTGTCCGAGTCGGAACCAGTTGCCATCACGCATCTGGTCGCCGGTTCGGGCGATTTAAGCTTCGCCTTGCTGACAACCAAGGGCGACGGCGTTTATCGGATGAAGACTGACGCAGCGTTGCTTTCACCGCTCAAACCAGCGAAAGGAACACTCCGCACGCTGCGAGCAAGCCATGACGGTTCGCAATTGATTGCCGCGACCGCAGAGGGCCATGTCGACATCTGGTCGTCGACCGAAGGCGTATCATTGGCAAGTTTCGATATCGGAGGAAAGATTGCCGATGCGGTGATGAGTCGTGATGGTAAGTCGATTGCCGTTGCCGATCATCAAACCGACCTTCGAATTTTCAGCCTACCGCAGCAGCGACTCGCGGAGGTGATTTCTGTTGCCGATCCTGTTTATAAGGTTTCATGGTCAGCGGACGATCAATCGCTGATCACGCNNTCTTTCAACTGGCAACCGGCGATGGTTCCGCCTCCAAAACGTTCTTAGGCCACGCCGACGCCATCACGCGATTAACCGTTTCGGAAAATGGCCAACGTTTGGTGAGTGCCAGTCGCGATCGGTCGTTGGTTGTTTGGAATGTTGCTGATGGAAAGTTGGTTTATAAGATCGATCATCCAGCAACCATTTCCGCCGTTTCAATTTCCGCGAACATGTTGCGCATCGCCACTGCTTGCGAAGATGGTGTGGTCAGGGTTTTCGATGCAGCAAGCGGTTTGCCGCTGGAACAGTTTGCCCAGCACGCCGCTGGCCCGGCATCGGTTCATTGGCTCAGTGACAATGTTTCGCTCGCCACGGCATCGATGGACAAGTCGATCAAGATTTATCGATCATCATCGATTCGAACCTTGGATGTCCAGCAGGGTGAATTAACGCAAATGGTTTTGATCGGCGGAGGCACCCAAGTGCTGACCTGTTCGACTGAGGGCCCGGTGGTATCGACCGATTCGAGTTCGGGACAACGGGTTCGCGATTATGTCGGTACTGCGGCTTCAGCAACGACTGTTGCGGTCAGGGCTGACAACCAGCGAATCGCTGCGGGTACCGCTGATGCGAAAGTTTTGATCTGGAATCCGACGAACCCCGAACCGTTGCAAACCCTGTCGGTGGATGGGGCCGTGGTCGCGATCACTTGGAGCGGCGACAACCAAAAGTTGGCGGTCGCTACCGATACCAACCGGTTGATGATCTTTGGTCCGCCACGGCCGCCCCAGTCGCCACAGCCGGGCAATGAATTAATCTTGCATCAGGACACGGCTGTCGAGTCCGCGATCACAGCGATCGCCTTTGCCGCTGACAATCGGTCGGTTCACGCTTCGCATGCCAATGGCCAGGTAGCTCAGTGGTTATATGCCGCTCCTGGACCGATTCGGCAGTTCAATCATGGCGGGCCGGTTTATGGGGTCGCGTCCAGTCGCGATGGCAAGACGATCGTATCGTGCAGTGCCGACCAAACGGTGCGTGT
>DIUH01000213.1:1683-4517 GCA_002428205.1 Planctomycetaceae bacterium UBA6163
CCGGAACGCGACTTTTTTCGTACGGTTATGCCGGCCAATTGCGTGTTTGGAACCCGAACGTGGATACTGCTATTTGGGAAGCGAGTGTCGGACGAATCGGCAATTATGCGCACTACGATACTTCCGGATCACGGGTGTTGCTGTCCAGCGGAGACGGCGTCGCTCGCGTTCGCGAAGTTCCCGCTATGGCTCGTTAAGAATGCACAATAAGTTTGATTGCTCGGTTTCGCTTTAACATTAAATTTTCCCATCTGCTTTCCCCCCACCAATATCCTTCCCCCTTCGTAATGAAGATCGACGCACACACGAGGCAGTCATGACCATGCATTACGTCCATCGCACCACAGCCTTCACCGCAGTCGTATTGGCGACGCTTGGCGTTTTTGTTCGTTCCGCTGGCGCGATCGAGGCGCCAGGATTGGGGCATCCCGGCGAACTGGTTGCGATCGAGTTTGAATCCGCAGGTACTCCGGTGTTGGAAGGCCGCAACGCCCGAAAACAGTTGGTTGTGACCGGAGTCTACTCCAGCAAACAGCGTCATGATTTGACGCACGACGTCCGTTTTTCGGTCAGCGATCCGGCCGTGATGGAAGTTCAAGACGGAGGTTTGGTAACGCCGCTAACCGATGGCCAAGCGTTGATCACCGCAACCGCAGCGGGCAATCAAACCGCGACCATCACGCTCAAGGCGACCGCTTGCAACGAAGAACTTGCGGTCAATTTCGTCAACGAGGTGGTTCCGATCTTTACGCGGCTCGGTTGCAACGCCGGCGGATGCCATGGCAAGTCGGACGGACAAAATGGGTTTAAGCTTTCGTTATTAGGATTTTATCCCGACGAAGATTATGAATACCTGGTTCACGAAGCGGCAGGGCGTCGCGTGTTTCCGGCGGAACCGGAGTTCAGTCTGTTGCTGCTCAAGCCAGCCAATCTTTTGCCTCACGGCGGCGGGCGACGCATCACGCCAGATACTTATGAGTGGGATTTGATCGCCAGTTGGATTCGACAAGGGATGCCCTACGGGACCGAGTCTGATCCCGTTTTAAAGCGGATCGAAGTTTCACCTCCGGTGCGCCGGATGAACTTTAATGCACAGCAACAACTGTCGATCATTGGACACTACAGCGACGGATCGTCACGTGATGTGACCCGCTTGGCGTCTTACGAAGCGAACCAACCCGAGATGGCCTTTGTTCATGACAGCGGCTTAGTCAAAGTCGCTGCTACGCCGGGCGAAGCGGCCGTGATGGTCCGCTTTCAAGGCGAGGTGACGGTTTTCCGTGCCGAGATCCCTCAGGGTTTGCCCGTGACTGACACACCGGCAGAGAAAAACTTTATCGATCGGCTGGCGTTTGATCGCTTGCGTGTGCTCGGGATTCCACCCTCGCCGCTTTGCGATGACGCAACGTTCATTCGTCGCGTCACGCTCGATATCTCGGGACGATTGCCGACCGAAGCGGAAGTCGACACGTTTCTTGCCGACGGCAACGCGAACAAACGCGATCTCTTAGTCGATCGCTTGGTCGATAGTCCGGGATACGCCGAATACTTTGCGAACAAATGGTCCGCCGTTTTGCGAAACAAACGTCGAGGACAGAACGACATTCCTTACACATTCCGCTTCCATGCATGGATTCGCGACTCACTGTCGCAAAACATGCCTTATGACCAATTCGTTCGCAGTGTCATCACCGCGACTGGCGATGTGCAAACGCATCCGCCCGTAGCCTGGTATCGCGAAGTCAGTACGGCCAGCGAGCAGATGGAAGACACGGGACAACTGTTCTTGGGAACGCGTTTAGGCTGTGCAAAATGTCACCACCATCCCTTCGAACGGTGGAGCCAACAGGATTATTATCAATTCGAGGCGTTCTTTTCCCAGGTCGGTTTAAAGTCCAGTCGCTTTAACCCCCAGGCCAACATGCCCGACATGGTTTTTCTCAAAGGCAACGCGCCCACCGCGACTAACCCGCGTTCCAAAGAGCCGGTGAAAGCAGCCGGTTTAGGTGGACCATTGCTGGACATTGAATCCTATGAAGACGCCAGACATCGCTTGGTGGATTGGATGGTCGCACCTGACAATCCGTTCTTTGCCAAAACGCTCGTCAATCGTTATTGGAAGCACTTCTTCGGACGCGGGATCGTCGATCCCGAAGACGACTTACGTGTGACCAACCCGCCGTCGAATCCCGAGCTGCTCGATGCACTGGCCGAACACTTCCGCCAAAAGCAATTCGATTTAAAGGATCTTGTGCGGACAATCTGNNTCCAGTTTTTACCAGCGTCGCTTGAACGCCGAAGTGCTTTACGATGCGATCAATTCGGTTGTCGGATTGCCAGCGAACTTTGGTGGTGTGCCGCAAGGTACGACGGCGGTTCAGTTGCCGGATAACGGTTTCAATAATTACTTCTTGCAAGTCTTTGGGAAACCGACGTCCGAGAGTGCATGCGAATGCGAACGATCACCCGAAGCCAACCTCGCCCAGTCGTTGCATTTGCTGAACTCTGGCGACATCCAAAATCGTTTGCAAAACGGCCAAGGTATCGCGGCGGAGTTGGCACGCGATATGGACCGGTCGGATGACGATAAGGCAAACATGTTGTATCGACGAGCCTTCGCGAGAAATCCAAACGACGAAGAATTACAATTGATTCGCGATCACGTTACGAACGCGACCAATAAGCAACAAGCTTGGGAAGATATTCTTTGGGCGATCATTAATGCCAAGGAGTTTCAATTCGTGCGTTAAGCACGGGTGATTAATAAGTGGGGTAGGCTTCCAGCCTTTTTATACCCCACAAGTCATCCTGTATTGCTCCCCTGCCAGCTCGTC
>DIUH01000411.1:0-719 GCA_002428205.1 Planctomycetaceae bacterium UBA6163
GCGCACTCGGTGGCTTCGCGAGCGATCCTCAGCGGGCTGATCATGCCGAAATGAAAGTAAGCGCTCAATCGGCTGACGCCACCATGATCGGCGGCGTCGTTGCGGCGACGGGCATAATTGCGCAGCCCCTTCTTTTTAAACGCTTCCCACCGAGCGTAACCGGCGCGCGTGCCACCGGGCGTATCGGCCACGGGAGCGACCGAATGATCGATCTGGCACCCGGCGGTCAATCGTGCCAGATCGGCGTGTTGCAAATCGAGCGGTTCAAACGGCAATTCGCCAGTAAACATCGCACAATCGGCCGGTTGGTCAACGTACTCGGCCGTCACTCGCTGGGCGTACAAACGACGTGTCGCGTCGCGATATTCAAAGGCTCGCGTGTACGTGCGTTTGACCAGCGGAACCGGCACAACGCACGACGAATCGACGCTCAAGATCGGTGTCTCACACATCGTCACCAATCGCTGCGTCCAGCCCGTGATCGGTTCGACCGGCATTTCATCGCTAATTAAGATCGCACTGCGACGCACCAAATCACGCAGGTGAGCCCCCCGACTGCCGCATCGCTGCAGGTGAAACACGTACGAAATGCCGCGATCGGCTAGCTCCCGCTGGACATCCCGCGCGCCTTGCAAAATGAAGGTGTGATGTCGATCCGAAGCGTACGGGTACTGTTCACAGACGGCATGGTAGACCAGTAGCGGCAATCCGAGCTTTCG
>DIUH01000411.1:728-2430 GCA_002428205.1 Planctomycetaceae bacterium UBA6163
AGTTCACTAAGATTAATCAGTGGAATCGCTCACGTTACGCGACCTCACACTGGTCGTTTCGCTGATCCACGGAGATCATAGCCGTCGGTCCACCCCGTTGCCGATGGTCAGCGGCAGAAACGTGTTCTTATTCAATCGCCGCACAACGCCATCATGCCAGAGTTTGGTCAATTGATCCGCACCACTGATCGCGGGCTGTACTGCGAAGCGGGCGGTTTTTACGTCGATCCGTGGCGGCCGGTGCATCGCGCCGTGGTCACACACGCGCACAGCGATCATGCCTGCTATGGGTGTCGACATTATTTGTCCAGCACCGCTGGCGAACTGCTGATGCGATTGCGAATGCCGCCCGAGGCCGACTTCCAGTTCGTTCGTTACGGCGAAACGCTCAACGTGGGGTCGGTCAAAGTCTCGCTGCACCCGGCAGGGCACATGCTCGGATCTTCGATGGTTCGCTTGGAACACGCCGGTCGTGTCGCGTTGATCAGTGGCGACTACAAACTCGGCAGCGACCCGACTTGCGCGGCTTGGGAACCGGTCCGTTGCCATCTACTGATCACCGAGACAACTTTCGGACTGCCGGTTTACCGCTGGCCGGATCCGGTCGAGGTTTTTGCTGATATCAATCAATGGTGGGCGAGATCGGCCGCAGCGGGTTTGACATCGATTTTGTACGGCTACGCGATTGGCAAAAGCCAGCGATTGCTGGCCGGACTCGATCCGTCGATCGGCCCGATTTACACTCACGGAGCGGTCGAGAAAGGGGTTCAAGCGTATCGCGACAGCGGCATTGCATTGCCGCCGACGACCGCGGTTTCGACGATCGACCAGCAGGATGGGGATCGCAAACGATTCGCCGGCGCAATGATTTTGGCGGTTCCCAGCGCCCACGGCACACCTTGGCTACGGCGATTCGGAAAAGTGACCACCGCGATGGCTAGCGGTTGGATGGCGGTGCGGGGAAACCGCCGTCGCCGCGCCGTCGATCGCGGGTTTATCCTCAGCGATCACATCGATTGGCCGGAATTGATTGACGCGACACGGCAGTGCCAACCCGAAACGGTTTGGACCGCCCATGGCTACACCGCTGTCACCGCACGCTATTTGACCGAACTTGGCTACGATGCCCAGCCGCTGTGGGATTGGAACCGGCCGGTGGCAGAACTCGAAACGGGCGAAGCTGCAAACCCGGAACCGATTTCGTCAAGGCCCGTTGACCGATCGCAAGCCGCGGGCGAAGGCGAAGAAAACGCTTTTGACTAACCGCGAAATCTTGCGCATTACCGCACGATTCCTTAGCATAAACCCGTTTTTTCGCAGCGATTTCCGGCCACAAGCTTGACCTGCCAATGGGAGCGATTCCCACATTAGTCACCCTCTGTACACCTCAGCTCGACGTGTGAAACAACAGCGAAGTTTTTCCTTAGAATTAGTTTTTTGTTGAGTATTACTGGCTGTTTGCCAGCGTTACACACGATGCCAAGCTCGCGATTTACCGAAAAGTGGCTATGTTTCACGAAAAGCGGAACGGGAAAAACAGCCCCATCTTTTGATTGATTCGCGGCTTGCGTTGAGTTTTTCGATTGGCAGATTGGCGGGCGTTAAGCGTCTTGCAAGGCCCATAAATCGGGCAAAAGCAATTTTATGAAAAATAATTTAAAAAAATGCTTGCATACGCGAAACCTACCCGCCTAGGCTACTA
>DIUH01000411.1:2486-2926 GCA_002428205.1 Planctomycetaceae bacterium UBA6163
ATGGTTGGCTTGTTGCTTCCCGCTGTTCAAGCGGCCCGCGAAGCCGCTCGACGGATGCAGTGCTCCAACAACATGAAGCAACTCGGGTTGGCCTTGCATAACTTCCACGACACTTACCGAAGGCTCCCTCCTGGGATCCTGGGCCCTGTTCCGACGCCTCCCCCTGGCGCACCGAATCCAGGCAACACAGCGTTCGGCGACCACCAGTGGGTCGGCGCCATGGCGTATCTGTTGCCTTACATCGAGCAACAGGCCGTCTATGAACAAATCAGCACGTCGCTGGATATCGGTATCGATCGGTTTCCAAACTCCACACCGGCACCGACCACAGGTTTGCCAATCCAGTCTTACCCTTCTAACGCTGGTGCTTGGGCTGCAGCCCAAAATAGGATCGCCACGTACGAGTGCCCATCGGCAAACCCTTACAACAACACCGTCAC
>DIUH01000411.1:2982-3787 GCA_002428205.1 Planctomycetaceae bacterium UBA6163
TGCGCCGGTGGCATCGGCGAAGCTCATACTGACGCTGCCGGTTGGGGCCGCTTCAGAGGCGCAATGTGGCCACGATCGAAGAACGGCTTGAACAGCGTTATTGACGGCACAAGCAACTCGATCGCCTTCGGCGAAGTTCTCGGCGGTTTCAGCGGAAATCAATTGATTGAGGCCTTCGTTTGGATGGGCATGGGCCCGCATCCGACTGCTTGGCGATTGCCAACACCCCTCAGCCGTCCAGGCTGGTGGCAAAACGGTTCGCAGCACCCTGGCGTGATCCAGTTCACCCTGTATGACGGCTCCGTCCGAGCCGTTTCCGGATCCGTGAACGGTGATCTGTACTTGAACGCAACCGGCGTTCAAGACGCACGCTTGCACAACATTTTCGAAGAGTAGTTTTCGTTAGGTGTTTCGTGTCGACGCGATCGACTTTTGGGATCACTAAGAAATTCGTTTCGATAGGTCCCTTCCCGTCAGACGTTGACACGAACCAGGTGCAGTTATCTGTAACTGAAAACCAGTCGACCTGGTCGCTGGTTTGTGAGATTGTTTGTGTGCGGTTTTTGTGATCCGCGCAATTGTTTCTGTTATTCCTAAGGGGTTTATCTGATGAGACGCGCGTCGTCTTGGATCATGTTGGCCTTCACCGTAGTTGTTTTCGCAGTTGGTTGCGGAACGTCTTCGGGACCAACATCATCGACCGTAACACCAGCGCCCGATGCGCCTCCCACCGCACCACCGGGACCACCACCGTTGGGTCCACCACCACCGTGATCGGTTTTGATTTTGACGCGAGCTGAGCGTT
>DIUH01000411.1:3812-4741 GCA_002428205.1 Planctomycetaceae bacterium UBA6163
CCCAGCACTTCGGCGATCCGGTCACTGGCCAGCCCACGAATTTTTTCGACTTCATCCGACGGATAATTCGTCAATCCACGCGCGATTTCGTTGCCATCGCCATCGCACAGTGACACGACCGCGCCACGGCGAAAATCGCCGCTCACTCCGCGAATTCCGATCGCCAACAGACTCCGTTCTTGCTTGCAGATCGCCTTGGCCGCACCTTCGTCGATGGTGATTTTGCCTTCAACATTAGCGGATGATCCGATCCAGCGACGACGCCCGCGAATGCCACGTGAAGTCGGCAAAAACAGCGTTCCGATATCTTCACCCCGAAAGATTTTGTCCAACACCGCGTCATCGCGCCCCGGGCCAACGATCGTTGGATGCCCATGCGAAGTGGCGGTTTCCGCCGCGTGCAACTTGCTGGCCATGCCACCCTTGCTGGACAACGAAATGCGATCGCGGGCTAGTGAAAAGACATCGGCGTTCAATTCGCGAACCAGCGAAATCCGCTTGCTGGTCGGTTCATCGGGCGGACCGTCATAAAGCCCATCGATATCCGACAGGATGACCAGCAACGCTCCACTTAGCAGTCCCGCGACGCTGGCCGCCAAGCGATCGTTGTCGCCAAATGTCGTCATCAATTCGCCGACGGAAACCGAATCGTTTTCGTTGATGATCGCGATCGCCCCATAGGCATGAATCTGGGTGAGCGCGTTGCGAACGTGCAGGTATCCGCTGCGACGACGCAGGTCCGACGCGGTCAGCAAAACTTGAGCAGCGTGGCGGCCACGCTGGCTGATCGAATGGTCATAGGCTTGGATCAGATCGGTTTGGCCAATCGCGGCGACGGCTTGCAATTGCGCCAGACCTGCCGGCCGCGACGGTAAACCCAGCTTTCCTACGCCAGCGCCGACGGCCCCGCTGCTGACCATCACCACCTG
>DIUH01000439.1:0-1807 GCA_002428205.1 Planctomycetaceae bacterium UBA6163
ATGATTTGCGAGATCGCATCACCTTGCCAGATCACATTGGCATAACCGGTGTCGACATTGACTGGTCTGCCATGAAAAACCTTTTCCGCGATATCGACCAACACGCCGTAGCGCAACTCGACGCTATAGTTCAACCGCACCAGGGTGCACGCGGTGTTGTGCCGATTACTGGCGTCGATAAACTCCCGCTCGCGGCCAAGACATGAAAGAGCATACTGGCCCGGCGGATCGGTCGGGCTCGACTCGGTTGAACCGCCAGATTCGGGCGATGTAAAGGAATAGACGCACCCGGTCGAAAGGGCGACGATTTTGCTCGATCGAAAATGATTGGCGGCCAAGCGAGGCGTTTGCACGTTCATCCGGTCCAACAGATCTGGACTCGAAGCCGTGCCGAACTTCACACCAGCGAGGAAGAAGACGTTGGGCGAATCGGGCAACCGCGAATAAACCGCCGGGTCGCTCAAGTCCGCAGCGATGGTGCGAATGTCGTGGTCAACAAAGCGACGGGTCGCGTTATCGCTCGAGAATCGCGAGACGGCGAAAACCTGGTCGCGGCGGCCGAGTTGCGAGAGGGCTCGCCGCAACATTTGGCACAGATGCAGCCCCATCTTGCCGCCCGCCCCCAAGACGACGAAGTCACCCGGCATTGCATCCACCGTAGCCGTCACTTGGTCATCGGGCTGGCTGATCACCTGGTCCAACTGATCCGTGGTAGTCGGCGCCGATTCGTCCGCGAGCCGATTAGAGGGCGTCCCGCTGTCGTAGGTCATACTTGCTTTATCTGTGGAAGGGGGAATAGGTGTCATGCGTTGCTTGCGATTACCGACATTTTCTGCCGATTTGGGTTGGATGGGATCGGTGCCCACCTTGGAACTTGAAGAAATCCCGTGGAACTTTCTCAATAGTTTTCGGTTTCATCAAAGCCTAGGGTTTGATTGCGACGATAACAACGACTGTCTGTTTGCAGGGGGGCATACCTGCATGGCGGATTTACAATGCTTTGCTATCGTCAAAACACGAGTCAACGCGACTCGGTTTCGCCGTTGTTTGCGGTCGGGGCCTTCGTCGTTTTTGCCTTCAGAAACCAATGGTTCCAACACGCGTTCGATGATTTGTCGGCGCCCGAGAGTCGTGCTCAGCGCTGGCCAGGCGCACCCGTTTGGTTTAGGCATGCGGTTCGTTGGCTCGCAGCAGTCTGCTTCATCGCTTCGCCGGCAATCGCACAAGAACATGTAACTAGGCCGGTTAAAAAGCAGTGGCGAGTCGCTAGTTCGCAGCACGCGCCGCCGGCGATTCCTGATCCCGGTTCGATTCAGAGTTCGGACGCAACTTACGACTCGCCAGTCCATCAGGCGAACCATCAGTTTGTCGATGATCCGGCGGTTATCTACCCGTCTCCCTTGCCGATCACAAGTCACATTCAGCATGGCCATGCACTGGTGGATGGTTCATGTGATGCGGGTTGCTCGGATTGCTTTGAACCGATGGGCTTTGCCAGCAATGTGGGGCGCGGTTGCGGCAATTGGATTTCGGTCGAATATTTGTACTACACCACATCTGGCGGTGATCTGCCACCGTTGATTCAATCCGGTCCGGGTGCCACCTTGTTTGGGGGCAGTGCCGATGATTTCACTGAATCGGGGATTCGTATCGGCGGCGGTTGGTGGTTTGATGACTGCCATACCCGAGGCGTTGAAATCTTCTATTCGGGAATGCCAAACTCCAGTCAGCAAGTCCGATTTGATAGCGTCAGTTCTCCATTTCTCGAACGCTCCGTCGTTAACCTCGGGCTGAATGTCGGAGACGC
>DIUH01000439.1:1823-4160 GCA_002428205.1 Planctomycetaceae bacterium UBA6163
ATTTCACAGTTCTCCACCTACACGGCACCACAGGGCGGAATCCTCGCAGACACGACGCGGGATCTGTTTGACCGATTTGAAACGAGCAACCGGTTTCAGGGGTTGGTGTTGGGACTGGACTACACAGAAACCTTAGGCGTGATCAGTCTTCATGCGCGCGGCACATTGGGTTTGGGCAATAATCGAACAGAAGTGATCATTGACGGCCGAACGGTAAACACTGTTCCTGGCGATGACACAGCGACATTTGACGGCGGGTTGCTTGCACAAACGACGAATATCGGAACCCATACCAGGAATCGCTTCACGGTCATGCCCGAAGTGTTTCTTGGCGTCAGTGCGAGATTCGCTTATGGCTGGGAAATCAAAGCGGGCTATCAATTGATCTATTGGAGCGATGCGGCGCAGTCGGCCAATCAGATTGATCGACGCGTATCGCAATTCCCGCCTGAAACGCCCGACGGAATCAGGGCCCCGGTTGTCCTGATGGACAGCGGAGGCGTTTTGATTCACGGCTTGCAAACCGGGATCAGCTTAACCTTCTAGCTCTTTGTCAACTCAAAGAATTAGGTTCGGGGATCTTCAGAGGCGTAGTGGGATTCGCCAGAATTCCCCGACTGGAAGGAATTCTGGCGAATCCCACTACCCTAAAACTTGTCTTTGAGAAAGCTCTAACCCTGAAAAACCTTAAGGCGTTTCGGTGATCAAGAAGATTTGCTCAAACGTCAAACCTTCGAAGTCCGTGGTGAGGACTCGGATCGAGTAAGTCGGCGTCGCTGTGAAGTCCAATTCGACCAGAGTTCGCAGTTCACCGCTGACAATCTCAAACGAACCGTTGTCGGTATCACCATCACCCGCAACCAATGAATAACTGTGAGTATCACCGGCATCAACGTCTGTGGTGCTGAACTGGCCGATGGCGGTACCCACTGGTGCCAGGTCGACCGCCGTGCTGTTGTCAATCGTGATCGCCGTCGGTGCCTCGTTCACGTTCGTTACATTGATTACGAAGAAGGCTTCGAAAGCTAATCCGCCACTGTCGGTGGTTCGAATCCGAACGCTGTAAGAAGATTTGGTTTCGAAGTCGAACGCTTCTGTTGTAATCAACTGGGTGCCCGCGATCGCGAATGAGGCGTTATCGTCATCACCATCACCAGCAACAATCAGGTACGTATGAGAATCGATCACATTGGCATCGGTTGACGACAAATTGCCAACCACGGTGCCAGCAGCTTCGTTTTCCGGAATCGTCAATGTGTCCAGCAGCACCGCGGTTGGTGCAACATTAATCTCGGTAATCGTGATTACGAAGGTTTCTTCAGTAAACAAGCCGCCAGCATCGGTGGTTCGCACACGGATTGAGTAAGACGACTTCGTCGGGAAGTCAAAGACTTCGGCGGACAGGACTTGATCGCCATCAATCGTGAACGATGCGTTGTCGTCGTCACCGGCGCCCGCGACCAATGTGTAGGTGAAAGAATCAACCACATTGTCGTCAGTGGTCGTTAAGGTACCGACTAATGTCCCGATCGCTTCTTCTTCAAGGATCGTGAGATTGTCCAAGGCGATTGCGGTCGGCCCGACATTCGTTTCCGTAACGGTGATTACAAACGATTCTTCCGTGAACAACCCGTTGGCATCGGTGCTGCGAATGCGAATCGTGTAAGAAGACTTGGTTGCGAAGTCGAAAACTTCGGCGCTAACGAGATCGCCGGTTGCGATGGTAAAGGACGCGTTGTCATCATCGCCGGCACCGGCGACAAGTGTGTAGGTGTGCGAATCGCCCGCGTCTGGGTCGGTTGTGGTCAGTGCGCCGACAACGGTTCCGATCGGCAGGGCTTCCTCAATCGATGACGAACTGATAGCGATCAACGTCGGTGCTTCATTGACATCCGTGACCGTAATCACGAACGATTCTTCAACAAACAGGCCGCCGGAATCGGTGCTGCGAACACGCACGGTGTAAGACGACTTGGTTTCAAAGTCGAACGATTCGGCTGTAACCAGTGTGTCACCGATGATTGTGAATGATGCGTTGTCATCGTCACCGGNNCCCGCGACCAAAGTGTAGGTGAAAGAATCAATCACATTGTCGTCAGTGGTCGTTAAGGTACCGACTAATGTCCCGATCGCTTCTTCTTCAAGGATCGTGAGATTGTCCAAGGCGATTGCGGTCGGCCCGACATTCGTTTCCGTAACGGTGATTACAAACGATTCTTCCGTGAACAACCCGTTGGCATCGGTGCTGCGAATGCGAATCGTGTAAGACGATTTGGTTGCAAAGTCGAAGACTTCGGCGCTAACGAGATCGCCGGTTGCGATGGTAAAGGACGCGTT
>DIUH01000439.1:4235-15110 GCA_002428205.1 Planctomycetaceae bacterium UBA6163
AAACAGGCCGCCGGAATCGGTGCTGCGAACACGCACGGTGTAAGACGACTTGGTCTCAAAGTCGAAAGATTCGGCTGTGACCAGCGCATTGCCGGTGATCGTAAACGATGCGTTGTCATCGTCACCGGCGCCGCTCACGAGTGTGTAAGCGTGAGTATCGGCTGCATTGTCATCCGTGGTCGTCAGCGTGCCGACAGCGGTTCCAACAACCGCGTTCTCCTCGATCACGGATGTGTTAAGGGTGATAGCGGTCGGCGCGACGTTCACTTCGTTGATGGTGATGATCAAGATTTGGTCGACCGACAAGCCGCCCGCATCGGTGCTGCGGATGAGAATCGAGTACGACGACTTCACCGAGAAATCAAAGATTTCCGCCGACAGTATCTCGTCTCCATTGATGGTAAACGAGGCATTGTCATCGTCACCAATACCGACGACGAGCGAATACGTGTGTGAATCGGCCACGTTCGCGTCGGTCGTGGACAGCGTGCCAACAAGGGTCCCGATAGGTTGACCCTCGGAGATATCAAGATTGTCGGCTGTAATCGCAGTCGGCGCGACATTGGTTTCGGTGACTGTGATCACGAGGGCTGTTTCGGTGAACAAACCACCCGCGTCAGTGCTGCGAACTCGAACGGTATAGGATGACTTGGTTGAGAAATCGAACACTTCGGCCGCGACCAGATCGCTTCCCGAGATGGTGAACGACGCGTTATCGTCATCGCCATCACCAGAAACGATTGTATAAGTGTGTGAATCTCCGGCGTCGGGGTCGGTGGTGGACAGTGTTCCGACAATGGTACCGATCGCCTGCCCTTCTTCGATCGTTGAACTGTCGATCGCGATCGCCGTGGGGGATTCATTGACGTTGGTAACGTTAATGACAAACGCTTGCTCAGTGAACAGGCCGCCGGCATCGGTGCTGCGGACGCGGATCGTATAAGATGGCTGGGTTTCGAAATCGAATGATTCAGCCGTCACGACAGTATCGCCACTGATCGTGAACGACCCGTTGTCGTCGTCACCGGTTCCGCTGACGAGCGTGTAGGTGTGTGTGTCCGACAGGTTGCTGTCGGTTGTGGTCAATGTTCCGACCGATGTACCGGAGGGTGCATTTTCCGCGACCGTTAATGGATTAAGAGCGATTGCTGACGGGGCAACATTGACTTCAGTAACCGTGATCACGAAGGCCGATTCGGTGAACAATCCGCCCGCATCGGTACTGCGGACTCGAATCGAATAGGATGACTTGACGGAGAAGTCAAAACTTTCTGCGGTTAGTAGTTGGCCGCCGGAAATGGTGAACGAAGCGTTGTCCTCGTCACCGGTTCCAGTAGCGAAAGTATAAGTGTGGCTGTCGCCGACGTCGGGATCGGTTGTCGTCAGGTTGCCAACGGCGGTTCCCGAGGGTTCGCCTTCAGCGACCGTTAAGTTGTCCAACGCAATTGCAGTTGGCGCCTCGTTAACGTTTGTGACCGTGATCACGAACGACTCTTCGGTGAATAAGCCACCGGCATCGGTGCTGCGAACACGAATCGTATACGAAGATTGTGTTTCAAAATCGAATGTTGAAGCGGAAACGATTTGGTTTCCGGAAACGGTAAAGGATGCATTGTCGGTGTCACCGGTTCCGCTGACCAACGTGTAAGTGTGGCTGTCGCCTAGATCGGGATCTGTAGTCGTCAATAGGCCAACAAGTGTTGCCGGCGGTTGGTTTTCAGCGATCGTGAGGTTGCTGAGCGAGATTGCCGTGGGGGTCTCATTGACGTTAGTGACGTTAATGACAAACGTTTGCTCGGTCGACAAACCGCCAGCATCGGTACTGCGGACACGAATCGAGTAGCTTGACTGGGTCTCAAAGTTGATCGGTGCGGCGGTTTGCAATGCATTGCCCACGATTTGGAACGACGCGTTGTCGGTCGATCCGGCGCCCGTTACCAACGTGTAAGAGTGCGTATCGCCCGTATCAGGATCGATCGTGCTGAAGGTTCCAACCGCGGTTCCGAGCGGTGAATTTTCGGCAACCGAACTGCTGCTAAGGGCGATCGATGTCGGCGCTTCATTGACGTTGGTTACGGTGATCGTGAAGGTTTGTTCTACGAACAGCCCGGCCGCGTCGGTTGAGCGGATGCGAACCGAATAACTCGATTGGGTTTCAAAATTGAGCGACGCAGCGGTGATTAGGTTGTTACCAGAAATCGAGAACGATGCGTTGTTGGTCGATCCGGTACCACTGACGAGTGTGTAGGTATGCGTATCGGCTGGGTTGGGATCGACTGTGCTTAGGGTGCCGACGGTTGAGCCGATCGCGACGTTTTCATTAACCGCTGAATTGCTAAGTGCGATCGATGTTGGTGCCTGGTTGGCGGTTGTAACGGTGATCGTAAAGGTGCGCTGGAAACTCCGTCCGGTTTGGTCGGTCGTTTGCACTCGGATATTATAAGTGCTCTTAACATTAGCATCGAAGACCGCTGCGGTTCTTAACGCATTGCCGGTGATCGTAAACGACGCGTTGTCGGTGTCGCCTGAACCAGCGACCAGGGAATAGGTGTGGGTGTCGCCGACATTGGGATCGGTTGTGGTGAATGTCCCGACGGTGGTTCCGACCGGTAGTGCTTCGGCAACGGATGTTGACGAAAGGGCCAAGGCGGTAGGAGCAAGAGTCGATGGCAGCGCAGGGATATTGGGTGTCGGTAATCCGACGACCTGCCGCAAAATATCGCTCGCATCCAGCGGGCTGATTCCGTCGACACCGGTCACGTCGCCAATGATCAAAGGATCGATCAGTGCGAACAGGCGTGGATTGGTAGGCGAGCCGGTTGACGGGCTTGCGACAAAACCGGTATCGAGTCCAACGCCGACTCGTGCGACCAGGCGAGCATCTTCGGCGTCGTAACGACCGTTGCCGTTGCTGTCGCCCGGGAATGCGACAACGTGAAGTGCTGAATCGCCGATTGCTTGAATCGCACCCGCATTCACTTCGATCGCGGTGAAGTTCATCACGTGCGCGCTTCCGTAGTCCGCATCTTCGGGCACCGCGGCGACCAACTGAATCAAGTCACCGTTACCGCTTGTCAGCGGTTCGAGCGCAAAGAAAGCGATCGTCACCTGGCCCGCAACATCGAAATTTGCTTCCACCTGGCTGCCTGCTGGCGCGTCCGGTCCAAGGTCGACATCGGTGATGTCCAACAAATCGGAGTTGTATCCGATCGTCATCGTGAAGGAGGTGATGCCAGCGGTTTGTGAAAATCGGATAGGCAAGCCGGTTTGTGGCGCGATGCCGCTGCCCAGCGCAGGGACGTTGATCGCCTGGGCCGGTCCCCTGGCGAAATCGGGCAGGGAGATCACCAGTGCCGGAACTGCCGAAACGGTGAATGAAAATACGAAGTCTCCACCTGGGGTGCCGTTACCAGACGGGAATGCGCCGCTGAACTCGCCATCGAGCAATTGGCCAAGCGCGGCATCAACGATTCCGTTTGCGGAACTGCGCAGCGTCGCTGTGTAAGTGTCGGCGGGCAGTGCGCCGCCGCGGGCAACGAATGTCAAGTTGGTGCCATCAACCACCAGCGACCCTGCGATATTGCCGCCCGTTGCACCCTGCAGCGTGACGTCTGCGGCACCCATGTCGCCGCTTTGCGAATTGTAAAGATTCAGATTTTCAATCCGAATCTCTTCGCTCAATTGGGCGGTAAACCCGCTGGGCGTGGGCGTGAAGGCTTCTACCGTAACAGCCATCACTCGGCGATCTTCAAGCGGCTCGACACGCAGCGAGCGAGAAACGCGATTCAACGCTGGCGGCGTGCTTTTTTCGATTGATTGCCCGAGCGCCATTCGCTTTAGCCGACGGCTCCAATCTCGTAATCGTTTCATGCGAGTTCTCGCTTGCCTTTAAGATCGACTGTTACTGAAATCTGGTACGAATCGATAAACCGAATTGAAAAACAGAGTTGCTTATTCCCTTCAATCGGTCCCCGCGGCACATTTGGCCACACATGAGCCGACCAATCGGGTGAGCTTCCGTCATCGCAAAATCTAAGCCAGGCGGCAAAGTCGCCGCGACCGGTAAAGGTTATCCATATTCTGGCTGTGTGGTAGGATACGACTTTAGTTCCGCCAACTCCGAGAAAGTTCCCTGGATTAACGAAACGAAAAGTGGCGAAAAGGAGTCTAGTAGTTGTCGTAGCGATTGTGCGAGCAAGCGCCGCGGCGATCAGTCAGTGGGGTGACATCGGCCAGCACACGTTGACCGGGCGGCCCTGGCGGCAGCATGCCCCCATCTACGATTAACACCTCGTTACGGGAGTTGAGTTCATGAGTTCATTCGCCCGCCGCCTAGGCTTTGAAAATCTCGAACTTCGACGTCTGTTGGCTGCCGTTGACATTCCCGATGACCTCAGCGGTCAAGTGGGTGCAGAAATTGCAGCCCCGGTGAACATCGATGACGCCGCCGGCGTGCGTGGGGCGGAAATCCGAATCGCTTACGATCCGGATATTTTTACGCTAGACGAAGAGGACATTGCGGCGGGCAGTTCCTGGGCGAATGCGGCGGACACACAGGTGGTGGCCAATGTCGATGCCCAGGCCGGGACAGTCGTGATTTTTATCTCGGCCTCAGGCGATTTACCGGCCGGTCCAGGTTCATTGGCCGTTTTGGGGTTCCGAATTCGCCAGTCCGTTGTACCTGATACTGAATCGGCGATCGATTTGGTCCAAGTGCGATTGAACGAAGGGGCGATCTCGGTCAATCCCGCTCCCGTCGCTGGGCCCGACCCGACGGATGGTGCCGTGGTCGTTCGCAATGAACAACCCGGTCAAGCCGATCGGATTGGGGGAACGGTTTACGCCGACACCAATTTGGATAATGCCCCCAGCCCGTTCGAAGGCATCCCGGGCGTGCGGATCACGCTTGTCAATGTCGCAACCAATGTCGAGCGCGAGACCACCACCGACGACAATGGTCAATTCGAGTTCCTGAACGTCGCGGCGGGCAATTACCGAATCGTTCAGACCCAGCCAACTGCTTATATCGATGGCGGTCCAAACGATCCGAACGAATTGACCGTGACACTGGTTGCAGGCCAAAACTTAGCGAATCAAAATTTTCGCGAAATAGGATTGCGCGCGGCGTATGTTTACAACCGCTTGGCCATGAGGTCGACGTTGCCCGTCGGTTCACCGGCTTGGACCAGTACGCTTCGAGCGATTAACTTGGATGCCGCAGCAGCAACTGCCGCCGCAGCAGCAACTGTCAGCCCTGAAACCGTTTCCATGCAATCGCTTTCGCTGGTTGGCCAGACCGATGTCCAGCGGAATGTGCAACCGTCGCCGCAGGTGGCGGCGATCGATGAGGCCACCGAACCTGTACTGGTATCGGCCGGTTCTTTAGATCCTTTGGCCAGTTCGCAAGCCGGTCCGTCTGGCCAACCGCCCCTGCAAACCAACGCGACCAAAGACGAAGATGACCAACGATTGTTGGTTGATGATGTGATGACGCAAACCGGGCTTTGGTAACCGATCGATCGCGATGCCAAAGTGACGCGGTTATATGAGTTATGAGATGATGTCTTCAACGACGCGGCCATACACGTCGGTCAGGCGGAAATCTCGTCCGGCGTGTTGGAAGGTCAATCGTTGATGATCCAATCCCATCAGGTGCAAGATTGTTGCGTGCAGGTCGTGCATGTGTACTTTATTTGTCACCGCACGATGTCCTAATTCGTCCGTCGCACCATAGTGGAACCCTGGCTTGACGCCTGCGCCGGCTAGCCAGACGGTGAATCCGGCGGGATTGTGATCGCGGCCTGTGCCGTTCGCTTGCGCATAGGGCGTGCGTCCAAACTCGCTGCCCCACCAAACCAAAGTGTCTTCCAACAGGCCGCGTTGCTTCAGGTCTTGCAGCAGCGCGCCAATCGGGCGGTCAACCGCTGCCGCATGATCCGCGTGCTTTGGTAGGTTGCTGTGCTGGTCCCAAGCCGGGTTGGCGCTGTTGTCACCATAATTAACCTGTATGAAACGCACACCCGATTCGCATAAGCGTCGTGCCAGTAGGCAACGCTTGCCGAACGCATCGGTCGGACCGTTGCCGATTCCATAAGCATCCAGCGTCGCTTGCGTTTCGTTATTGACGTCGAAAATCTCGGGAGCGTGGGTTTGCATGCGCCAGGCGAGTTCATAACTGCGGACCATGGCATCCAGTTCACCATCCTTGGGTTGGGCATCAAGACGATGGCGATTCAATTGTTGGACGAAATCTAAGCGACGGCGCGTGCCTGGTATTTCGCTGGCTGGGACAGCCGCATTTCTCAGCATCAAATCATCGCCACGGCTGTCGGCTCGTCCTACTGGCGTACCTTGATGAACCGCCGGCAAGAACGCGTTGCCGAAGTTTCTCGGGCCGCCATTGCCCAGCGGCGGGGCGATCGTGACAAATCCCGGCAGGTTCTCGTTTTCAGTCCCCAAGCCGTAATGAACCCAAGAGCCCATGGATGGCCGGATCGAATTGGTGGCACCGGTATGCAAGAACAGCGTCGCCGGACCGTGCGCGACCCCTTCGGTATGCATCGAATGAATCATACACAGGTCATCGGCATGCTTGGCCGTTTCGGGGAACAGATCAGAAACCCAGTGGCCACCGTCGCCATATTGATGGAACTGCCATGGCGATTTCATCACACGGTGCAAATCACCGCGACGTCCGGTTTTGGCAATCGAGCGAGAATCATCAAACGGCATCGATTGGCCATCATGCTTGATCATGTCGGGCTTGAAATCGAAGGTGTCAATATGGCTGGGACCGCCCTGCATGAATAGAAAAATGATGCGTTTGGCTCGCGGCGCGAAATGATGGCCCGGCGCGACGCCGGCCGACGATTGCGATTTATCGTCGGGGCGTGATTCCGTCGCAGACGCTCTCGATCTTGCCGACGACGCCGCGATCCCGCTGGCCGCCAGCCATGCGAATCCACAACCGGACGTTTGCAATAAACGACGTCTAGGGATCAGTATTTCGCTTGACATTTCAATCGCCTTTAAATCTCAAATCTTTATAAGTCGTTTCGCCATCGACCCGTAACATCAATCCAATTGTCTGAACTCGGCCGTTGCAAACAGCCCGTGATAAAGTTGGGCTAAGGATTGTCCCATCGCTTTGTTATCAATCGCAGATTCGTCTGGGGGTGTATTTGTGATCGACTGATAAAAATCGCCGACAAACTGTTTCGCGGCTTCCAGTTCAGCTTGATCGGGGTGGCGTGCTAAGGTTTGCAAGAACGCGTATCCGATCCGAGCTTCCCAGTCGCTGGCGTATTGCGGCAATTCACTCCGCACGGCGATCTTCAGATTTCGCTGTGCGGCGGTTGTGGCCCGCTTGGCAAACCAAGGATGATTCAACATCGCCAACGCTTGCTGCGCAACGATGCCTCGTTGCCGTTGCCCGGTGACAAAACTTGTATCGGTGTAATTGAAAGTTTCCAGCAGATCGGGAATGGCGTTGCGGAACACGGGCATGTAAACGCTGCGGATCAAGTCGTCGTGCTGGTACCCATAATCAGCGCTGATATTTCCGCGGATGCGCGACCCATAAGGTGTCCCGTCGAGTTCGCCACTGATTGCCAAGACCGAATCGCGAATCGCTTCGGCCGACACCGGTTTGCGATCGCTGCGCCACCATAGGCGATTGTCCGGATCGATTTGCAACCGCGGATCATCGATCGAAGGTAAACGAGACGACTGGCGATAGGTTGACGACATTACGATTCGTTTCACCAACCGCTTGATCGACCAGTCGTCTTGTATGAACTCAGCGGTTAACCAATCGAGCAATTCAGGGTGCGTGGGCGGTTGCCCCGTGGTCCCAAAATTATCAGGCGTTCGCACGATTCCTTGCCCCATCACCCACAACCAAATCCGATTGACCAACACGCGGCTGGTCAGTGGGTTTTGGTCGCTTGCGATCCAGTCGGCCAGTTCAATTCGCCCACAAGAATCGCTGGCGATTTGCAATGGTGGCAACTGATCGCTAATGATTTGTAACGCTCCGCGACCGACCGGTTCACCCAGGTTATGGATGCTGCCGCGGACATGGATCGGCAAGTCGCCAGCGTCTTCGCGGCGTCGCAGCCCCATCGCTTTGGGACGCTGGTTTAATTGTTTCTTCAGTTCGGATTGCCGCGCGACCAGGTTGGCCTCGGTGAGTAATTGTCGCTTCTGTTCGGCCTGGGCATTTTCAGGTTCGCTGTCGATCGGTTCGGCTTTGGCGACCGGCTGTCCTTTTTTCTCGGCGGCAGCGACTGATGTTTGGAGTGGCAGGAATTGAACCGCATCAGCGATCACGTGGCCATTAGCGTTTGCATTGCTTAGCATCACAAACGCTTGGCCGGCGGGTTCAAATCGGAACGTGCCGAGCGATTCCCATAAGCCATCGATCGTCGCGGGCTTGCGTTGGTTGACGATGACACTCGTTTCGCCATCGGCGCTAAATACCGTAAACTCGACCTTGGACGATCGATTTTCCGAAGCGCAAAAAGCGACGCGAACATCATATTGTCCCGGCGGCAATTCTTGAGGTTCAAACGTGAGTGATTTTTCGCCTCGTCGCTCGTTCAGATCGTGCAAGTATCCTGCATCGACATACGGTTTGGTATGTTCCGATTCCTTCCAATCGCCGACACGTTTTGCGCTGCGATCATCGACCACGATGCCCGGCAGTTTTGTCGATGCGGCTATGGCGACCTTGGGCGGCGCGACACGGTCGTTCGCTTTCTTAAGTTTTGCTAGTTCCGCTGTGACGTCCTTCAATTCCGTCTCCAGCGAATTCCAGTGGTCGGCCTCTTGGTTGGTCAACGGCAGTGGGACTTCGACCCAGCGGGAGACGTTCGAATGTTCGATGCCGATTGAACCGTGCAAGATTCCGGCCATCGCGTAGTAGTCGGCGGCCGGTATCGGGTCGAACTTGTGGTCATGACAACGGGCACAGCCGATGGTTTGGCCCAGCATCGCGCGGCCCAGTGTATCGAGTTGTTCGTCGATGAAGTCCATTTCCAAGCCGCGTTTCTGTTGGTTCTCCAGGTTCATGTTTCCCATACAAAGAAACGTTACTGCGGCCTGGGCTCGCTGGGCGGCTTCGACCGATTCGGTTTGGATCAAGTCGCCTGCGATCTGTTCGCGAAAGATGTCTTTCCAAGAACGATCATGATGGATTGCATCAATCACATAATCGCGATATCGCCAAGCTTCGGGCTGAACCAAGCCACGCAGCGTTACCGATTCGGCATAGCGGGCGACATCTAACCAGTGACGCGCGAAGCGTTCGGCAAAATCGTGTGAAGAGAGCATCCGATCGACGATCTGCTCATAAGCAACCCGTTCATTCGTGGCGATTGTGTAATCGCCGATCGCTTGCGGATCAGGCGGCAGACCGGTTAAGTCGATCGACAGCCTGCGGAGCAACGCAAAGCGATCGGCTTGCTCGCTTGGCAATAGGTTGTGAGATTGTAAGGATTGTAGAACGAACTGATCGATGGGGTTGTTGGGCCAGTCGGCAATTTGTGCTGTTGTGGCGGTGATGACTGGTGGCGTGGATTGCTTCAGTGGTTGGTAAGCCCAATGTTCGCGGGCGTGATTCCAATCGATGTCTTTAGCACGTTTCTTGGAAGCGCCGGCTGGATGATCCACACGCGGATCGATCGCTCCCGCAGCGATCCAGGCTCGAAAATCATCAATGATGTTTTGGGGTAATTTGTTGTCCGGCGGCATTTCGAGTTCGTCGTCTTGATAGGCGATGACACGCATCAGGCGGCTGGCCGCTGCGTCGCCCGGAACGATCGCCGGGCCTGAATCGCCACCGATTTGCCAACCCGGTTTGGAGTCAAGGCTCAAGCCGCCTTGCTGTTGAGTGTCTGTGGCGTGACACTCATAACAAGATTCGATCAAGACCGGTCGAATTCGTTGTTCGAAGAAGTCGATCGAGTCCGGCGGTGCGGCGATCGTCAGCCGATGTGATAAAGCGACCGACAACGCGATGGTCAGCGCGATGATTGCCCATGGTCGGCGATGAGAACGGTTCAGCGGCATCTTCATGGCGGGAGCGGATGGCGAGGATGAGTAGACGCTTAACGAGCGAGGCGGGTTGAGCAAAGCTTCTCGCGACCGTTGGTATCAATGCACGGACTGTCGAGGTGCCAAGCGGCGCCCTCCATGGTACCAGAGGGCAGGCTGCCAAGCCAACGAATTGGTGTGTTGGCCGAGATCGGATTGGGGCGGATTGCTGGCGTGCCGCAGTCTGGCGTTAGGAAACGATGCCCCATGCACCGATTGCAGCGATCAGATAGCTGCCGGTCAGCACGCTGCGTTTCACCGTTTGTCGCAGTGTCGGGCGAACACCAATCCATCGGGAAGGAATTCGAACCGGAATCGCTTCGCCTAGGCCGACGATCTCCATCGGGCGATCGACCAATGGTAGCGGTTGATCGTTTGACGGCCGCGCGGGCCAAATGGAAACGAACATTAGGCTGGCCAGCAGGCCCGCAGCCAAGCAGGTAATCACCCGCCAACGCTTGGCATGCGCGGGCAAGGCCAGCACTGTTGGTGACTGGGTCTCAGTCGTTTGTGGCGTTAGCGCGGGCTGCAGCGAATTCGAATTAACGTGCGAGACTTGAGCTACCGTGGGATTGGTGCTTTCATTCTGGATCGGCGGATCGATTTGCGAATTGCTAGCTGACGATTCGGCCGCTGTTCGCATCGACGCGGCGATGACCATCGATGGGACCGATTGAGATTCGCTGCTTTTGGGCGGGTTGGCCCGGTAAAAAGCGTTTGCTTCGGCGACCCATTTGTCGCGGTAGAACTGCTCGTCTTGCGGAATTTCGTAAAGCCCCA
>DIUH01000439.1:15125-16988 GCA_002428205.1 Planctomycetaceae bacterium UBA6163
AGCGGCAACAAGTACGCCAAGCCAAACAAGGCTACGGCCGCACCGACGATTGCCGGTTCGTGCCAGTTTTGCAACCATGTCGATGCCTGTCGAAACAAAACGGTCACTCCGTTACGCTGTTTTTAATTCTTGCAGCGACGAACCCGATCGTTATTCAGCGATCGTTTCAGCGCTGTTCCGCTCGCTTTAGTGGTTTCGGCATTTATTGCCGATCGAGGTGAGCATACTTGTGCCGGTTGTGCGGATGGTAGGCCGATGTTTCGAATCAAAATCTGTGGTGTTACCCGCGAGTCGGACATAGAAGCGGTCGCTGACGCGGGGGCTGACGCGGTGGGGTTGAACTTTCATCCGGCAAGTATTCGTTTTGTCGCACCGTCGCTAGCGAGACGATTGTCGGCCCATGCATCCCAGAGCGGGCTGACGCGGGTCGGGGTGTTTGTGGATCATTCTGTAGAGGAGGTCGCCAAGGTTGCGACGGATGTTGAGATCGACCATGTCCAGTTGCATGGCGCCCAGGTGATCGAAGATGCCCGCTGGTTGGCCGATCGCGGTTGGCGGGTGATTCGGGTGCTGAGGTTGGCCGCGGGGCCATTGGATTTGGAAACGGTCCGGTCGGTGGTCCAGCCTTGGAAATCGGCAGAGTTTCCGTTGCTGTTGGATGCAGATGCCGGCGCACATGGCGGTGGCTTGGGATTGCGACTGGATTGGGAGACGATCGGTCGATGGTCAGCGGCGGAATGTTTTTCGGAGAATCTTTCTCAGCAGTTTGGTTCTGCAGCGGTTCGCTGGGGATTGGCCGGTGGGTTGACACCGGAAACGGTAGAACAGGCGATAGCAACTTCTCATGCGAAGTCGATTGACGTCGCAAGCGGCGTTGAAGAGCCACGTGGGCAGAAATCTCGCCACAAGATACAGAGCTTTGTTCATGCCGCCATGGCCGCCTGGGATCGTATGCAGCCGACTTGAGTGAACTCAGCGGGCCGGATTCCATCACGTTTTCCGGTTGATGGGCAATTTTCTGGAAATCAGGGGGCAACCGAGACTGCAAAAAGGTCAAAAATCCGACTAGAATGCCGTCGTGGATGGCGAAATTATGCGGTTACGAACCCGCAGGCGGTTTGACCGCCGACACACACCATCCGATTTTCAACTCATGATCCTTTAGGAGTTCTCCCCAGTGTCTCAAGTAGCCACCGACCGACTGCCGTACAAAGTCAAAGATATCTCGCTGGCCGCATTCGGCCGCCAAGAGATTCGACTTGCCGAAAATGAAATGCCTGGCTTGATGGCGTTGCGCGAGAAGTACGGGAAAGAGAAACCTTTGACCGGTGCTCGAATCGCCGGCTGTTTGCACATGACGATTCAGACCGCGGTCTTGATCGAGACGTTGGTGGAACTCGGTGCGGAAGTCACCTGGAGCAGCTGTAATATTTTCAGCACTCAGGATCATGCCGCAGCAGCGATCGCTGTCGCTGGCGTCCCGGTTTACGCTTGGAAGGGTATGTCGGCTGAAGAGTTCGATTGGTGCATCGAACAGACGTTGATGTTCCCGTCGGGCGAACCGCTTAACATGATTCTAGATGACGGTGGCGACTTGACCGCCATGGTCCATGACAAGTATCCCGAACTGCTGACCAACATTCGTGGTATCAGCGAAGAGACGACCGCGGGGATTCACCGCTTGATCGTATTGGCACAGACCGGCCGCCTGAAGGTGCCCGCGATCAACGTCAACGATTCGGCCACCAAGAGCAAGTTCGACAATCTTTACGGTTGCCGCGAATCGCTCGCCGACGGGCTGAAGCGAGCGACCGACATCATGTTGGCAGGCAAGGTTGCAGTTGTCTGCGGTTATGGCGACGT
>DIUH01000439.1:17014-17759 GCA_002428205.1 Planctomycetaceae bacterium UBA6163
AAGGCAACATCTTCGTCACAACAACCGGTAATCGCGATATTATCCTCGGCCCACACATGTCGCAGATGCCAAACGATGCGATCGTTTGCAACATCGGGCACTTCGATACCGAAATCGACGTCGCCTGGTTGGAATCGGAAGTTAAAGCGGGCCGCATGACCAAAGAGTCGATCAAGCCAGCCGAAATTGGCGCGGTTGATCGTTACACATTCGCCGACGGTCACTCGGTGATCGTGCTGGCACAAGGCCGTTTGGTCAACCTCGGGTGCGCGACCGGCCACCCAAGTTTTGTGATGAGTACATCGTTTACCAATCAAGTACTCGCACAACTTGAATTGTGGCAAAAGAGCGATCAATTCGAGTGCAAGGTTCACATGTTGCCAAAACGACTTGACGAAGAAGTCGCACGTTTGCACCTCGGTAAGCTTGGCGTCAAACTGACTCGTCTGACTTCAGAACAAGCCGAGTATATGAATGTCCCAGTCGACGGGCCTTACAAGCCAGACCATTATCGCTATTAATCCTGATCGGGATCCGCTAGCCGCAGCGTGGTAACTCGCTCGCTGTGAATGGTTCGATCGTCAGTCAAAATTACGAAACCGGTGGTCAGCAGTGGCCGCCGGTTTTTTTATGAAATTGTCCGCAGATCGAAGTAAACCTTGGCCAGCGGTCGCCCAACCAACTCTCTCGCAACCAGCGGTCTTCGGACAGGTTCAATGCGGGCCGCCGCTTAGCCCGCGATTTC
>DIUH01000395.1:0-3914 GCA_002428205.1 Planctomycetaceae bacterium UBA6163
GATCCCGCATCTCGAAGCAGTGGTGTGCCTGCGCCGTGCTGGGAAACAACACGTGGCTTAACAGGCAGATCGAGATGGACGGTGCCAATGATGCATAGCTGCCGCCCATGGACAATTGATCGACATGCATGCTGCAAGCGTAGTAGGTCAATCGTTGGATCAGCCCCGCGTAAACCGAAACTTGCATTTCAACGTTCATGTAGCTTCCAGTCGAGTCTCGGCAACGAACGTCAAGCACTATCAGTTTGCTGTCGGCGAACTCCTGGTAGGAAAACGGATTGAGGATCTCGACCGAGAGGATCGGTTTCTTCAAGTCGAGGATGGCGTTGAGCAAGCCAATCAGCGCAGCGACATTCTGCGGTGAGCCAAAAATCTTTTTGAAGGCAAAATCGACGGTTGGTTTGATGCCAAGAATCATTGGCGATTCCAAAAAAGGAGAGGACCGTATGCTACAGCACCGCCAAAAACGCTTCAACAGAAGGCAGTAGTCGCGACTCTTGTGGCTGGTGTCGCCAATCGCTCCTAGTTGAGATACCACAGCCTGGAGGTCTGTGCGAAGATTCTGGCTAGTTGCTTCGCGAAAAACCCGACCCAACCGCAGTCGCTGGTTCATGCGATCTCGATCGGAAACGGTAACACATCAGCGATGTCGCGAGTGCCAAGAGCTAACATCACAAGCCGATCGAGTCCGAGCGCTACGCCGCTGCACGCTGGCATACCGGATCGCATCGCATCGATCAATTGACTGGTTTCCGGCAGCGGCCTTCGTCCTGTCGCAAGTCGCCTTTGGTTACTTTGCAGATTGCGTTTTAATAACTCTTCGGCATCGAGCAGTTCTCCATATCCGTTGGCGATCTCTAGCCCTTGGATCATCCATTCAAACCGTTCGGCCGTTTGTGGATCATCATCGCTGCGGCGCGCAAGGGCCGCTTGCGTGAGCGGATAGTTTTGAATCACTAGGCTTCGCGCGCCGACCATCGGTTCGATCACTTCGGTCATCAGTACATCCAACATTTCATCGCGCTGGTCGCGCATGCCAGCGGCTAAGTGAGCGTCGATGGTTGCGACCGCGTCATGCAACGTGTCGAGCGGTTCATCAATCGGATCGAACCCGAGCGATTGACGGAAAAGTTGTCGGTAGGTGACCACTTCCGGTCGTGGAATCCCGAGCAGTTGTGTGACAAGTGATATGGTTTGCTCGACCACTGTTTGCATCGATCCGCCGACGTCGTACCATTCCAACATCGTGAACTCGATATTGTGCCGGTCGGAGCGTTCGCCGGCGCGAAACACCGGTACGATCGAGTAGATCGATCCGCACCCCATCGCGATCAATCGTTTCATTGCAAACTCTGGCGAGGTTTGCAAATAGTAGGTTGGTGCCGCTGCACCATGCGGCAACAACAACGCACCGCCAGCGACTTCGACCGGATCGATGTGGGCGTCGACAACTTGGTCTCGCGACAGACAAGGCGGTTGCACTTCGGTGAACCCGATGTCATCGAAAAATCGCCGCGTTTGGCGCAGCAGGTTCGCTCGCGTCGTGACCATGCCAACGATGTCGCGATGGGTTAAGCTGTCGTTCGTTTGTTTCATGTTCGTTTAACGAGTGTCCTGTTGATGCAATCGCTTTCGCGTTATGACCGCCAAACCCGGCTGCCTGGGATCGGCCAACCAGGGCAAGATCGTATCCGACAGAGCCGGGTTGCGGTGCTGGGGTGCGGGGCGCTAGGGACCGTTGCGGCGGATATTCTGGCCCGAGCCGGAGTCGGTACGCTACGATTGATCGATCGTGACGTGGTGGAATGGACCAATTTACAGCGTCAATCGTTGTATTACGAAAGCGACGCGGCGGCGGGACGTGCTAAGGCGGAAGTCGCTTGCGAACGCTTGAGCCTGGCAAATTCGTCGGTGGACTATCAACCGATGGTCACTGATGTTAACACCGACAACATCACCACCATTTTGGCCGATATCGATTTGGTGATCGATGCGACCGACAACTTCAACGTCCGTTTCCTGTTGAACGATTTTTCGCTGCGAAATCAGATCCCGTGGGTTCACGGCGGGTGCGTCGGCACGACTGGCCAAGTGATGTTTTTTACCGGCTTGGGAAAACCTTGTTTCCGCTGCTTGGTACCCCAACCGCCGCCGGCATCAGCGATCGCGACTTGCGACACGGCCGGCGTGCTGGGCTCAGCGACTCACGCTGTGGCCAGCTTGCAGGCGACCGAAGCGATCAAATGGATCACGGGCAATGGCGACGCGATCCGCACGGGCGTCTGGTCGCTCGACTTTTGGAACAACCGCAGCCGCGAAATCACGATCCCCGAAGCGCTGTCGGCATCGTGTCCCGCATGTGGACGCGGCGAGTTGACTTTCCTGGATGCCACGGATGGCCAAGCCAGTGACAGCACAAAAATATTATGTGGCCGCGATTCCGTTCAGATCGGTGCGCCGGTTGGCCATGCGGCCGATCTTATCACCCTGGCCCAATCTTGGCACGACCTCGGCACGGTTCAAACGACAAAGTTCTTTATTCGGCTAACCTTGCCAGAGGAGCTCACGATTACCGTATTTCGCGACGGGCGAACCCTGATCGATGGGACCAGTGATGTTGGTCGAGCGAAATCGATCCACGCTCGCTATGTCGGAAATTGATCAGCGGTTAGCGGATTATAGGCACCGGTACAGGAGTCTTCCTGCTTAACTTCAGGAATATTGACAGAAGTTCACGCAGCGGAAGTTGCGTGAATCCCGCGGGCTGATCCATTGGCATCTACACAATGAGCCGGAGCGTGCACCTACGGAATTACATCAATCCCGCAGGCTTGTCCATTGGTATCTACACTATGATCCGCAGTGGAGGAGTGATACGGTAAGTTGGATCTTGAATCCCGCAGGCTTGTCCTGCGGAAGTTTCCGGTTTTTTGCTAATCTAACTGAATGCCGCCCCCATCACTTGGCCGGCTGATTTGCCGGAGGCAAATCAGCCGGCCAAGTGCGCGCGTGGTAGGCGCTTCGCTTGGTAGCAAAAAGCCGAAAGAACCGCAGGGCAAGCCTGCGGGATTCATCAATGCAGTTCTCTATTTAAAGCGGATGCACCTATGAAATAAATTAGAACGGGTCAGGTTTGTCGGTTTTACCGAATTACTTGTGTTGCCATGCTTATAGCCCTCTGAAAAACACCTTCTCAGCCGTGCCGGCGAGCATCCATTGCCGTTCTTGGGGCGACAGGAAATCGAGTCCGTCGCGAACCAGAGCGATCGCTGGTTCGTAACTGTGGCCCGGATCGACTTGATAGGGACAATCGCTGGCCCACATCAAACGTTCGGCTCCGAACGAATCGCGAACTTTGCGAATCATTGGCCCAAGGTCAGCATAAGGTGGTTTCTTTTTTCCGAGTGCGTAGAAGGCAGACGTTTTCACATAGGTGTTAGGATGTTTTGCTAGTCGACACAGCGATTCGACTTGTTCATCGCGGACCTTGCCATCAACACCGATCCGGGCGAAGTGATCGATGACGACTCGTGTTTTCGGATACTTTTGACACATCTTTTCGATCAACGGCAACGCTTCGGGATTGATCAGCGGACAGACCGCCAGGTCTTGATCGGCCGCCGCCTGCCACATCGTCGCCATGCCCGGCGAACCGATCCAAGCATCAATCGGTTGAGTGGCGGGATGGATGCGAAACCCACGAACGCCGGCGTCCGCGAGCGACTTCATCGTCGCGGCCAAGCCCGATGCGTTTTCATCAACCACGGCGACGCCCGAAAAGACGCCAGGAAACCGAGCGATCATGTCGGTCATGTATCGATTGTCGAATCGATAGAAACTCATTTGGATTAAGACCACGCGATCGACACCGCTGGGTTTCATATGAGCGAACAATTGCTCTGGGGTAAAGCTGG
>DIUH01000395.1:3933-4620 GCA_002428205.1 Planctomycetaceae bacterium UBA6163
CGATCGTCAGCGTGCGATTGATCGTTGACGGTGCCAAGGATTGCCGCAGCAGCAGTTCCGGCGGCGAGCAGACCGGTGGATTGTAAATATTGTCGACGAGACATTGCAGCATGGTTGATCATCGAAAAAATCTCCTGGTTGCTCGAATCAATGGTTAGTTTCAAAAACTACTATTCAAACTTACTGATAAACTCGCGATAAAATTCAAACGCTTGATCGACTTGGTCGATCTCGACATACTCGACGGCGGCGTGAGCGCGATCGATACTGCCGGGGCCGAAAACCAAACTTGCTAACCCCTGCTGTGACAGTTTGCTGGCGTCGCTGCCGAACGGCACGCCATACGCATCGCCACACAAGCCCATCGAACGCAAGATNNTCGGTCAGCATCGGTGTTTCCATGGTCGCGACGAAGTCAGGATACTGCTGGCTCATGCGATCGATCACAGATTGATATCCAGCCAAAACAGTCGGAACCGTTTCACCGGGCAATAGTCGTCGATCGATTTCGATCGCACATTCATCCGGAACAAAGTTTACTTGCACGCCACCCTTAATCACACCTACGTTTCCTGTCGCCGAACCTAACAATGGGTGCGAATGGGCGGACAATTTCTGGTGGTGTTCCTCGATCGCCAGCACCAATCGCGACATATGAACAATCGCGTTGATTCCCAAATGTGGTTT
>DIUH01000322.1 GCA_002428205.1 Planctomycetaceae bacterium UBA6163
GAATTGCTGACCGCGTCTGGTTCGCCAGCGAACAACCCAGCGGTGTCGTGGTTCGCTCAGGTTCCAGATTTGGAACAGCGGACCGAAGACGCGGCGCAGTTGTTCTTGGGCCAGCGGATTCAGTGCGCCCGTTGCCACCATCATCCGTATGAAAAGTGGAGCCAAGCGGATTACGCGCAAATGGCCGCGTTTTTCTCGTTGGTTTCGAAGAAACCGGGCGACAGTGCGGCGGAAGGCGAGTTTTATTCGCGTCCCGGAATGCCGACGTCGCGACATCCCAAGACGGGCCAAGCGTTGCCGCCGGCGGGATTGGATGCTGAGGCCGCCGTGGTGACCGCCGAAGACGATCCGCGGACTCACTTGGTCGACTGGATGGTCAATCCTGAAAATCCGTTCTTCGCCAAGGCACTGGTGAATCGTTATTGGAAACACTTCATGGGCCGCGGGTTGGTCGAGCCCGAAGACGACTTGCGGATCACCAATCCGCCTTCAAACCCGGCGTTGATGGACGCGATGGCTGGTGAGTTTGTTGCTTCGGGTTACGACCTGAAGGAACTGGTCCGTTTGATTTGTCGATCGCGGGCTTACCAGTTTGACAGCGATGCGTTGTCGGAAAACATCGACGACCGCCGCAGCCATTCGCGGTACTATCCCANNCGGCCGAAGTGTTGTTGGACGCGGTCGACAAAATCACGCAAAGTCCGACGACGTTCGCTGCGATGCCGCCGGATACTCGCGCCGTGGCGCTGCCCGACACCGGGTTCGGTTCTTACTTCCTGACCGTTTTCGGCCAACCTCAATCGACGACGGCCTGCGAATGCGAACGATCGGGCGAAGCGAACTTGGCTCAAAGCCTGCACCTTTTGAACTCCGAAGAAGTGCAAGGCAAGCTGTCCGGCGACGCTGGTCGCGCGGCAAAGTTGGCCGCTGCGGATGCTGGGCAAGACGAAGCCAAGATTCGCGAACTGTACGAACTCGCTTTCGCTCGCCAACCCACTGAAGCGGAGCTTAATGCTGTGATCGAGCACGTGAAGACGCAACCCGATCGCCGGTTAGCGATGGAAGACGTTGTTTGGTCTTTGATCAATTCGAAAGAGTTTTTGTTTAATCACTGATTAGAATAAAGCGAGTTTGTAGTACCGCCTTTAGGCGGAAGACATGGCGACTTTACGTCCGACAGCCGCCTAGAGAGCGTCCAGCTTGAACCTTGTGTTGATACGATTGTCATCCTAACCCGACGCGTGAGTGAGGGTCCTCACATCGCCCCTCGCTCACGCGTCGGGTTGTGATGCCACCGCTAAGTTCGCAGTCAGACAATAAATCAACGGCCCGTCACGCGTCGGGTTAAGGTCTTCTCAAGCTGGACGTACTTTAAAGGCGGGACTACAAACAAAACCAATACCCTCACACTCCATCCCGCCTCCATCCTTCCCCCTCCTAAAACTGCCGAGTCGTTGTGCGATTCAAACGTGATTTTGCTGAAGCAAACGTTTTTGGTCGGTTAACAATCGCCACGATCGTCTGCCTAGTTTCGTTAGTCGGCGTTTCGCCCAGAAACGCACTGGCCCAGTACCCGGTAATCGAGCTGACGGCGATCGAGCCGAGTGCCGCTCAAGCCGGTTCGACTGCCGAAGTCAAAGTCACGGGTGGCAACCAGCTTGAGGCGATCGATCGCCTGCAATTTTCTGACCCGCGAATCGTTGCTGAAGTGTTGCGTGAACCGGTCGCGGCTGATGCCGCCGAAGGGACCGTCGGAGCGATCAAGTCGGGGCAATTCAAGCTGAATGTCCCAGCGGAAGTGCCGCCCGGACGTTACGAAGTGCGAGCCGCGGGGGCGGGTGGGGTCAGCAATCCGCGAGTGTTTGTCGTTTCGCAACACGCGGTAGTTAAACCGACTGCGGTCAGCCAAGCGGTGTCCGAGCCGACACCGATCGACGAGCATTTGGCGGCCAGTGGCGGTGCTGTGATGGTTCACCAATCAACCGCCGCGAGGGTCGATTACTATCGGCTTACCGCGAACCCGAAACAACCGCTGCGAGTCACGCTCGATGCCCAGCGGATCGATTCGCGGCTGATCGCCCAATTGCGATTATTCGATTCCCAAGGCCGGCTGCTGACGCTGGTACGTGGTGCAGACGGGTTCGACCCAAGCGTGATCATTCCCGCCGATTCCGATCGTCAGTTCACGATCGCGGTCAATGACTTCTTGCTCCGAGGCGGCCCGAATTATTTTTATCAATTGCGGATCGAACCGATTGCTGAAGCAACTGCGGAATCCGCCGCTGGGTCAGACATCCTGAAGATGGTCTCGGCGGCGGAATCGACGACGCTGAGCGACTTTGATCGGCTGGAAACGGCGGCGATTCATAAAGAAGTTTTGTCAGCTTCGCCCGAATCGATTCAGTGGGTGACGATTGCCCCAGGTGCCGAACCGGTTAAGTTGACGCCGCCCTGCCAGGTCGCCAGCGAGTTTCCGCAACCGATCGTCGCTCGCCCACGTGTCGGCCAGACCGCAGATCATCATGCGTTTGAGTTTGATGCCGAGCAGGGAAAACAATACACGATCGAAGTTGTTTCGCAGCGGCTGGGCCAACCGTCCGATCCACGGATGTCGATTTCGCGCCGCGAAGTCAAACCGGACATGACCGAAGTGTGGCATGCGGTGGCCAGCGAAGATGACCAACCGGTGGTCGGCGATGCGGCGGTTCGCATCCGCAGCCGCGACCCCGTCGTTTCCTTCGTCGCTCCGGCCGCGGCAACTTATCGCATCAAGGTTTCGAACATCGACTCCGGCGGATCCTTGCCGATCAAACCGGCGTATCGATTATCGATTCGCCAGCCGGTCGCCGATTTTTCGCTCCTAGCGACGATCGCTTACCCGCACAACGACCCGGCCCAATCGCGTCCGTTCGGGTCGCGATTGATGCGCGGCGACACGTTGCCGATTCGTGTGTTGGCCAATCGCCGCGACGGTTTCGCCGCGCCGATCACGGTTTCGATCAACGGATTGCCCGATGGCGTTTCGGCAAGACCCGTGACGATCGCCGCCAACCAGTCCGAAGCGACCTTGATTGTCCAGGCCAGCGAATCAGCAGCCGCTTGGTCGGGCGCGATCGAAGTGGTCGGCCAATCCCTTGGCGAAGGCGAACCGCTTCGTGCCACAGCGATGCCAGCGACGTTTGTGTGGGGCAGCGGCGAACAACGCGACTTCATTCGCGGACGATTGGCTACCGATTTGGTGATCACCGTGACCGACCAGCAGACGACTCCGATGTCGATCACGCTGGTCGAAAAACCCGCTGATCCACCAGCCGAAAAACCGGCCGAAGCGGCTCCAGCGGCCGATGCGGCTGCGACGCCTGCAGACGTTGCGCCTGCGACACCCGAAGCGGTTCCCGCACCCGAATTGACGCTCGCATCCAAACCCGGCACCAACGTTTCGCTGGCCGTCAAGGTCGTTCGTCGCGAAGGCGCGGCGACTGCGATCACGCTGCGACCACGCAATTTGCCGCCGGGCGTGACCGCTGCCGATTTAGCGATCGCGGCTGATAAGAGCGACGGAGTGATCGAGCTGAAGATCGCTGCGGACGCGAAACCTGGACTTTATTCGCTGTGGTTTTTGGGCGAGACGAAAGTCAAGTTCAAACCGATCACGCAAGCCGATGCCCGCGACCTGACCGTTTTTGTTCCTTCCACTTCGGCCAACCTCGAATTGACCGCAACGCCATGATCCATCGAAATCGCAAGTTCAATCGTCTCGGCCTCTGCAACCGTAACACGCTCCGCGCGGCGATCGGCGTCGGCTGTCTGTTCGTCGCCGGCAATCCCGCGGCCGCGATCGACTTGCCGATCCCGGTGGAAAAGCTTCAGCGAGCCGAGCCGGTCGATTTCCACAAGGAAGTGATGCCGCTGTTGCGAAAGAGCTGTGTGGCGTGTCACCAAGCCAAGTTGGCCGAAGGCGGATTGATTCTCGAGTCATTGGCCGAAATGGTCAAAGGCGGCGACAGCGGCGCGGCCGTGGTCGCTGGCAAAGTTGCCGAAAGCCTGTTGATCACCCGCGCGACCGGTGAAGAAGAGCCATTGATGCCGCCTGAAGGCAATTCTGCAGGTGCTAAACCGCTGACTCCAACCGAATTGGGCCTGCTGGCACTTTGGATCGAACAAGGAGCCGTGGTCGGCGAATCGATGGCCAGCGACGCGCCGAAGTGGCAACCGATTCCGCAATCGTTCCGCCCGATTTACGCCGTCGACATTTCGCCCGATGGACAATTCGCAGCCGCCGGACGTGGCAACGCGGTCGGAATGTTTGACCTGCGGACAAATCAAGAAATCGGGAAATTGGTTGATGCCAGTCTGCCGGAAACCGCCGGCACGGACGCTGCGGATATCGACCTGGTTCAGTCGATCGCGTTTTCACCGGATGGACAAACGGTCGCGACGGGCGGTTATCGGTCGGTCAAACTATGGACCAAACAATACCCCGTTATCGACCCGGCCACCGCCGACCCGACGATCGCTGCTTGGACCTCAGCGGCCGCGCCCGCCGCCGTCACAGCCGATCGATCGGTGCTGGCGATTCCGCGGCCTGACCAATCGATTCATGTTTCTCNNCTGGCGATGGCAAAGTCGCGGGGAACGATGCGGCCATCGCCGCACGCTTGCTCAGCGTCGATGCCGGCGGACGCGTGATCCTGTGGGATACCGCCACCGGATCGATCGTTGCCGAATCGAAAACTGCGAAAACGACGGTCGCAATCGCCGCGGACTCGGACCTGAAGCAAGTCGCGCTGCTCGAACCGCTCGGCAACCTGAACGTGTTGCGTTTGGTCGAAGGCGAAGCTGCGAAATGGGAGCCGATCGCGATCGAACCGCTCACGGCGATTACCGATGCTAACGCGATCGCTTGGGCCGGTGGCGAATCGAAATCGCTATTGATCGCAACCGAAACCGGCGGCCTGAAACAGGTCGATGTCGCAGGTGCAAAGCTGATTCGTGCGATCGATCATGGCGGCGCGGTCGTCGCGGTCGCGGTCGACCCGGCGGCTCAGCGATTCGTTTCGGCCGGACGCGATGGAGTGATGAAGGTTTGGGACGCGGCCAAAGGTGAATTGAAGTTGACCTTGCGCGGCGAACCGGCACGCGTGCAGACGTCGGACCAAATGGCTGGCAACGTGAAACGCCAGGAAGCCAAATTGGCGCGGTTGACTGCTCACGCCGGCGAGTTGGCCAAGCGGCTCGAGGGTGAACTAGCGGCCGTGAAAACGGCAACCGAAGCTCGCGACAAAGCGGTCGAAACCGCCAAGGGTGAAACGACCAAGGCGGTTGACGCTGAAAAGGCACTCGCGGCGGCTGAAGCGACGATCAAGGCCGCCGAAGCGCGGGTACCGGAACTAGAAGCGAAGCTCGTCGAACTGAACAAGAAGAAGGAAGCGACGGTCAAGGCAAAGGCCGACGCCGAAAAGATGGCTGCTGAAAAAGCGGCTGCTGAAAAGGCCATGGCTGAGAAGATGGCGGCCGAGAAAGCGGCTGCGGAAAAGGCTGCGGCCGAGAAAGCCGCTGCGGAGAAAGCTGCTGCCGACGCAAAGGCTGCTGCGGACAAAGCCGCTGCTGACGCCACACCAGCCGACGCTCCCGCGCCAGCCGCCGATGCTGCCCCGGCCGACGCTCCTGCCCCAGCCGACGCTCCTGCGCCATCGGCTGAAAATGCCGAGGCGGCCGAACCGGCCAAACCTGCCGACGCGCCGGCTGAACCCGCTGCTCCTGCCGCCGCACCTGCGGCCCCCGCCGAAGCAAAACCGGAAGAAAAGCCAGAACCGACGCCCGATTTC
>DIUH01000432.1:0-6379 GCA_002428205.1 Planctomycetaceae bacterium UBA6163
CGGGCGGTTAAGCGTTCTTCGGTCGTTTGCATGTCGACCACCATCGGGCTCAAACCCAACGAGCCCAGCGGTCCGACCAAGTGTTGAACAAACTTCGCCGATGCCGTTTCGATTTGTTCGTTGACACGTTTGTCAACTTCGCTGCCGACGCTTCTTCGGACCTGGCCGTTCTGGATCTGCTTGGCAATGGGAGCCAACTGTTGATAACGGCTCATCGCGATCTCGCGAATCAGGGTCGACAGCAGCGGAATCGCATCAAAATCAGTTTCGATTCCGCGAATGCGAGTCTGCGACTGGACGTCGACACCGGTGTCGCCGACTTGGGCGTCAAGGCGGGTGATCTCCAGCGGTGTGACCGTCGCAAAGTCGGCATCAGAATGGTTTCGGATCGACACCGGACCGTTGCGGCTGGATGTTTTCGAATGGACATTGCCGCTGGTTTCTAACTGCACACGCCAAGAATCCGGGCTCGGCGTCAAACGCACGGCAACCTTACTGTCGACAAAGCTTTGGCCACGAACGTCTGAACCGAGAATCCGTTGGCGAACCGGTTGGATGCGCGAATCGACTTCGGGAATCAGTCGTTGAATAAGATCGGACGACAACGCGACTCGGATGTTCGCATTGCGATAGTAAGTGTTGAGCGTTTGTGCGACCGCCGCGGCATCAGGCGACGAGGCAAAACGCAGCGACTGAGTGGCGCTGGCGACATCGATGCCGCCCAAATCGATCGCATCGGATTCTTGGCGTTCGATCTGGCCAAGCAGCGATGCATAGTCCACTGGCATCACGGCCCAGCGGCGGATGGCAGTGGCCAGTTGGTCGACGCTGGCACGCGCTAACCAGATTCGCTGTGAATCGGTTAAGCCAAACCAATCGATCCGCGATAGAAACCGCTGGGCGACCAAGCGTCGTTGCGCCAGGTCAGCCGAATCGTTCGCCGCAGCGATCTCGTCCAACAGCATGAACCGCGACCAACCCGATGGATCGGCCGTCTCGCTTGAGTCGGACCGCAACTGGTCAATCATTTGGGAAACCAGTTCGCGATCGGCCCAACTTGTCTCAACGTCGCCGACCCAAGACGATGCCGACACCGTTGCCTGATGGACCGCATTCCAAACCAACACACGGCGCCTGAGCGAGTGGGCGGCGCGCAGACAAGCGATTTGTGCTTGGCGATCGGCGACTGCTTCGGCCGCTTGATAACCTTCCTCGGCCAGGCGGCCCAGTTTGCCTAAAATCGCCATCGAATCAGTTGACGCGATCGATGGCAAGCTTCGCAAACGATCCAACTGCGAATCGACTTCGTCGTGCCAGGCAATCAAGTCAGTCGTTACGTTCGACCTAGACGAAAAAGCGGTCAAAATCGCGCCGCCCGTTTGCGGACGCGACATTGCAGCGACCTGGCGCAAATCGGCGATCAATTGCGGCATGTCAGGCCATCCGCCGCCGAGGCCGTGACGAGAACGATTGGCTCGCTGGGGCTCGGTTTCTAATGGACCAAAATCATCGCCGACGTAGCCACGGTTGGACGGGCCAGACTCGTTCTGCAGATCGCTGGGGTCGCCCAAGCCGGAGTAATCCGATCGGTTTTCAATTTCGTCGGTAAAATATCTTGAACGGCCGGCGCCTGTTCCGACCAGCAGCGCGTCAAGGCTGCGATTGGGCGAGAATCGTGAACCCGATAGCGCCGCCGAGAGTGCACCTGAGCCCTGCCTCTGTGTCGCCGCGCCTTGGTTCTCACGAGCGAAGATGTCCAAGTCCAGGCCTGCCAATTCTTCGGCCGCTGGCATTCGCGGTGCGTGTAGCTTGGCGAAAGCGACTCGTTGCTCGTCGCCGGTCAGGCTAGACAGTAGATTCGCTCTATCCGCAATTGAAGGAGAGTGCCACGATCCATCCCGGCGGGAAGGCGCGTCTCGCTCGGGGGTCAAATTATCGGCTGGCTCGGATTCGATCAAACCTCGATTCCACAGACTGCGCGGCGGACGCTTATTGGCAATCCGGCGGCTTTCGTGTGAACTCAGTGTCCCGGACGTTTTGCCACCATTGAGCCAATCAGCGCGTGGGTTAGGATCGAACATTCGGCCAGCGGGCAAGAAACGACCAATAATTGGACGAATCCATGGATCAAACGGACCCACGCACAGCAACAACACGATGATCGACGTGCTGGCAATTGCGGGCCAGTAGAGTACCTTCAGGCTTATTCGTCGTCGCATCCTGAAATTACCATGGGCTGGATGGGAGGAAGCCGAGAATGTCTCAGCAGCCTCCCTTAGCATCGGCCCATTGATCTGCCGGTCCTGACCCGCGGTGTCTACGCCGTTACGACCGGAAATAAACCGACACGCAGCCCCAGACTTCGCACTTTACGCCTGCAATCCAAACCTCCTAGACATCCCAAATTGCGAAAGCCGACATCCCTGTCCGGGCCTCAACCGCGTTCCAGTCGTCATGACCAGGATTTCGGTGCGGACTTTGTTCGGCCGATTCGGCTGTTGTTGATGGTGTCATCGATGGACGGCGGTGGCAGTGAGCAACAGACTCTGTTGCTGTTGAAACATTTGGACCGACGACGGTTTGCCCCCGAACTCTACCTGTTGCGCCGCAGCGGCACCCTGCTCGACCAAGTCCCAATGGATGTCCCGATCCATTGTTTTGAAGACTCCGCCGCGGTTTCGGCTGAAAGACGGCACGATTCACCGATTTCAAAGCTCGCTTGGGCGGTCAAACGGCTGCCATTGCCAGGAAAAATCCATCGCCAACAAGTGGAACATGTCGTCCAGGTGCTGGCGCAGCGGCAAATTGACGTCATTTACGACCGAACCTTTCACATGACCTTGATCGCTGGCGAGGCGGCATTGGCCGGGGGTGTGCCAAGAGTATCGACAATTGTCAGTCCGCCCAGCCGCGCCGTACCACTCAATGCTGGGCGTTTTTTGTCGATCAAGATTCGGCGGCTGCGAAATGCGTATCGTCAAGCGTCAGCCGTGATCGCTGTCAGCCACCCGACGGCCTGCGATGCGGCGGCATTTTATCAATTGCCACGAAGCCGCTTCACCGTGGTCGCAAATCCCGTTGATAGCGAAGCGCTGGACCAAATCGTCGCCACCGCGCCCCGGCCGAGCCGCGACAGTCGTTACACGATCGCTTGCGTCGGTCGAATCTCGATCGAAAAAGGCCAATTGGAATTGGTTCAAGCGATGAAAAAGCTTCGCAGCGACTACCCCGACCGGCCCTTGCCGCGAATCTGGATGATCGGCGATGGACCGCTGCGGGCGTCACTGCAACAGACCGTCCAAAATGAAGCTTTGCTCGATTCGATCGAGTTTATCGGCCATGTTGCCCAACCCGCACCCTGGATCGCCGCGTCCGATGCCGTCTGCATCACGTCTCATTTCGAAGGTTTCCCCAATGTCATGCTAGAAGCGATGGCGATGGGTGTACCGGTGATCGCCAGATCGATCGACGTTGTTCGTTCGCTCGGGCGAATCGCCATCGACCCGACCATTCGTGGTCGCACCTATGTCACCACCTTTAAAAGTTCGCCGGAAAATATGGGTTTCGATCTAGCCCGCAAATTGGTTAGATGTCGGATAAACGGCACAGCCACACGTTCTAAATCGGTTTCGGCACGCCGTTTGGCCCGCGAAGAACTTTCAATTGCCAGCGGTCTGGCCCGAATTGAACGAATCCTGATAAAAGCATTTGTTGATCGGTTGGCAGAATAGCAACGTCAATTAACCTGTTGAGCATGATCTCTACAAAATCGCCGCCGTTTCAACGCATCTATATTGCTGGCCATCGTGGTATGGTCGGCGCGGCGCTTTGTCGTGCGCTGCGGGGAAAAGCCGACGTCATCACCGCAACCCGCTCGGAGCTGGATCTGACGGACCGCCAATCGGTTGACCGTTTCTTCGCCAGCGAAAAACCCGACGCCGTGATTTTTGCTGCGGCAAAAGTTGGCGGGATCGTTGCCAACAATACCTATCCCGTGCAGTTTCTCGCTGAAAACGCCACGATGGCGATCAACGCGGTCTCATCGGCATATGAACACTCGGTTAAGCGTTTCTTGTTTTTGGGTTCGACGTGCATTTATCCACGCGATTGCCCACAACCGATGCGCGAGGAATCGCTGTTAACCGGCCCGCTTGAACAGACGAACGAGGCTTATGCGATCGCCAAGATCGCCGGCTTGAAGCTGTGCCAGTACTATCGTCGCCAGTATGGTGTCGAATACACCAGCGCCATGCCAACAAACCTGTATGGCCCCGGCGACAATTATCACCCGGAAAACAGCCACGTATTGCCAGCCCTGATTCGCCGATTCCACGAAGCGATGGTCGAGGGCGCCGCGTCGGTAACGATTTGGGGAACCGGCACACCGCGGCGCGAGTTTTTGCATGTTGACGACTTAGCGGAAGGCCTCGTCCACCTGCTCGGTTTAACCGGATTGCCCGATTGGCTGAACATCGGCACCGGCAAAGACCTGCCGATCTTGGAACTGGCAAGAGCGATTGCTGATGTCGTTGGGTTCAAAGGTGAAATTCATACCGACCCGACGCGGCCTGACGGGACACCTGTGAAATGTACCGACGTTTCGCGGATTCATGAGACCGGATGGCACCATCAAATTGAATTGACCGATGGGCTGCGTCAAACCTATCAATGTTTTTTGGAAGAAGTCGGGCGTGGCGAATTGCGATTGGTATAATCTTGAACGATTACCTATAAATCACCACTTAAAACCTTTTCACCTCTGTGTTCGTTGAAAGTTTTGTAGTTATGAGTAAGTCAGCACTGATCACGGGCATCACCGGCCAAGACGGCAGCTATCTCGCGGAACTGTTGATCGAAAAAGGTTATACCGTTCACGGCTTGGTGCGTCGCAGCAGTTCGTTTTCGACCGGCCGCATCGACCACCTTTATCAAGACCCGCATCGCCAGCCGAAATTGCTGTTGCATTACGGCGACTTGACCGATGGCCAGGCACTGACCAATCTCGTCTTAGAATTGCAACCCGACGAAATCTATAATCTTGGGGCGCAAAGCCACGTTCGCGTTTCGTTTGACCAACCGGTTTATACGCTGCAAACCGTTGGCGTCGGCGCGTTGAATGTTTTGGAAGCCGCACGTTTGCTGAACCGAACCAAACCGGTTCGCGTCTATCAAGCCAGCAGCAGCGAAATGTATGGCGACGTGTTGGAAGTTCCCCAGCGCGAAACCACGCCGTTCAACCCACAATCGCCGTACGCTTGTGCAAAGGTTTTCGCCTTCCACCAAACCGTTAACTATCGCCATGGGTATGACATGTTTGCCTGCAACGGCATTCTGTTCAACCATGAATCGGAACGCCGTGGCGAGACGTTCGTGACCCGCAAGATCACGCGAGCGGCCGGACGTATCAAAGCCGGATTGCAAACCAAGTTGTATCTTGGCAACATCGACGCCAAACGCGACTGGGGTTATGCGAAAGATTACGTCGACGCGATGTGGCGAATCTTGCAACATGACCAGCCAGACGATTTCGTGATCGCGACTGGCAAGACCCAGAGTGTTCGCGAGTTCCTCAGTTTGGTATTTGGCCACCTCGATTTGAATTGGGAAGATTATGTGGAGATCGATCCGCGTTACTTCCGCCCGACCGAAGTCGAATTGTTATTGGGCGATCCCACCAAAGCGACTGAGAAATTGGGTTGGACCGCAACGACCGATCTAAAGCAATTGGCAACGATCATGACCGAGCATGACTTAGAGTTGGCTCAGCGCGAAGCTCACTCAAAAACCTTCGTCGCCACAACCTAAAACTCGCCCCCGTTCGTAGTCCCGTCAACCGATATTTATCTGATTAGATTCTTTAGAACGGATTTCCCATGACCGCTGGCGAAGAAGCCGCTACCGCCGCAGGGTTAATTCCTGACCTAGTCACGGCCGAAGTGATGATGACTGCGGCGTTAGGCCAGATCGATTGGGCGCGCCGATACACGCTGGAACTGTTGGCCGCGACGCCTCGAGAGCTGTGGTTCGAACGCCCCATTATCTCCGACACGCAAACCGGCCAGTCGATCGGTCCTTTGCCGACGCATATCGCGTGGCAAGTCGGACATTTGGCCGTCAGTCAGTACGGCTTGCTGATGTTCCGCATTCACGGCCGACGTGACGAAGATCTCGATTTGATCCCATCACGATTCCGCAAGGCCTATGCCCGTGGATCGGACCCCACGGTCGCAGCCTCGGGACAATGCTCCGCAGACGAACTTTTCGAACGGCTGGAGACGGTTCATCGCCGCGCCATCGAGGGGCTGACCCAAGCTTTCGACACTAACGTGTTGCTCGAACCGGTCGATATGCCCTATGCCGTTTATCCGATCAAATTGGG
>DIUH01000432.1:6515-13910 GCA_002428205.1 Planctomycetaceae bacterium UBA6163
CGCTGTGCCGAGCAATTTGCGACTGGCAATGTCAAAAAACTGTTTGAACCCGCTTGTGGCACTGGGCGTTTGCTCGTTCACTTGGCCAAACATGGGTATGAGATCGCCGGCATCGACTTGAACGAAAAGGCGATCGATTTCTGCAACCAAAGGTTGGAAAAAAAAGCGATCAAAGGACGCACCTGGGTCGCCGACATGGCCGACTTTAAGACGCCTAAAAAATACGATTTGGCGTTCAATACGATCAACAGTTTTCGCCATTTGTCGACCGCAGAAGCCAGCCTCGGACACTTGCGCTGCATGGGCGAAGCGGTGCGACGTGGCGGACTTTACTTGCTAGGGATCCACTTAACGCCGACCCAGGCGGCACCCAGCGAGACCGAATCTTGGTCGGCGCGTCGAGGTCATTTGGCGGTCAACACACACATGTGGACAATTGAAAGGAATCGCCGCAAACGGGTCGAGCGATTTGGCATTCGGTTCGACATTCATACCCCCAGCCGAACATGGCGAATCGAAGACGTCTTGGTACTGCGCAGTTACACGATGCCCCAGATGCAGCAATTGATCGCCGACAGCGGTTGCTGGGATTGTGTCGAAACCTATGACTTCACCTATGACGCCGATTCGCCGATTGCGGTCGACGCGGGTACCGAGGATGTCGTTTATGTCCTCAGACGCCGATGAAGTGAATATAGGATGCTTGCGTAATCTTTTCCGCGAAATCCGATTTCGCTGGTCCTGACGATTTTTCGTCGCCGATGAACCATGGGAATGGTGGTAGCGGTTGTGCCGGTTTTTCGGTACCAGCGGCGACGAATAGGCGACTCCAGTCAGGATACGACGCGATGACGATCGGGATGAACGCACGACAGGTTAAACGCTGGGGCTTGTTGGCCGTGGNNCGATGCGCCGGCGGCGATTGCATCAGATGGGCCTAGCATTTTTGACCGCAAACCGAGCGGGCCGATCTTCAAGACGCTCGACGCGCTGGCCGGTGGGATTGAACTGGTGCTAGAGAAAACCGTTCTCGGTCATTCCAAAGTAAAACGGGGATGCGATTCGCAGTCCTGTGATGATGGTTGCGACGCGATCATGCTGCATGAACTGAACATACCGCTGGGCAGTAAGATGGCAGTACCCGAAGCCCATCATCCGATTAAAACACCGGGATCACTCGCTCAGCCAATGCCTGCTGAGTCGATGCCGCCGATGATTCAAGTCGAACCAAATTTTGATCGTCCGACTCGTCGAGTGTTGCCTGAACCGATTCCGGAGCAAAAGCGATTGCCGTTGCCCACGGCCGAGTTATCACCAATCTCGAAAACCGAATTGCCCACGGCAGCGCCGTTATCGACCCCGAAACTTCCCGCGGCCCCCGAAACTCCGGTCCAGAAAAAGTCGCCGCAACCGGATCTGTCAACAGATGATGGTTGGATCGACAGCTTCGCACCTTCCATGCCAAGTCGTAGTACCACCCCCCGGTCAGCACCGGCACCGGTTCGGGAAGCGTTACCGGATCCGTTTCAAGACGACCCGCAAACACGAATGACGCCGCCGCGATTTTCGCCCGGATTGCAACCTGCCGCACCCTCGTTGTCCACTCGCAAGGTTGTTCTAAGGCCAGTCAAACAGGTGGTTTTCGAGGGTTCCAACTGATTCTGCGACCGTTGGACCCCTGATGGTATTTGGCAGCACGAAAAGCATTTGCCGCCCAGCATTGCAGATCGTTAACTGTTAGAATGTCGTTGAACCGCGCGCCGGATGAAAATCGGCGGACGGCGATTCGACCACTTCATTCGTTAACCCCAAAACGACGGCGGCAAGTCCCATGAGCGTGAACAACGAAACTCGTCAAACCTCGGTCTCGGCATCCAACTGCTGCGCAGTTCCCACCGGTCCGCTTCTGGGCCGTAGAACATTCTTGCGTGCCAGCGCTGCGACGCTTGCCGCAGCCTCAATTCCGGGCCGCGTATTCGCTGCGCCGTCAACATCTTCCGGTGCTGAATCGGTTGTTGGCGAACTTTATGCGACGTTGACCGATGATCAAAAGGGCCAGATTTGCCGCGATTTCAGCGATCCACTGCGCAGCCGCGTCGGTGCCAATTGGCACGTTACCAAGCCGCTGATCGACAACAAGTTCTACAGCGACACCCAGCGAGCGATGATCGAAAAGATTGTTCGCCAATTGACCAGCACCGAAGGCTACGATCGCCTTGTCGATCAGATGGAATACGACGACGGCGGACTTGGCGGTTACAGCATCGCGATCTTTGGAAAGCCGGGCGAAGGTCAATTCCAATGGTTGCTGACCGGGCGTCACTTGACGCTCCGAGCCGACGGCAATTCGCTGGAAAAAACCGCTTTTGGCGGGCCAATCGTCTACGGCCACGGCGAAGAATCGAGCGCCAAAGACAATCTATTTTTCTTCCAAACGCAGAAGGTCAACGAAGTCTTCGCGGCATTGGACAAAGACCAAGCGGCGGCGGCCTTGTTGCCCAAGGCGCCACCAGAATCGAAAGTTCAACCACAAGGCAAAAATGGTGACATCCCGGGCTTAAAAGTCGGCGATATGTCATCCGATCAAAAGGAATTGGTCCAATCGGCTTTGAAGACGATCCTGTCGCCCTACCGCGATGAGGATGGTGCGGAATCGATGGCGATCATCGAAGCCGGCGGGGGAATTGACGCGTTACGATTCGCGTTCTACCAACAGGGCGATTTGGAAAACGATAAAGTTTGGGACATCTGGCGAATCGAAGGCCCCAACTCCGTTTGCCATTTCCGGGGCGCCCCTCACGTTCACGCTTACATNNCACATTGCAGAGGTTGGTTGATTATGCCGTCGGTTCTTGCGATAGCCGCTCACCATGATGACATCGAATTCGTTATGGCTGGCACGATGCTGAGGCTCAAGGAGCTTGGTTGGGATTTGCACTATATGAATCTCGCCGACGGCTGTCGCGGTACGACAACCATGGACCGTGCGACCTGCGCGGCCGTCCGCCTAGAAGAGGCCAAGGCGGCCGCAAAGATTCTCGGAGCGACTTTCTATTCGCCCATTTGTCCTGACATGGAAATCGCCTACACCACAGAAATGCTGCGCAAAGTCGCTGCGGTGGTGCGGATGGCAAGGCCGTCGATTGTGCTGACCCATTCGCCGGTCGACTATATGGAAGACCACGAGAATGCATGTCGATTAGCCGTCTCGGCCGCTTTCACCCATGGCATGCCGAACTTTGAAAGCGATCCGCCGGTCGATGTTTATATGGAACCGGTCACGGTCTATCACGCGCAACCGGTCGGTAACGCAACGCCGATGGGCGAAGTCGTTTGGCCAAAACTGTTTGTAGATATCACCTCGGTGCTTGATCACAAGGCCGAAGCACTTGCCGCACATGCCAGCCAGAAACGCTGGTTGGACGAGAGCCAGGGGATGGATTCTTATATCCAAACCATGCGAGACGGTTCGTCCGAGGTCGGAAAGATGTCGGGACAATACCAATACGCCGAAGGCTGGCGAAGACGCCAGCACTGGGGGTTCTGTGGCCCAGATGATGATCCCCTGGCCGCCGCATTGGTGCCAAAGTTTGCCATGCGGCCGTCCGAAAACCACGCGTAAGACGACAGGCTGACTGGGGCTCTGATTTCGCAGTCAGGATTACGGAATCGGCATTACTTGAAGTGTCGATTGCGGCGTTTCGTATTCTTGCGGCGGGTATCGCCAACCCGCTGGTCGCTACAGTCTACGCATCCGCCTCCCCCTGCGCGATCGTTGTGACCGGCGATACGAGAAATCGTATGGGGAGTTCTATCCCCAACCCCCGATTAACGGAACAAGCGGTGCGATGGTTACGACACGCAAGCATCGAAGATTCTTTCGAAACAATAGTACTGTTGCAATTGAAACGATTTTCCACGACCAATCGAATCAACCGTGGAAACCAACTCCTGGAGCTACAGTCTAACCGTGCTCCGCTCACTAACCCATCAAAAAAAAAATTCTCACTCAGGATTATTCCCAATGAGACGAAAGCGGAATCTCATTCGACGCTACGCTACCGCGGTAATATTGACAACCGCAGTAATCACCCCGTGCGTCGCACTAGCTCAAGAGTTGAATCCTCCGCAGATCCCACCATCGCTTAGCGGTTTGCCAACACTTTCCAGTGTGCCGGTCGAACGATCGATACGGGTCGCACACAACGAAAATGGCCTTCGATCGGACTCGATAACGATCGAAGATTCCGATTTCCAAACAGTGGTGATGCCGGTCAACACGCCAATCGGACAAACGACGGCGGAGCAGGTAGTGACGGCTGAACTTCTGCAACAACGCACACCCGATGGGAAAATTCAGATCGAACGGTGGGTCGCCGAAGATGAGACCGGTAATCTTGTAAATCACGGACTTTACAAAGAATACGATGCCAAGGGGGCAATCATCCGAACGGGTAACTTTCGGATGGGAAAATTAGATGGGGTCTGGAAACAAACGATTCCGGTTGCAACCGCACAGCGAATCGCCGACACGATTGATCCGGGATTTCGGCCCCCTTTTCATTCCGAAGCGAACTTCGTCAGTGGAAAGATTGAGGGCGATTGGACGCTAGCCGATTCGGTTGGAAACGCAGTCGCGGTGTGGCAGTTTGAAAATAACGTTCGGTCCGGTGCGTCGGTTTGGTTGAACAGTCGCGGGAAAGCGGTTCGCGAAATGAATTACCGCAATGGGGTTCCCGATGGTCCGGCGACGCGGTTCTTATCAGCGCAAAAAGAGCCTGAGAAGTTCATGTACTATCAGGGCAAGGTGCTGAAGTCGCGAACGGTTTGGTATGATCCAGACCGGAGGACTAAGAAACGATTGGAAGAATCATTCCTGATTGCTGACGGGGAGCAATTCGTTTCACACGATTGGTGGAACTCACAAATCATGACCGAAGCATTGCCAACCGGGGAACCACTGCGACACGGAACCTTGGTCGGTTGGCATGCCAACGGAACCAAGAGCGTTGAAGGACAATTCATTCACAATCAACCCGTTGGCGAGTTCCAGTGGTGGTATCCGTCGGGTCAACTGCAAAGCAAAGGTATTTATGCCGATGGCGCGATGACGGGCACTTGGGCTTGGTGGTATCCCAACGGGATGAAAATGTTGCTTGGCGAATATGCCCGAGGCGAACAAATGGGCGTTTGGTCCCAGTGGGCGGCTGATGGCAAGTTGGTCCAGCGTGACGAAGCCAGTAAGTTTCCTGATGTACGTCAGGACATTCTACCGGTATCGGATGTGGGTGAGACGAAGGCAGCAGCGGCCCAGAATAAATCGCCCCAAGCACCGTACCGCAGCGTACCCGCATCGTTTCGCACTCGGCGATAGTGGGCTTTGCCGGAAGTCCGCAAACAGACGATTAAAACAAAAGCCCCACGCTTTAAACAAGTGTGAGGCTTTTCTGTTTGAACCGGATTCGTTAATCAGAATTACTTCTTGACGACCCAGATGTTCCGAAATGCTACCGGGTCGCCGTGGTTCTGCAGAAACAAAGATTCGTCACCGGGCCCTTCTGGCTTGTAACCCGGAGTGCCATTAGGCAATTCCAGGTCGTCATGAATCACAACTCCATTATGCTTGATCGTAACACGAGCATTCTTGACTTTCTTGTCGCCTTCATACTTCGCGGCCGTGAAGTCGATATCATAAGTCTGCCAAGCCAGCGGCGGCAGACACATATTTACGATTGGTTGGGCGATGGTGTAAATCCCGCCGCATTCGTTGTTCTTGCCATCTAAGCCAAACGAATCCAAGACTTGCAACTCATATCGGCCTTGCATGTACACGCCGCTGTTGCCTCGTGCTTGCCCACGATCCTTAGGCATCATCGGTGTGCGAAACTCGACGTGTAACGTATGATCGCCCAGCTTTTCTTTTGTCGATGCATTGGTCGCGCCCAGCAGATTGCCATGGACGATTTCGCCGTTTTCCCATGCATCGGTCGAAGTCCCATCAAACAGCACGGTTGCCCCTGCGGGAGCCTTCATGCCCATTGTCGGGCTTGTCCGATCGACCTTGTCCAAGGTTGCAACCGTATTGCCACCGACCAGCACCGATAATTTCCCATCCGCTATTTCGATGGTGCTGTTATCGGATTGGAACACAGCCTTCTTGCCGTCCTTCATTTCGCCCGAAAACTTCATGGTGTCGTCGCCACGTTGCCATCCGGCCCCCGGTAAGCCGCCCTTGTAGCCGACCAAATCAAACTTGCCGTCACCCAGCGCGATCGCTTGAGCGCCCCAGGTGACATCGCCTTCTTCGGTCGCGATGGAACCTGCGTACTCACCTTGAATCTGATAATCGATTCCGGCTTCCGCGGCATCGGTATAGGCCGGGCCTTTCGCAGTCACCGTGCCGGAAAGTATCAGGATGACCGCTATCACGGCGATAGCTGGCGAGGTGTTCCATAAAGATCGCATGGGGTTTCTTTCGAATCAGAGGAAGTGGGGGAGTAGGCTAGAGGGCTTCAGCCCTGCAGAAGAACCTCGCATTTTATCAGATCGAAGCCGGGAAAACAGGCTCAACGGCGCAATCGGTTTATGAAAACTCTGCCTTTGCCGTGGCTAGCGAACACGGTACCGACTGTAAACCGATGTCCGCGCCGATTCGCCGAGCCAAATCGTCGATGCGCCGCTGGTATCTGCGGCTGAATGACATTTTGATCGGCTCGTTCGTCACGATCTCCAACACATTGACCATCCAACCTTGTTCGATCCGAAATCGGACATCCTGTGGCAATGGAAAATCCATCGGCGACCGAAACAAGCGTGACTGGCGAAGCACCCACCCGTCTTGCCCACGCAACAGCGTCAAGCAAGTCCGCGTCGCAAACCCGTTCCAATCCGTACTCGGAAACACAACCAATTCGTCATGTCGCGGATCGCCATACCCTCGACTCAACACCGGCCAAATCGAATCAAAGATCATATGTCGAACGTATTTGACGCGACGGTTTGCCCAACGCAATACCACCAGGCACCCGGCAAATAAGATCAAGTTAAAAATGGTGGCTAGCGTAGGACTGAATGCATAGATCGAGATCAATGCCGCACAGGCCGTTTTGTTAGCCACTTCGAAACAGGCATCTAATAATGGAATCGGCGTTATCCATATCAGGAATTCGAAGAAGAACTTGACGCTGTTGATCACGATTACATTCACAATCATCGCGATGTATAAGAGTGCTTCGAGCGAGAATGAAACGATGCCAGCTTGCAAAACAGGATCACTTTCCGCAGGAATTCCTTGGGAAGAAGTGGCCATGTAACGAATCACAAGCAAGGTGATGATTCCTGCATAAGCTTCGACATGATCGACCACAACGGCGATCGGTTTGCTGACCTTGGATA